>JALEGJ010000076.1 GCA_022763115.1 Aquisalinus sp.
TAAACCGCATGCCTATCGCGGGGAATAAGTCTGGCTTGCGCTAAAAGGGTAACTGCATGAGCCAACTGAATGACAGTCTGAAATATGAGCTGAAAAAAAATGTTTTTTTCAGCGCTTATAGCGATCAGGAACTAGAAGACCTGTTTTCGCTGGCCAGAACTGTGACGTTCAAAAGTCGTAAAGAAATTTTCGGGCAGGGTGATCAGGGCGACAGCATGTTCATCCTGCTCTCTGGCCGGGTAAAAATCAGCACTTTTTCGACGACCGGCAAGGAAACGGTTCTGAGTTTTCTTGGGCCCGGAGATATTCTTGGCGAAATCGCCCTGCTGGATGAAGGGCCCCGCACTGCGGCGGCCCATGTATTGGAAGAAACGCGCGCTCTGCAGCTTCACCGTAAAGACTTTCTCCCTTTCATTGAAAAGCATCCACGAATTGCATTGCAGATTATCAGTGTGCTGTGCCAGCGTTTAAGGCGGACAGACATGTTCGTGGAAGAGGTTGTGACGATGCAGGCTGCGCCTCGGTTAGCGCGAGCTCTTATTCGCCTGGCTGATTCTCATGGCAAAGAGGAAGAAGGTGGAAATATCCGTATTCACCTTAAACTGTCGCAAGGAAACCTTGGGGCTCATGCTGGTTTAATGCGGGAAAACGTCAACCGTCAGCTGAAAATCTGGGAGGAGGGGGGCATTCTTTCAAACGAGAATGGCATGATCATCTTGCACGATATTGCCATGCTGGAGGAAGTCATCGCCGAGGCAGCAAGCTGACAAAGTTGCTGCAGTTTACTTTTTTTCCAGCAGGATCTGGCCCTGCTTTTCAACGCTGCCCGAGATGGACTCCGCGATGCCTGCGAGCAAGGCCGGTAGCACCACGACAATGCGCACATGCGCCTCGAAGATATCAATATCGCCCTTGATGTTCTGGCCGAGACCTTTGGCAGTGAAGGATAGCCGGTCACCAGACCATTCTTCCGTAAACCGAAAAGTTATACCGCCAGACAAGGCAGATTTGATCTTGTCAAAATTTTCGGCCACGCGGCGGCGGGCCTCTTCCTTGCCAAGATCATGGGACAGGGTGATCGTTACAGGACGCGCCATGGGATAAAGTCTCCTTGTTTAAGCTCATATAGGAAGGCGTCGGACACGTTACAAATCCGGCTTGAGTGAAGTGAGGTCACTCAGATGGTACGATCTTGCCCGTGCTATATCGCTCAACAAGCCTGAATACCAATAATATACCGATCCCGGCGAAGATGATGCCTCCGATCGCCTGCCCCACCAAAACACCGGAGGCTTCACCGACGGCGGAGCCGACAATCACAAAAGGCGCAACGCCAATCGTGTTTTTGCCCCAGTTCAACCAGGTGGACCATGTTGGCCGTTCCAGATTGTTGAAGCTGGCATTGGCAATAAATAACACGCCATTGAAGAAGAACAGTGGCGTAATGATAATCGCAAAAACCGAGATAAGGTTTTGCCCCGTCTGGTCGAGGCCAAACTGTTCACCGATGAACCCGGCACCGAGAAGCAGTACGAGCCAGATAAACAGGCTGTAGCCAGCCGTGAAAATCAGCGCCTTGATAACGGTCTCCCGAACCCGCGCATAATTTTCAGCACCGAAATTCTGTCCGATAATCGGCCCGACAGCGCCGGACAATGCATAGATGACGCAGAAGGCCAATGGCGTCAGGCGACCAATCACCGCGTAAGCAGCGATGGCTGAGTCACCATAAGGCGCGATAAAGCGTGTCACGATCAGGTTGCCGATCGGCGTGGCGATGTTGGTCAGCACCGCAGGTATGGCAATTTTCAGGATCGGTTGCAGGTGGTCTGCAAATTGTTCCCGTGCGAAGGGGGCAAAGCCGCCATAATGCTTGAGGATCGGCGCTGCGGCAAACCAGGCCATGGCGAAGCGCGCAGCAACGGACGCAATCGCTGCACCTTCCAGTCCGAGGGCCAGTCCGAAAATCAGGATCGGGTCCAGGATCGCATTGACGAGACCACTGCCAAGCGTCGCATTCATGGCGCGGCGCGCATCACCATGTGCCCGCAGAATGCCAGAACTCGACATGGCAAACACGGCTACTGGCAGGGAGGGAACGACGATCCGCAAATAGCGGGTGGCGTGATCTTTTGCGTCACCTGTTGCCCCGATCAGGTCGAGCAGCAGCGGCGCGAAAATCCAGAACAGGATGGCAATAACCACGCTGACCATCAGACCAAGGGCAACCGCGCTGGTCGCAATGCGCCGCGCGCCGTCCTCATCATCCCGCCCCAGCCGTCTTGCGGTCAGCGCGCTCACGGCAATCATCAGGCCGATTGAGACACTCATATTGAAAAAAATGAGCGTACCGGCAAAGCCGACGCCTGCGGTGATGGCAACATCCCCCAACAGGGAGATGAAGTACAAATCGACAAAATCGACCGTGAACATCGAAAGCAACCCGGCGCTCGCGCTGAAGGCCATGATCGCAACATGACGCATCAGGTTTCCTTCAAGAAACTTTGCCGGTCGTTTGGGTGTGGTAGGTGTCGATGCTGTCACGATAAGGTCTCGATAAGGCGCAGGCTCGGTTCGTGCCTGACCTCGCCTGAAAGAGCCGCGCTTGACGCGCGCGGGATCGGAGGACTGACAATAACGTGAAGTGTGGCCTTATTCCTGCCAAAAGGTAACCTTCCTTTTGCTGCGTCCCGGCCTTAAGTACAATCGTCTAAAGTTCAGATGGAGTAGAAACATGATTGCTTCTGATATCTTCGCTTCGTGCCTGAGTGTCTTCGCGGTTGCTGCCGTTGAGACAACCCCGGCACCAGTAGCAGAGCCTTTGTCTGCACCGGCAACAAGCGTTGCGGTGATTGCGCCGGTCATTATCGCGCAGGCTTCAGCTGAGGATCTCAATGCCGCCCAGCTTAATGATGCCGGTGAAGAGTCTGAGGGGATGGAAGCGCCTTACACCGCAGAAGTGACACCTCTGACTGTTCCAACGGTTGATAGCGAGTTTACGTACCAGACCGGACCGCTCGCCTATGAAGACCGGACCGATGAGGAAGTTTTCGCCATGGCTGTCTCATACCTCAAGGGTATCGACACCATGTCTGCTGACTTCATTCAGACAGCGCCAAGTGGCAATGTCACAACCGGCCAGCTTCAACTGTCACGCCCGGGGCGTTTGCGTTTTGAGTATGACGAGCCAAACCCGACCTTGATCGTGGCGACACAAGGGCTTGTTTACGTTCATGATGCCGATCTGGAGACAACGGATAGTTATCCGGTAAACCGTACACCGTTGAAATTTCTGCTGAATCGCGACGTGCGCACAGATGATGCGCGCCTCAAGGAAGTTCTTCGCTCCGAAGCCGCTGTGAATCTGATTCTCGAGTCAACTGACGAGGAGACGCAAGGCGAACTGGTGCTGACATTTGATGCCCCCGAGATGAAACTTCGTCGCTGGGCCGTGGTAGATGAGGTTGGCAACTACACCGTGGTTGATCTCGATAATGTCCGCCAAGGCGTTCGCATCGCCAATAATGCGTTCCGGGTGCCCGAGGCAGGCGGCAGCTTCATTCGGGACAGGTAGAATCGCTCGGCCCATGATATTTGCAACACACAAGAATTTTTTCGCAAATGTAACTTGAAAAGATGTAGTGTGATGCGTTATTATCACACTACGCGATATTTGATGCAGCGATCAGCGTCGCCCCCCGCTTGCAGATCCGCATCTCGCGTCGCCGGACTTCCCCTCCCGGTGCAGGCGCTAAAGCGCAAGATTGCGCCCGGCTCAGCCGGGCGCTTTTTTTTTGCGCGAAGGTGCTTGACGAGAGGCGCTGAAAACATGACTTCTCTTGCCATGACTGATGATGAAGAATTGGAACAGCTTGAACGCGAGTTACCCGTCCTGTCTCGATTGCGACGGTTCGCAGACGGACTGGAAGAAGTGCCGTGGTTTTCCCATCTTGGGGAAATGCTGCACCCTGGCACCAGACGCATAGCAGGGCTTTATCTGGATCAGCTTGGTTTTCCGGATACGGAGATAGCGATACTCGCAGATTGGGATGATGCCGCCGCCTCTGCGGAAACCTTTGACTGGGCCAATCCGGCCTGGGAAGCCGAAGAACTGGTCAGGGCTGACCTGACCGGACTGGCGTTAGAGTATATGTCGGATGAGGCACTTCAGCTGGGTCTTTCCGTGGTAACGGATCGGGCCGGACATGCCGCGAAAAGTGCGCTGCTTGATACAGCTGCCCTATGGGATATGGTGGACGAAAACGTGCATAACCTGTCAGTGGGCGGTGCCGTGCAGGCAGCTTATGGGGCGGGTCTTTTGTTGCTGGCGGCTGCCAATGATCCGGAGTTTGAGGCTGATACGCACGTATTCGCGCTGAAATTCCAGTTGTTTGAAAAGGGGCGGTGGCCAGTCGGTGTAGTCGGCAGCAGCTTCAACCTGTTTTAGGGTCAGGACCCATTAATCTCACCTTTTTGGTCGAGGTCAAATGGCCTGCTCACAAGGCGCAAGGACGCAGGAAGTATTGCTACTTTCAAGGGCTTGCAACGATGTGAGAAGGCCATTTGGCCCGATCCCTTCGGGACGCAGCGAGGATTTACGATGAACGTCGTCGAAGACTTTTGAAGGGGGCAACCATTCCTGCGTTCAAACAGCTGCGTTTGCTTAGCAAACGGTCTGTCTTCACTCTCCTAATCATCGCAAATCCTCACTGCGCCAAAATGGCGATATTAATGGGTCCTGACCCTAGGTCATCTGGCCGACTTCAAGCATTGCCAACACAAGCAGATATGCGGCCATAACTGTCAGTAACCATTTCAACAGTTTACGGAATAATTTTTCCGAGAGATTGCCCAGCAATCTGGTACCAAGAACAGTTCCGCAAAAACCGCTTGCCAGGGCAGCCGCGATCAATGGCAACCAGGGAGCGTAGAGAAACCCGGCTGCAAAAAAGACCAGAACTTTCAGTCCATGCTGTAATGTCATGCAGGCACCGGAGGAAGCAATCAGTCCCTGACGCGGCATACCGGGCACCTTGGAAAGTATGGTTGAAATAAAGGGCCCGGTCGCCCCTACGAAAAGTGTCAGGAACGATGAGATACTGCCCGCGACGATATAGGATCTTGGGCCAAAGCCAAGGTTTTGAAATTTAGGGCCCCACTGCGTGAAGATAATGAAGGCTGCGATCGCGAAACGAAATGTCCAGGCAGGCAGGTTAGTGACGACTTGCGACCCGATACCAGCCCCGGTCATGGCGCCGATGGCAAACCAGCCAAGGATTTGCCAGTCGATATGTCGAAACAAAATAGCCGCCCTGCCAGCGTTTGAGCCGACCATCACAGCGCCATGAACCGGCACGACGGCTGCTGCCGGCATTACAGAGCTCATCACGGCAATCAGTAAAAGGCCGCCACCAATACTGAAGGCAGCCGTTAGTGCCGAACCGAAAAAACTGGTGAAAATTATCAGGGCAGCCTGCCACCAATGCGGCATATCAGGCGGGAGAAAACTCATCTGTTCCATTGAAATACGGTCTATGGTGTAACCAGTGAATTGCCAAGCAGGAGGCGCAGAGGGCCGAGATGAAAATAACTACCTGGAATATCAATTCCGTGCGCCTGCGCATCGGTCTTGTCGAACGGTTTTTGAAAGAGCAGGAGCCGGACGTTCTGTGTTTGCAGGAAATCAAATGCGTGAACGACCAGTTTCCGTCAAAGGCGATCCGCAAGGCCGGATATGAGCATATCGCGGTTCACGGCCAGCCCGGCTATCATGGTGTCGCGATTATTTCACGCTTGCCTTTTACCAGTCAGAAAGCCCTTCAGTTTTGTGAGAAGGACGATACGCGCCATATCAGTGTGCGGCTCAAAGGGGGACTTGAAATACATAATTTTTATGTGCCTGCCGGTGGAGATGTTCCCGACCCTGACCTCAATGAGAAATTTGCGCACAAACTTGCTTTCATGAAGGAAATGGCTGGCGGTTTCAGCGAAGGTATTGCGCGCAAGTCAGTGCTGGTAGGGGACCTCAATGTTGCCCCCACGGAAAATGATGTCTGGTCCCATAAGCAATTGCTGAAAGTTGTCTCCCACACACCTGTTGAAGTTGAGCACCTGGGGGAGGTTCAGGCTGCAGCGAAATGGATTGATGTTGCGCGCGAGCTGGTGCCGGAACCGGAGAAACTTTATTCCTGGTGGTCCTATCGGGCCAAAGACTGGCGTGCATCCAACCGGGGGCGGCGTCTCGATCATATTTGGGTGACCCCGGCTCTCAAAAAGGCGGCACTCGCCAATGGCCGGGAGGCTTATGCGATCCATAATGAAGCACGGGGCTGGGAAAAGGCGTCTGACCATGCGCCAGTTTCGTTGACGCTGGATATATGAAGATACAAAAATGCCGCTGGTTTGATCCAGCGGCATTTCAGTTTTGATAATCAGGCTGTTGTCAGCCGATCTTATCTTTTCTTGCGTGTAGCTTTCTTTTTTACTGCACGCTTAGCAGGTGCCTTTTTAGCTACTTTTTTAGCTGGTGCCTTTTTGGCGACCTTACGTGTTGTTTTCTTCGCAGCTTTCTTGGCTGGTGCTTTCTTGGCAGCTTTTTTACGAGGAGCACGTTTCTTTGGCGCCATTTGCTCAGCTTCGATCTTGTCCAAAGCCTCGGCATATGTTCCGAGGGCCTTCATGAATGCAGCCTGCTGTGTTTTCGGAAGGACATTCAGTGCTGCAGCTTCTGCTTTCACAACTTTAGCTGTCGCAGATGTCAGGACTTTCTTGCCGGCAGCTGTCAGCTTCACTGAATTTGCACGTGCGTCAGTCTTCGTACGCTGACGTGCAAGATAGCCTTTTTTGATCAGGCGTGAGATCATGTCAGCCAGTGTAGAGCGGTCGATGCCTGTCTTGCGAACAAGATCAGTCTGGCTCAGGCCCTCGTCCTCAGAGACAGTATGCAGAACTGCGAACTGACGTGGTGTTGGGCCGGTTTTGCCAACTTCCTTGGCATACAGGTCGTAAGAATATTGCTGGGCACGGCGAATAAGGTGGCCCGGTGATTTTTGCAGCGAGAATTTAGCCATTTTTTTCCTCTTGTCTGTTTTGGGGCAGCGCCTTACGACGTTGCTTGGGTATGCGGAGCAAGATGGAAGTTCGTCCCCTCAACAGCTCCTAGGTGCACTGTTTGCCTTTTATCTGTTAACAAACATTTGCAACCTGTCGAGTGTCGGCAGGTTTTGCAACAATTTTTCCACAATTTTTGAAAAAAAATGGGTAAAACAGACTATCTGTGACCAGAATTACCCAGTTTTGAGTTGCCCGGCAAGGAGAAAAGCACGGTGTCTACCAATTATCTTGAACCGGAGTTTACGCAAAAAGTACCCGATGGCGACAATATGACACGCTCGGTGTGCACTCGTTGCGGCTTCATTGATTACCAGAATCCAAAGATTGTCGTTGGTTCTGTTGCTGTATTTGAAGGCAGGGTTTTACTCTGCAAGCGTGCCATTGAGCCGAGAAAAGGTTATTGGACACTGCCTGCAGGCTTTATGGAATTGAAAGAAACACTTGAAGAAGCTGCGATGCGCGAGGCACGGGAAGAGGCTTGTGCGGAGCTTGAGATAGACAGGTTGCTTGCAACTTACAGCGTGCCACATATTTCTCAGGTACAGATCATGTTCCGGGCACGGTTGGCAAACCCGCTCAAAATCGCAGCTGGCCCGGAAAGTGAAGAAGTTGGCTTGTTCACCTGGTCGGATATCCCGTGGACTGACCTTGCTTTTCCCAGTGTTTACTGGGCGCTTAAGCAATACGACCAGTCAAAGAACTTGGCAGATTTTGCGCCATTCACGAATCCTGTGGACGGTCTTTAAGGGGGTTATCGCTCGACGTTTCCCGCAAATGGGGTGTTGGCTCACTCTCTTTTAGGTGAGATGCATCAGTCTTGGCTGTGGAAGCGCTTTCGTCATCATCTTCAATCAGATGCTTTGATATGAACGGTGTCTGGGCAATGATGAAAAGAAAGATCAGTGCCATGAAGCCAAACGTTTCTATCCGCACATACCATGCCTCGCCTGCGCAAGGCGCATCCGGCAGGCAGCCGGGGGTCATTGTACGCCAGAGGATTTCATTACCCACGGCCAGTGCGAGATAAAGCCATGTGAAGCGCCATGTCAGTGTGCGCCAGACGCTGTCGGGCAGGTTCAGTGCCTCTCCCATAATCATTTTGAGGAATATACGGTTGATTATGAGCCCGCCACCCAGCAGGCCTGCAAAGAGAAGATATACAAGAGTGGATTTTACATAATAGAAAATCTTGCTCTGGAAGATGAGTGTCAGGGAGCCAAAGCCGATCACGAGAACGCCTGTCAGGATCAGCATGGGGGAGATGCTGCGTTCTTTCCAGACGGAGTAAATGCTCGCCACCAGCCAGACAGGTATGAAAAGAGCGGTTGCCACGAAGACACCGTCGCCCCCCTCACTGAACATCTGCGTGCCGAAGGTTCTGTCCAGCACAGGGCCAATACGCCCCCCCATGAAGTAACCGATGAAGAAAGCGGCAAGGGGCCCCAGTTCCACCAGCATTTTTGGGGTGCCGGTCAGTTTTTCGCCTTTACGGGATGAATTTGTCATTTTTGGTCCGTCAATTCTTCAATGCCCGTCAGGGCCCGAGTGAAGTTATGTGCACTGAAAGGTTGAAGGTCTTCAACACTTTCTCCTACGCCAACATAATGTACTGGCAGGCTGAACTTGTCAGCCAGGGCAACAAGCACACCGCCGCGGGCGGTGCCGTCCAGTTTTGTCATGATAAGTCCCGAAACGCCGGCAATCTGGGTAAAGGCCTCTGCCTGACTGATCGCATTCTGCCCGACAGTTGCATCAAGCACGAGTATTGTGTCGTGCGGCGCAGTGTCATCGAGTTTACGGATCACGCGGACAATTTTTGCCAGCTCGTCCATCAACTCGGTACGGTTCTGCAGGCGCCCGGCTGTGTCGATCATCAGAATGTCGATATTCTGTGCCTGGGCTTCCTGCAGGGCGTCATATGCAAGGCCTGCAGCATCGGCACCAACATCCCTGGAGATCACAGGGGCGCCGACACGCTCGCCCCAGACCGTCAGTTGTTCTATCGCGGCGGCTCGGAAGGTATCACCAGCTGCGAGCATGACGGACTTTCCTTCGTCAGAAAACTTGCGTGCCAGCTTGCCAATCGTTGTGGTTTTGCCGGCACCGTTGACACCGGTCATCAGGATCACATGTGGCTTGTTGTTTCCATCAATGACAATGTCTTTTTCGAGTGGCTCGAGACTACCGGCAATTTCTTCTGCCAGCACCTGACGCACTTCCTCATCGCTGATTTCCTTGTCAAACTTGTCTCTTGCGAGTGCCGTCGTGATTCTGGTGGCTGCCGGTACGCCGAGATCAGCGGTGATGAGCAGGTCTTCCAGTTCTTCGAGCGTCTCGTCATCCAGTTTGCGTTTGGTGAAAATGGCACTGACGCCGCCGGAAAGTTTTGCCGAAGACTTTGACAGCCCTTGCGTCAGTCGGCTGAAGAAACCGCGCTTGCCGGTTTCTGTTTCCGTCTCATTATCAGGAAGAGTAGGGGCATCCGGTAAATCCGGTGCTGTTTCCTCGGCTTCAATCTCGATCTCGAAGTCATCTGCAACAGGAACGGTTTCCAGAACACTCTCTTCTATTGTAGCTGGAATATCCGTCGTATCGGGCGTGTCTACAGTTTCTGGCGTGCTGTCTTCCGGAATGGCGGTCGCAGGTTCCTGCCTTGAAACTAATCTGAGTGCCTCTTCCAACTCTGTGCGCAACGTGGCAGTGAGCGCTTCTGCGGCTGCATGGCGCGCTTCGAGGCTTGCGGCATCGGTGGTTGTGGCCGCAGGCTGCTGAAGGTCTTCAGCCTCCTCTGTCTTCTTGCCCCGACCGAACAGGCGTCCCAGAAATCCCTTTTTCTCGCTCACAACTCTGCCTTTTCTACTGAAACGCCCTGTAATGTGCGGCCATCATGTGCCGTCAGGTGCACGTGCACGAATTGTCCTGCCTCCAGCAGGCCTGGATCACCTTTCGAGTCAAAACTCACTTCGGCAAAGTTGCCGAGGCGTCCGCGTCCCTGTTGTGCGTCTGCCGCTGTTTTTTCTGTCAGCACAAGACCGGTTTTCCCGGTGAGCCGGTCAAGCTGTCGCGACAGTGCCATATCACCTGTCTGCCTCAGCTTGCGCGCCCTGTCTTTAATGACCTGTCTGTCAATCTGTGGCATCCGCGCGGCTGGCGTACCGGTTCGCGCTGAATATGGAAAGACATGCAGGTATGAAAGATCACATGCCTCAACCAGTGAAACAGAATTTTCAAACATATCCTCGGTTTCCGTGGGAAAGCCGGTAATAATATCCGCCCCGAAGGCAACCTCTGGCCTCAAAGTCTTGACGCGCTGGCAAAACGCGATGGCTTGCGCGCGCGTATGCCGCCGCTTCATCCGTTTCAGGATCATGTCGTCGCCCGATTGCAGGGAGAGGTGCAGATAAGGTGTGATCCTTTGCTCGGTCGTCACCAGTTGGAACAGATGTTCATCTATTTCCGCACCGTCAATCGAGGACAGGCGAAGACGGGGCAAATCCGGTACGGCAGCCAGCAGGCGCGCCACCAGCATCCCGAGGGTGGGTTCACCAGGCAGGTCCGGCCCATATGAAGTAATGTCAACACCGGTCAGGACGATCTCTTTCGTGCCCGCTTCAACAAGACCGTGTACTTCCGAGATAACATCATCAATCGGAACTGAACGGCTGTTACCGCGCCCATACGGAATAATACAGAATGTGCACCGATGGTCGCACCCGTTCTGAATTTGGACATAGGCGCGGGTTCGGCCCTGGCTGGCGGTTGTCGTTATCGGCGGCAGCATGGTCTCTGCCATAATCTCGGAGACGGTGGATGGTCTTTCGCCATGTACACCGATGCGCTTCCATGTGGCCGCCTTCATTTTTTCTGCGTTGCCAACAACAGCACCAACTTCCGGCATCTTGCGGAAACTGTCAGGGTCAATCTGGGCGGCACATCCTGTGACGATGATCTCCTTACCGGGAGCGGATTTTTTGAGCTGACGTATTTTCTGCCGCGTTTGCCGCACAGCTTCATTGGTGACAGCGCAACTGTTGATAATCACAGCATCGTGCAAACCGGCAGTTCTCGCCATGGCAGACATTTTATCTGACTCATAGCCGTTCAGTCGGCAACCCATGCTGATAACTTCCGTGACTGATCCGTCAGGTCTGGCGTCTCGCTCATTCATGGCGGATACATGCTGCATCGCTTGGCGCTGTGCAAGTCCCGCGTCTGACTCAGGATCATGCCGACAGGGTGCCGGTGTATTCAAGCTCGACAGGTCCGGCCATGATGACGTGATCGTCGCTCTCCCGCCATTCAATCGCCAGAATGCCCCCGTCCAGTTCGACAGTGGCTTTGCGGGCCGTGAGGCGACGACGATGGGCAGCGACCAGCGCAGCGCAGGCGGCTGTGCCACAGGCTCTGGTAATACCAACGCCGCGCTCCCAAACGCGCAAGCGGATATCATATTGTCCACGCACTTGCGCGACCGAGACATTAGCGCGTTCCGGGAAAAGTGGATGATGCTCTATCATTGGCCCGAATCTGTCGAGTTGATGAACATCCACATCATCAACAAAGAAAATACAATGTGGATTGCCCATGTTCACAGCTGATGGTCCCCACAGGACGGGGTTATCAATGGGTCCGAGTTTGATATCGATAAAGCGCGTATCATCCATTTGTTCTGCAAGGGGAATATCCTGCCATCGCAGCTTTGGTTCGCCCATGTCCACGCTGATCCGCTCATGACCGATCCAGTGCGCCTCGATTTCTCCTGAAGGCGAAAGAAAAGCGACGGCTTGTGTGCCGCTTTCCTTCATCAACAGCCAGCCGATACAGCGCGCTGCATTGCCGCAAGCGCCGGCTTCAGACCCATCGGCATTCCAGATCCCCATATAGGGCTCGCCGGATCGTTGCTCCAGCGTGATGATCTGATCGCAGCCATAATCACCTTCTCTGCTACCAAGCATTCTCGCCGCGTCTGATGACATTTTCGCAGCAGACTGTCGCAAGTCGACAATGACGAAATCATTACCAAGACCATTCATCTTCCAGAATGGTAGCCCGGCAAGGTCACTCAATGTATTTGTCATAAGGCATAATACCAGATTGCAAGATAGCTCCCTAGCCAGGAAATATACTGTCCCGCAAGGGCCGAACCTGAGGAGAGCCTTGCTGTGATCCAGATTTGTCCAGTTACCAGTATGGTGAGGTAGGCCAATGGCGATGGCAAGGCGAGAAAATCACTTGCAAGCGCGGCGGCGAACACAGGCATCATCAAGACAACACCGCAGATTTTTCGCTCTGCCATGGAGGCAGTTGAGAGTAGCCGAAAGACGACGAGCGGGCAGATCAGTAACGTCCAGCAAATGAGTTCGCCCAGTGCAGAGCCGAACTGCCCGCCGTGCCTCACGAGCCAGATTGTCTCTCGTTCATTCGGGCTGATAAAATTGAGTAGCCCTTTAGGCGCTGTTCCCGAACTCCACATCCAGTAAAGGAGCGCAGTTGCACCCAGGAATGTGGGCATCATCACAATCAATAATGGCACCAGCCGATGTCTCAACAACAGTCGGGGTGAAATAAGAAACGACAGGCTGAAGAAGAGCGGAATAATAAGCCATAGAAATACCCCTGTGGCAGAGAATAGGAGCACCAGAAACATACCCGTGGTGACAGAGCTGCGGGCAAAACTGTGCTGTTGAAGCCTTGTGCATACTGACCACATGAGAATGGATAGTGCCGGGAGGACAAAAGTTTCTGCGCTCGTAATCGACCAGAGAACCAGCGGGTTGGTCAGACAGAGGATTGGCACAAGAAGGCCGGAAAGGGCCTGGTCTCGCGCCAAAGAAAAACAGGATGAAATTGCAAAAGTAGTAGTAGCACTGAATATAGCAATCAATACTGAGCTGGCGAGCCAGTCTGCCTCCAGAGAGGCAATCAGGTTGAGCATTGCCACGGTCCAGCCAAACTGTGCGTGGTTTCCGGATTGTAAGGGGGAGAAGTCCAGTAATAACAGGGTGACTGTCACGACCATACAGCCAGTCAAAAAAATCAGCCTATGCCGTGTTTTCATTCTAATAGTTAGCATCAGACGGTATTTCCGTACCGGGATTGTGTTGTGTTTTCTCCCAGTAAAACGGCTTCCTTAACAACTGCCACAAGGCGATGTAGCCAGCTACGCTTTGCAATAACCAGTATAGCGGCAAAAGCAACGCATAGAGTGCGTGGTGCAACCATCGTCGGTTCAAGGGGGCAATCATGTGCAGATAAATGAGCAGAAAGTTTCCGCAGAGAAAGCTCGCCATGGCCAGATTTCCCAAAGGTTGGGGAAAGAACAGGGCGCCCACAGATGTAACGCCGCCTATCCATAAGCCATACAGGATCCAGAATACAGGGTTAATCAATGCAGAAACTATGACAGCCGCAACAACCAGTTGCAGGGTCAACTGTTTACACCAGAATTTACCGGACTTCGGGGAGGTGTCCGTATGACGCAAATGTACCAGCCATGTCTGAATGTATCCCTTTATCCAGCGGGAGCGTTGTCGCACCCACGCTTGTAAGGTCGGCGTTGCTTCTTCCCATGTTGTCGACTGCAGCATTGTGACTTTGTAGCCCGCATCAAAAAGGCGGAGGCCAATATCTGCATCCTCTGTAACGTTATAGGGGTCCCAGCCGCCAATCTCCTGCAAAACGTGTGTGCGGAAGAAATTTGATGTACCGCCAAGTGGTATGGGGAGATTATGATAACAAAATACCGGCAGGACATGGTCGAAAAGAAATGTATATTCCAGTGTGAAAAGGCGGGTTAGCAGATTACGCTGCGGGTTATAGTAATTCAGTTTTGCCTGTGCGCAGGCGGTGTCAGGGCCCGCCTCGGCAAAAAGACACGCAGCCCTGGATAGCTGGTCACTATCTGGCCTGTCTTCGGCATCATAAACGACGATCAGTTCTCCGCGTGCCAACCATAATCCGTAGTTACAGGCTTTTGGCTTTGTGCGGGGCAGAATGTCAGGAATGACGACGACATGATAATGATCGGCAATACAGTGCTGTCTGACTGCTGAAAGTGTCTCGGGATCATTTTCTTCAAGCAGCAGCTTCACGTCCAGAAGATGTTTTGGATAGGCAAGCTGCTCAATAGCCTCGTGAATGTAGGGTACGCTCTCCTGCTCCATATACAATGGAATAAGGATGGTAATAACCGGCAGAGAGAGTGGTTCGTCATATTTTTTGTCGCCCGGTTTTATCTCTGATACTCTGACTGTCTCCATCAGCAGCCAAAGACGAAGAACTATCAGAAGAATACAGTACACAATATAGATCGTAGTGAGTGAGGTGAGCGTTATGGTTGGCATAACGAACAGAAGGCTCAGGGCTAAAGCCACCGTGACGAGCATTGCAAAGGTTTGCCCGGTGGAAAGAATTTGAGAGGCGCTCTTGGTCGGGTACTTCTGTCTTAGGTAGCTGACAGCTTTCTCTGATATCATTTCCTTGTAAGTTGCTGTAATCGTGTCCAGTTGAGTGCGTCTTTGTGATGCAGACAGACTCTCCTGGTTGGTTGCAAGGACAGCTTCATGAAGTGCAGCCGATGTAGTCAGCGAATTATCATCAGACGTCATTTTTTACGCCACCGGTTTAACAGGTAAATGTACAGTAGCGGGAATGTCAGGAGCAGGAAAAGCCATACGAAGCCTGGTTCGATGTGCGTAATCCTCTCCACAACGCTGGGTGCAGGTGCATGCTCTTTCCCGGTCAGTATCGAAAACAACATCACTTGCCTGTCTAAAAACGGTTCCAGACGCTCAGATAAATGCTGCTGCCTGTTTGTAAATTGCGCCCGTGTAGATCGTAACTGGCACCAAGAGCGTAAGAGACGCGTTCATTACGATGAAAAACCAGAGATGGTTCAAATCTGAAAACATCATAATCGACCCCGTTGGAATCGTTTTGCAGACTGACGGTATTTAGTGATTTGGCCATAAAGAGCCAGCGATCAGAGGGCTTGAAGCCCGTTGTGATGGAAAAGTTTATCAGATCGGCATCATCCGCGATAGCGTATCTGAAACCCGTCTCCGCTGACACAAAAAGAGTACCGTCTTTTCTAATACTATGGCCTGCAAGAAAAGCGATCTCAACGGCATTACCATACGTAATTGGTTCAAACCTTGTATTCTCTGCCTGAAGAACACGATCCATTTCTGTTTCTGCGGCGTATGTTATACGTCCTGCGTAAACCGAATGATCCGTTCTCCTGAACAGGTGTTGGATTGACACGTCCGCAGCTGTCAGGCCTTGGGTTGTAGATGGAAATTGACCACCATATTCCTGAGTCGCGTAGGCGAGTTTGCCAATCAAGGTCGTTTTGTCAGACACACCATATTCAGAATAAAAGCTGGTCGTCAGCTGTCGGAAGGTCCGCGCCGTAAACTGTTCCGTGCGGGTTATTGTCTGTCCGTTACCCTCCGGCAGAGGCCATGGAGAGGCGACCGCTGATGCGGGTATCGCAATTTGCAACAGCAATAAACACAGCCAGAATAGGCGCAGTATATCTGTTAGTGTAGTCCCCATGCCACCAGCCCTTGATTTGGTCAGGCTAGTCTGGGGAGTGTTTGATTTCAACTGGTCTTGTTTCCGCTGCTTTGTCAGCAGTCTTTTTCAATCCGGTTGAGAGAGTCGGTGATTCCTAGAAGAGAGAAGGTATAGTTTGTCGCTGTTCCGCGAGCCGAGATCGCTGATACCCGCATGTCACTCCCGCGCTTCATGGCTGCGACGAGCCTGCGTTCATCTGTATCACGCTCGACGAACCCTTCCTTTTCGGAAGTGTACATTTCCCATTTGTCAGAGCCAATGCGAACAACCGGCTCTGGTGCTTCGCGAAGATCATACCCGGCCAGAAAGCTCGGCTGGCCTTCAGCAACACCGGAAGACCAGCTGGAAACCATGAAGAACACATCCCCATGATTGACAGATCGCGGTGATTTGTCGGTTGGCTCCGTTACGGCATAGCAAACAGTGTCCCCGCCAAGATCCAGCTTATAGACAATCCAGTCTTTATAAGTGGCGATGACCGTCGGTTGCTGTGCCAGGGCAGGCTGGGCAAAGTTCAGGCCAAACGCCAGAATGAGGGTCAAAAGGCTGGTCAGGCATGTTTTCTTCATCATCATATCCGAAAGTCAGGCGGGCGATCCTGCCGCTACGCTATTGGTCACTGGTTAACTAGGCATAACCATTTGTCAGAAATACGACAAGGCGGGGACGAATTAAAGCTATTCCATATTCTGTCGGATTGCGGCGGCCGCAATAAATGGACACGTCGCCAGTGCAATCAGGCTGAAAGCGGACAAGAACATAAAGGCGGCAATCATGTCGTCACCGCCTGTCGCAGCGCGTGCCCCGAAGATCAGGGCTGGCGCGAAAAAGGGCAGAGCCAGAAAGATGACAAGGCCGGTACCTCTCGGCAGGCCAGCACAAATTGCTGCGAGGCAGGCCCCAATGAAAGCCAGCGCCGGTGTGCCAACTCCGAGAGACAGCGAGAGCCTGAGCGTTGTCGATATGTCAGCGCCCAGCAAAAAGCCGATCGGGATGGCAGCAATCAGAACCGGCGCGCAGACCACAATCCAGTAGGCCAGCATCATCAGCAGCATCACCAGCCATAGAGGAAGTGAGGTCAGTCTTAAGACTGCGAAGCGCCCCTCCGACAAGTCGTCCTGAAACAGACCTTCAAGGCCCAGAAGCGCGGCAAGACAGGCAAATATCCATAACAGGCCGGGCGCAACAGTCGCCAGCAGGTCATCATTTGTGCCCAGGGAAAGCGGTGCAAGCGCCCCGGCTAGAATGAACAGGCCAAGCGCCGCCGGGCCAGCACTGCCCCGCAATCTGAGCCTGATTTCCTGGCGCAACAGTGTGAAGCTGGCGTTCATTCTGCACCTCCGGTTGAAAGTTGCAGGCCCCTTGCGTCCGGAAGGCTGAAGCCTTCATGAGCCGTCAGAACAATGACACCACCTCTTGCCCGATGCGCCTGACACAGTTCGGTCAGCAGGGCCTGTCCTTCACGATCGAGCGCTGTTGCAGGCTCGTCCATCAACCAGACAGCGCGTGGCGCAATAAGAAGGCGTGTCAGGGCAAGGCGCCTTTTCTGCCCGGCGGAAAGCCTGCCGACGCGCTCTTTCGCCATGAGCGAGAGGCCAACCTTTTCAAGCAGATCTGGGGCTTGCGCAGCATTTTCAGGGGCTAGTAGCTGAGCCCAGCTGACGATGTTTTCCATAACAGAGAGTTTGAGGGAAACGCCATTCTCATGGCCAAGATAATGCAGGTGCGTCGCGGCAATGTCGTCCCGTTCCATGGGCTCGGCGCCGTGAAGAAATGTAATTTCCTCCTCCTGCACGCGTGAAAAACCGGCCAGTGCCCGCAAAAGGCTTGTCTTGCCCGCGCCGTTCGTGCCCCTGAGGACAAGCGCATCCCCGGGTGCAATACTGAAATTGACACCGGCAAGAATATGCCGCCCGGCGCGTTCCACGCCAAGGTCATGTATTTGCAGCGAAATCTGATATGGCTGTGTCCCCATGCCGGTTACATAGAACAATTCCTGCCAGCGTCACCAGCGCAGAATCTGATGATCGTTGCGACTGAAGATAATTGATGCAAAGGCTGATTGCGCCGGGGCGGTGGTTCCGCCATAAGAGCGCAAAACCAGTCCGGTAGCGCTTGATTGCCTGCTCACCGGCATGTCCCGTAGTCATATTGCAGAGGAGAGACCCATGATCCCAGGTCAGGACAGTCTTGGCACGAAATCAACGCTCGATGTCAAAGGTAAAAGCTACAGCTATTTCAGTCTCAAGAAAGCGTCAGAAAAAATCGGCGATATTTCCCGGCTGCCTTTCTCGCTGAAAGTCCTTCTCGAGAATCTGTTGCGATTTGAAGATGGCCGCTCTGTCACAACAGACGACATCAAGGGGTTTGCCGACTGGCTCTCCAATAACGGGGATAACAAGAAAGAAATCGCTTACCGCCCTGCGCGCGTATTGATGCAGGACTTCACAGGTGTACCGGCGGTTGTCGATTTGGCGGCCATGCGCGACGCCATGAAAAATCTTGGCCAGGATGCCGAGAAGATCAACCCGCTCGCGCCGGTTGATCTGGTCATCGACCACTCTGTCATGGTTGATTATTTTGGTACGGATGATGCCTTCGCCAAAAACGTGGCTGTTGAGTATGAGCGCAACAATGAGCGCTACACGTTCCTCAAATGGGGGCAGGGCGCGTTTGACAATTTCCGCGTTGTACCGCCCGGCACTGGCATCTGTCATCAGGTCAATCTTGAGAATTTGGCACAAACTGTCTGGACAGCAGAGAGCGGCGGCGAAACATATGCATATCCGGATACGCTTGTCGGCACAGACAGCCACACCACAATGGTCAACGGTCTTTCTGTTCTTGGCTGGGGTGTTGGCGGCATTGAAGCAGAAGCTGCGATGCTCGGTCAGCCTGTTTCCATGTTGATCCCGGAAGTAATCGGCTTCCGCTTCACCGGCAAAATGCCTGAAGGCGCGACAGCCACAGACCTTGTGCTGACAGTTGTGCAAATGCTGCGTGAAAAAGTCGTGGTCGGTAAGTTCGTCGAGTTTTTCGGCCCGGGCCTTGATAACCTCACGCTTGAGGATCAGGCGACGATTGCCAACATGGCGCCGGAATATGGGGCAACATGTGGCTTCTTCCCGATTGATGATGAAACACTGCGTTACTTGCGCGCGACCGGTCGATCAGAGGACCGCGTCGCGCTGGTTGAGGCTTACGCAAAAGAGCAGGGCATGTGGCGCGAAACAGGCACGCCGGACCCTGTCTTTACAGACACGCTTGAGCTCGACCTGTCTTCCGTCAAGCCCTCCATTGCCGGGCCGAAGCGGCCACAGGACCGGATTTTGCTGGAAAACGGACCTGCCGGCTTTGCAACTGCTCTTGATAAGGAGTATGGCAAGGCGTCTGAAGCTGACAAGCGCGTACCGGTTGAGGGAGAAGATTTCGATATCGGGCATGGTGACGTGACCGTTGCTGCGATTACATCGTGCACGAATACTTCTAACCCGTCCGTCCTGATTGCAGCTGGCCTTGTGGCTAAAAAAGCCAATGCACTCGGCCTGAAAGTGAAGCCATGGGTCAAGACATCACTTGCACCGGGATCACAGGTCGTGACGGATTATCTTGAAAAAGCCGGGTTGCAGGATGAACTTGATGATCTTGGCTTCAATCTGGTTGGTTATGGCTGCACAACATGTATTGGCAACTCTGGCCCGCTGCCTGCGCCGATTTCAAGGGCAATCAACGAGCATGACCTTGCGGTTGCTTCCGTGCTTTCCGGTAACAGGAACTTTGAGGGGCGTATCTCCCAGGATGTTCGGGCGAACTTCCTCGCGTCGCCGCCACTGGTTGTTGCGTATGCCATTGCAGGCTCCATGAATATCAACCTTACGTCAGAGCCTATCGCTCAGGATAAGGATGGTAATGATGTGTTCCTGAAAGATATCTGGCCGTCCAATCAGGAAATTGCAGAGATTGTCCGCGGCAGCGTGACACCTGAGATGTTCGAGGCGCGCTACGCCAATGCGTTTGATGGTGACGAGCAATGGCGCGAAATCAACGCTGGTAATGATGAGACCTACTCATGGCCGCATTCAACATATATTGCCAATCCGCCTTACTTCGAAGGTATGGAAATGGAGCCGTCTGAAACGAAGCCGATCGAGGGCGCGCGCGTCCTTGGTCTGTTTGCTGACTCCATTACCACGGACCACATCTCTCCTGCGGGTGCGATCAAGGCCGACGGCCCGGCAGGTGAATATCTGCAGGATCATCAAGTCGCCATTGCCGACTTCAATTCATACGGGTCGCGTCGCGGCAACCATGAAGTGATGATGCGGGGCACGTTTGCGAATATCCGTATCAAGAACGAAATGGTGCCCGGCACTGAAGGTGGCGTCACCAAATATGCGCCGACAGGCGAGGAAATGTCCATTTATGATGCGGCCATGAAATACAAGGCAGACAATGTTCCTCTGGTTGTATTTGCCGGTGAACAATATGGCACAGGCTCATCGCGCGACTGGGCGGCCAAGGGGACAAGATTGCTCGGTGTACGCGCTGTTGTCGCTGAGTCATTCGAGCGCATTCACCGCTCCAACCTCGTTGGTATGGGTGTTTTGCCATTGCAGTTTACTGGGGACGATAGCTGGAAATCCCTCGGCATGAACGGCACGGAGCAGGTTACTATTCATGGCCTTGAAGATATGGGGCCGCGTGACACCCTGAAAGCAACGATTACGTTCGCAGATGGATCAGTGAAGGAAATTGATCTGCTCTCACGGATCGATACTGGCGACGAGCTGGATTATTTCCGTCACGGCGGTATCCTCCATTACGTGATCCGCAAACTCGCGGCCTAATGCACAAATTATGGGGCCAGAGTTACTATCAACTCTGGCCCTCTCTCTTTTCCGGCATGAATAAGGCAATTATCTCACGCGCGTTTGATGTGATTTGAGCATCGTCCTGTGACATATGAGACTTATGAAGATACTTGTATTGCGTAACCTGATTGCAATCTGGGCTGTGGCCACCGCCTTCTTCGTGCTCTCCTTTCCAGCACGAGCAGAAGAGGTGGGTGACAAATCACCTTTGTTGACTGTCGTCGAATTGTTTACCAGCCAGGCATGCCCGCGCTCTCCGGCAGGCGATCACAATCTCTCTAAAATTGCAGACCGTCCTGATGTCCTGGCGTTGACTTTTCCGGTGACATATTGGGATTACCTTGGCTGGGCTGATACTTTCGCGCTCGAAGAATTCACCGAGCGGCAAAAGTTCTACATCGCCCGCCTGAAGGATCAGTGGCTATACACCCCTCAGGCCGTCGTACAGGGGCAACAGGGCATATCAGCGGAAGACACGGATGCGCTTGAAACAGCGATTGCAAATACAAGACAACTGTCGCTTGCGTTGCCGGAGCCGCAATTATCGGAGGATCGATCAACGCTGACCCTCGTGCAGGACAGACTGACCAGTTCTGCCAACACGGTATTGCAGGTTGTCTTTTTTGAACGCGGCCCGATTACAGTCGAAGTCAGCGCTGGCAAGAATGCCGGTAAAACTCTATCCTACGTGAATGTTGTTCGCTCTCTTGCAGAGATGAATACCGACATCATGACGGTTCCGGAAAACTTGCGCAGTCTTTCATGTGCGGTCCTCTTGCAGGATAGCGTCGACGGCAGGATATTGGGCGCACGTGTATGTTCGAGCGCGGAAAATTCCTGAACCCTTAACAATTTATTACTGTGGCCCGAATCTGTGCTAGTAAAAGCATACTGATGAGGCGGGTGTTGTGTTCTTCCGTTGAACTGGGCTCACTGGAAAGGGAACAAATATGTTAAATGAATTCAAGGAATTTGCCGTCAAGGGCAACATGGTCGACATGGCTGTCGGCATCATTATGGGTGGTGCTTTTGGTACTATCGTAAAATCACTGGTCGACGATATTCTGATGCCGCCAATCGGGTCGCTGATGGGCGGAATGGATTTCTCACAGCTCCACCTGGCGCTGGATGGCAATGAATATGCCTCTATCGAAGCAGCAACAGAAGCCGGAGCGGCAACGATCAATTATGGTAATTTCATCAATGCGCTGATCGCCTTCCTTATCGTCGCTATCTGTCTGTTTTTCCTGATCAAAGGGATCAATCAGTTGAAGCGTAAGGAAGAGGAAGCACCGGCAGCGCCAGCAGAACCGCCACGCCAGGAAGTGCTGCTCGAGGAAATTCGTGATGCTTTGAAAAAGCAGTGATCAATTATGAATTTTCAAATCAGAACCCGGCTTAAAGGCCGGGTTTTTTGTTGCCTGATACTATTATGTAATTGCCGCAAAGCGCTCGTACCCCTATATCGCCAAGACTTATGAGTACATTATCCAGAATCCGGAATTTCTCCATTGTCGCCCATATCGACCACGGCAAGTCGACTCTGGCTGACCGGCTGATTCAGGTCACCGGTGGCCTGACAGACCGGGAGATGAAAGAGCAGGTGCTCGATAATATGGAGCTGGAGCGCGAGCGCGGCATCACCATCAAGGCGCAGACTGTCCGTCTCGAATATCAGGCACAGGATGGTGAAACCTACATTCTCAACCTGATTGACACACCAGGACACGTGGATTTTGCCTATGAGGTAAACCGCTCGCTTTCCGCTTGCGAGGGCTCATTGCTGGTGGTGGACGCAAGTCAGGGGGTGGAAGCCCAGACTCTTGCCAATGTCTACCAAGCGATAGAAGTCGACCACGAAATCGTCCCTGTCTTGAACAAGATTGACCTTCCTGCTGCTGAGCCGGACCGTGTACGCGAGCAGATTGAAGACGTGATTGGTCTCGATGCCACAGATGCCGTCGAAATTTCTGCCAAAACCGGTCTTGGCATTGAAGACGTTCTGGAAGCCATTGTCACCCGGTTACCGCCGCCTGCTGGTGATGAGACCGCCCCGCTCAAGGCGCTCCTGGTAGACAGTTGGTATGACAGCTATCTCGGTGTGGTCGTCCTTGTACGTATCATTGACGGCATCCTGAAAAAGGGCACTAAAATCAAAATGATGCGTGCAGGTGCGACCTACACAATCGATCAGGTGGGGGTCTTCACACCTAAACGCATCAACATGGACCAACTGGTGCCCGGGGAAATCGGCTTCCTGACAGCTTCAATCAAGGAAGTGGCTGATACACGGGTCGGCGACACGATTACGGAAGAGCGTCGGCCAACAGATTCCCCCCTGGAGGGCTTCAAGCCTGCACAGCCAGTAGTTTTCTGTGGCCTTTTCCCCGTAGACAGTGCCGAATTTGAGGACTTGCGAGAGGCTATAGCCAAGCTGCGCCTCAATGATGCGTCTTTTGAGTTCGAGATGGAAACCTCAGCTGCTCTCGGTTTCGGTTTTCGCTGCGGTTTTCTGGGTTTGCTGCACCTCGAAATCATCCGTGAGCGTCTCGAGCGCGAGTTCCACATAGATCTCATCACGACGGCACCGTCTGTTGTCTATCACATGTACCTGACAGACGGGACCATGCAGGAGCTGCATAACCCTGCCGACATGCCGGACCCTGTGAAAATCGATCATCTGGAAGAGCCCTGGATCAAGGCAACCATTCTGGTGCCAGATGAATTTCTGGGCGGTGTATTGAAGCTCTGCGAGGAGCGACGAGGCATCCAGCAGGATCTCACTTATGCAGGTTCGCGGGCCATGGTTGTGTACGAGCTACCGCTTAATGAAGTCGTCTTTGATTTTTATGACCGTCTGAAGTCGATCACCAAAGGGTATGCCAGCTTCGACTATAATATCATCGGGTATCGGCAGGATAATCTGGTCAAGATGCAAATTCTGGTCAACGAGGAGCCTGTTGATGCCCTGTCCATCATTGTTCACCGTGATAAGGCGGAGACGCGCGGGCGGTCCATGTGTGAAAAGTTGAAAGACCTGATCCCGCGCCATCTTTTCAAGATACCGATTCAGGCGGCAATTGGGGGCCGTGTCATCGCCCGCGAGACGATCGGCGCGATGCGCAAGGATGTGACGGCCAAATGTTATGGCGGAGATATAACGCGCAAGCGCAAGCTGCTGGAGAAACAGAAGGCAGGTAAAAAGAAAATGCGCCAGTTTGGCCGTGTTGAGATCCCGCAGGAGGCTTTCATCAACGCCCTGAAAATGGACGATTGAGCACCATAAGTTGCCGCAACGTCAACCTTGTCTGTGCACGACCTTTGTACCTGCGACCTTGTCGTAAAACGAACGCTTATCAGCCCGGAAAAGACTGCTCATATACCAAAGCGCGCAAATTATGGCACCAACACAGGCAAGCAGATTCGGCCATGGCATCTCGTCAACAAACGGCCTGCCAGGCACCTGCCATATTGCTGTGTGCGCAATTTCCCAGGGCAGGAATTTCAGAACATTCCGCATAAGTGCCCTGGGAAGTCCTGTTTTTCCACCTGATGACCGCATGACCTTGATGCGCAAAAGGCGTTTTCCCAGTGTCCCACCGTTGCCGGTAGATTCCATAAGCGAGAAGTAGAGAATGACTGGCAACGTCAGTGTTGCAAAGGCCAGTAGTTGGGCAATCACCTTGTCGAGCCGGGTCTCCGGCGGTGCGGTGTCAGTCCCCATGAGCGCAAAGCTGAGAGCCGTCAGTAGTGCGACATAAACGCCAAGAACAGCGTAATCCGCAGCGAATGCCATAATGCGTTTCAGTGCAGGGGCGTAACTTTCGTGTGCCATATCATGCTCCGGACCCGAACAACTGCTGACGGTTATATATGTTCGGTCACGATTTCCTCACGTGCCAGTTCGTGCTCAACAAGAGTAGCAAAATCCTGCAGGGCGGCGATTTCCTCATCCGTTAGTGTCCTGACTTCCTTGTCATAGATGCAGATCGTGCCAACCGCATTACCACTAGGCAGATATACAGGTGCACCTGCATAGAACCTTAAATGTGGCGCGCCTGTAACCAGCGGGTTCTTGGCAAAGCGCGCATCCTCCAGAGCATCCGGAATATGCAGCACTTCGCTTTTGAGGATGTTATGTGCACAGAATGACTGATCACGCGGGGTTTCATCAAATTCGAGGCCGACATTGGAGAGGAATACCTGCTTGTCAGCATCCACGATTGTAATCAGGCAGATGGGTGCGTGAAAATAAGTCGCTACCAGGCGTGTCAGGCGATCATACTTTGCCTGCCCTCTTTTATCGACCAGACCGTAGCGCTGGATATCTGCAAGTCTGGCACTCTCCCCCGGTATGCGAGGCGCGCGCGCAGATTTTCCCGCCTCCTGTAGCAGCGCAGACCTGATACGTGTGCGGAGATACTCATTGGAGAAGGGCTTGATGATCCAGTCCTTGATTTCCGGATAATCGGCGTCGTCCGGCATTTCCTGTGAGGATACGGCGATCAATGGCAACGGCGCTGCGCCTTCTTCGGCCCGGTTACGAATGGCCTGTATCAGGGAGGATAAGTCAAACAGGTCAAGGTCCATATCTACAACAAGTAAGGAGATGGGCCTCTCCTGTATCGCTTGCAGAATTTCTTCCCGTGTATCTGCCACCATAATCTTGATGGCATCTGTCTTCATGATATCCGTGACATTTACAACTTCTACAGAAGAGCCAAAAGTCAGCAGAACCGCATAAGTTATGATATCGGATAGCGGTTTTGACAGGGCATCAATCTGGCTGTCGCTCACCGGCTTCACGGAGACAGGTGATATCTTGTAAGTGTCAGAATTGCCTGTGAGGTCAATGACGCTCCCTTCAGAGGCGGCTCTGCACTCAAGTTTTCCGGGTGACTGGCGTTTCTGCATCTCGCCCACAATATCATTGATCTGGTCATCGGAGCGTGTCGGGTCATGGTGGGTAAACAGGAGCTGTTTTACATCTGCATACGCACATATTTTGTGAGCGTATTCATATGTGCTGTGCCCCCAGCCGATTTTGCTCTCATACTCATCTGCGATGTACTGGGAATCATGAATAACGAGGTCTGCCTCGCCCAGAAACTCTGCATGGTCATGGTCGTTACCGGTGATGTGTCCATGCCCCATGGCACATTCATGGGAGAAGGGCTCGTGGTCACAGGCATAGACCA
>JALEGJ010000077.1 GCA_022763115.1 Aquisalinus sp.
CGGTGTGGTGCGGCTCGATCGCCGGAAAAAGGCCATATTTCTTGGTCATAGAGATTGTCGCTGAGATTGAATGAGTGTTAGTGTTTAGCAAGGGCAATTAAAAGAACAAGCATCTTGTCCCCACAGTGCGGTCGCAGGGCACTGAACGGGAGCCGTGTTTGTTCAACGGACGGGTATATTTGAATCAATGATGAGTGCTCCGGAGCAAAAGCGTATCAGTTTTTTTTGTACGGCAGCTTTAGCCGTGCTGTTAACGATCACCACCAGCGGTTGCGCCTCTGTCAAAATCGCTATGCCCGGTGCCGAGACAGGCAAGGAGGTTTCCCTTGCAGGCGTGAAAGAACGCGCGGCACTTGTTTCTGCAACCCGTCAACTCGACAGGACACCATGGCCAACCATCACAGAGGCAGGCTTTACCGGTCGCATGATGTCTTCGCTATTCGGTGCTGAAGACCCAAATGACGGTGTGACGAAAGAAGCGGCCTTGGAGATATATGCTGACATGCTTGCCGCTCAGGCGAATCCGACTGCAACATTGATGCAGGATGCCAATACCAGCCTGCGCCAGGCGCGGATGGTATCAGAAGCAGGGCGTCAAGCGGCGTATGCCATGAACCCGAGTTCTGACGATATTTCCGTTCTTGAAAATGCGATCTCCGAGGTGCGGGAATGTCGTGACATCTATGTGGGTGCTCTTCGGCTCTTGCGTAAAAAGGGCTTCGAGATTGATCGGACAACCGAGCAAGAGCTGAAAAACGCCTTCACGCAGACAATCCAGGACATCGGCGCGTCGGCTGATATCGTGGCGGATCGTGTCTCTTCCGCTGCCACAGCGCAATATGCTGATGAGCAGGCACGTCGCTAAGCATTTCAGCTTCTGAGCGAAGATTGTCCTCCCTTTTCATAGCCACCTGACTGCGTTACGGAGCGCGCAAAGGCTAAAATCGTTTCATGCTCCGCAATCCCGCTACCCTCTACACTGCTCTTTATGTCGGCCAGTTTCTGTTTCTGGGCGTGCAGTTGCCCTTTTTCCCAGGCTGGCTGGAAGCACAAGGGATAACAGCAGGCATGATTGGGCTGGTGATGGGCGGCTCCCTCATTCTGCGCCTGGTGCTCGGCCCCCTCGTCGCGTGGTGGGCAGAAAGCCAGCCTGACCAGCGCAAGGCCCTGATGGTTGTGGCAGGTGTCATGGCCGCCAGTTCGATCCTCCTGATGATCCCGCAACCTGTCTGGTCAATATGTATGCTGACCATACTGGCCATCTGGGCCTTTGGCTGCCTTGTGCCCTTGTCGGACACAGCCGTCATGCGGGCAGACAAGGCCGGGCAGGTCAATTACGGCCAATCGCGCGGTGCCGGGTCTCTGGCCTTCATCGTTGCCAATCTCGCTGGCGGTGTCCTGATCGCTCGCCATGGCGACAGTGTCAGTATCATTTGGATGGCTGTTGCTGCCAGTCTGACACTGCTGATTGTGGCTTTCCTGCCGAAGAGAATTGCTATCGCCGAGCCGGATGTTGCACCGTCCACACTGGCCCGACCGGATTTTTCCGAGGCCATGCGGCTGTTTCGCTCTCGCTCATTCATCCTGATGCTGATTGCAGTCGGGCTGACACAAGGCACACATGCGGCCTATTATTATTTCTCTGAACTGCACTGGTCAGCGCTGGGCTATCGCAGCGACCTGATTGGCATTCTGTGGACGCTTGGTGTGCTTGCGGAAATCATCGTGCTTTATAAAGGGCGCAGTTTCATCCGGAAACTAGGCCCGGTTGCCATGATCTCGATAGGGGCGTTCGGGGCAATCATTCGCTGGCCCCTGACGGGTCTGTCACCACCCCTACCGATGCTGATTTTATTACAGTTGCTCCATGCGCTGACCTTTGCGATGACCTATCTCGGGTCAGTTGAGTTCATTGCCCGTGCCGTCCCTTCAGGTCTCTCAAATACAAGCATGACAATCGTCTCGACGCTGGGCGTTGGCGCCCTGACTGGACTGGCTGCCATCTTCGTTGGCATTGTGTTCAATGCGGAAGCACCGTTGCCGGCTTATCTGCTGATGGGCGCGATGGGTGCAGTTGGCTTTATTTCAAGCCTTCTGCTGTCGCGTCGTTGGGATGGCGGTCTTATCAACACAGCAAGGCGTTGATCGGGCCATAGCTCTGATACCGCAAGCGAGAAAGATCAGATATATATCTGCTGGCTGCCGTCCCAGTTCTTGCTTTTCTTGCCGCCATTCTCTTTCTGCTCAAGTTCAGCCCTGTGCAGACGTTTTTCATACAGGCTCAAAAAAGCCTGGTGTGTTCCGGGCACATCTTCCAACTGCTTCAGGAACGCCTGTCCTTCCGAAATATCTCCATCACGCCATGCGTTGACCAGACCGCGCTGCGTGTCCGCCATCCGTCGAAATGTCTTGCTGGCTTTCAGGAAAGGGTTGCCGACCAGACCATAGATTTGGCGCGGCTGCGGGTTATCGTTGACGCGCAGCGTATCAAGATCAAGAAAAGCGAAGTGATGCCGCAGGGCCGTGAAAACCGTCTCGTCACAGACGATTGCAGGACCATAGAGGCGTGAACGCTCGCGCAAGGTGCCAGCCAGTGCCACGGACGGGCCGATCACAGCATAGCGGTTGCGCGCCCCGCGCCCCACGGGCCCTGAAAAACAGACATCACTTGAGATGCCGATCTCAAGATGCCCCTGCTCAAAGGCAGACCCTTTATCTTCATCGGCAATGCGCGCCAGCGGGAAGGCGGCCTTGGAGCTTTGCAGGTCGCGCGCCAGCACGTTCATATCTTCAATCATCTGCAGGGCGCAGCTGCAGGCACGTTCGATGTGGTTGGGCGTAAGTTCAGGCACGTTCCAGTAGCCGAGGAGGCGACCATCCTCGCCATAGTCTACAGTGCCACCAAGTTTCAGAATGGTCTGGCGCAATTTGTCATTTGTCTTGGCACGGAACTGAATATACTCATCCGGCTTGTCGAGATAATCTGCCAGCATATCATCTGGCAGCCGGATCGAGGCCGACAAGACCGTGACTTGCCGACGCACACCGTCCAGCAATGACCGGCCTTTTTGCTTTTGCAGTTTGGCCATGGTGGTCGCCGGCAAAGCGCCGTGAAAGGCACCGCGCACTTTATCATCCTGCAATACTGAGGCCCCGAGGCTGCTCAGGCCATAGCCGATCTGTGCACCGATCATTGCGAAGATAGCTGGTGTCGGATCAATCAACGTCCCGTTACTGGAAAAGACCAGCCATGTGGCAATCAGGGTTGTGACGCTCGCAAGCACGGCAAAGGTTGCGCCGATCACACCGGAATAAAACAGCAGGCAAATGATGGCAGCAACACCGAGAACCAGTGCCAGCCCGGCTTCAAAAAACCCGGCCCAGCCAGGCCGCACCAGATTGGCGCCATCTGCCAACTGATCGGCGACCAGCACATGGACTTGCGCGCGGGTCAAATCGCCGCGCGGCGTTGGAATAAAAGCATTACCGGAAACACTTTCGCCAATGAACACGGTCTTGCCCTCAAGCGACTGGCGCCAGCTGGTATTGCCGGAGATGACCCGCCAGGCCGGGACGGTGGGTACGGATATATTCTGTGGAAAATACAGTCGCGTGGCGCTTTGCCGATCCAGCGTGATCTCGTTACCGGCGACGGAGACGCTGGCCAGGGGATGCCCCGCATTATGCGTCAGGCTGTTGTGTGTGGTGGCGAGAATCTCGGTATCGGCCGTTGTCAGCGCGCCCAGAGCCGTGGCAGGCACAGGCTTGCCGTAGACATGCCAGACCAGTCTTGCACGCCGGAAAATGCCATCCGGGTCCAGCGGCAGAGCGCTGACGGTCACTTGCGCTGCCGCATTGATGTTTTGGGACAGGCTGCCATTGGGCAGGCTGACAGGCAGGGATTGCCCGTTTTGGGCCGGGCCGGATTGGCGTAAGGATACCCAGCTTGCCTCATCGAAAGGTGTGCGAATCCATCCTTGTGCACCGCGCATCAGAACCGTCGGATTTTCGGCAACAGCAATCGCCGATGGCAGTTGCGCCAGCGCTTCCCCCAGCGCCACATCATGGCTTGGCAGGCGAGCGATCTCGGACATCAGGGTGCGATTGTCGGCTGTACTGGAATTGAACCAATATCGCCCCACAATTTCCGGCGACAGCGGGTCAGGCCCCTCTACCGGTACGGTCAGGACGACATTTCTGGCGCCGGATTCACGGGCGATATTGACGAGTTGCGCCAATTCGGTGCGCGGCCAGGGCCAGGGCCCGATCCGCTCCAGGCTGTCCTTGTCGATATCGACGATGGTAAAGCGGTCGCTTTGCGTGGGGCTGCCTTCACGAGCATCCAGACGCATGAACAGGCTGAAAATGGCTTCACGCGGTTGACTGCCAGGTTGAAAGGCCGTGGTCAGGGCAAGGCCTGCGACCAGCAAAATGATGGCGATTGGCAGAACGGTCAGCCAGTTGTTTTCGCTCGCAAGTCTCTTTTCAAACACAGGGGCATCCCACTTTCATTCATACTGCACGACAATATCGGCGTTTTCGACAGCTTAGGTGAAAAAACCGTGCCATAAATTGCCTTGGTTAACCTTTTAATTACCATGTATTTAGGGCTGGTTCAGGTTCTCATGGCATAAACTCCGCAATAGTACAGGCATTCGCCCATGGGCGACAGCGACTTTCGAGCGGGAAACCGGGAAACAATGACAGAAGCAGCCTTCACAGCGACAGAAAAGAATGATGCCTGGCATCTGGCTGTGACGGGCGCGTGGACGCTTGAAACGGGCCTCGCCCGGATCGACCAGCAGTTGCGGCAATTTGCCGACAGCGCGATGGGGCGCAATCTGGAGATCAATCTATCCGGCTTGGAAAATCTCGACACGGCAGGGGCGATGGCGCTCCAGCGCACCATGCGGGCCTGCTCCATGCGCGAGGAAATCGCGGATCAGCCACTATATGGCTTCAGCGATGTCAATGAGAGGCACGCGCCATTGTTGCAGGAAGCCTGCAATCATCTGTTGCCTTGCGAAGTGGAAGTGGATACCGGCAACCCCTTCCTGATGCTGCTTGAGCGACTGGGACGCGGCGTTGAGTCCGTTGCAATAGATACGATCGACATTTTGAAATTCGTCTGGGAAGTGGTCAGCGGCATTGCCCGTATCGTCCGTCACCCCAGCCGCCTGCGCCTTGCAGCGACCGTACATCACATGGAAGAATCTGGCCTGAATGCGACCATGATCGTTGGGCTGATGTCGTTTCTCATCGGCGCGGTTGTGGCCTTCATGGGTATTCGTATCTTGTCCCAGTTTGGAGCGGAAATCCTCACGGTAGAGATGATCGGTATCACCGTCTTGCGGGAGTTTGGCGTCTTGCTAACCGCAATCCTGATTGCCGGTCGCTCCGGCAGTGCATTTACAGCTGCGCTCGGCTCCATGAAGCTCCGGGAAGAGATAGATGCCATGAAGGCGATGGGCATTGACCCCATGGAAGCGCTGGTTATTCCGCGAACACTGGCCATGGTCATCATGATGCCGGCTCTTGCCTTGATTGCGGCCATGCTCGGCCTGATAGGTGGCGCGCTTGTGGCTCTGTCAGCAGCAGAAATATCACTGAACCTGTTTTTCTCCCGTATGCAGGATGTGATCCTGCTACAGAACTTTTTTGTAGGCCTCATAAAAGCGCCGTTCTTCGCTTTTTTCATCTCGATTATCGGCTGTTATCAGGGCATGTGCGTTGAAGGCAGCGCAGAAGATTTGGGCCGCCGTACCACCATGTCCGTGGTGCAGTCCCTGTTCGTTGTCATCTTTCTGGATGCGCTTTTTGCGATCCTGTTCCTGGAACTGGGCGTATGACCAACGACACCAAAATGCAGGAACATGTCATTGAAATTGAAAATCTGGTGACAGGTTTTGGCGACATCCTTATTCACGATCATCTCGATCTGGCCGTGCGTCGTGGTGAAGTGATTGGCGTTGTCGGCGGCTCCGGTACGGGTAAGTCCGTTCTGCTCAAGACGATCATCAGTTTGATAAAGCCGCGCTCTGGCAGTATACGGATATTTGGTCAAAACGCGCTTTCGTTGAACGAAATTGAACAGCGCCAGCTTGACCGGCGTCTCGGAGTCTTGTTTCAGGATGGTGCGCTGTTTTCTTCGATGACGGTGGCGCAGAATATCATGGCACCGTTACGCGAGCATCTGGAGATCTCTGATGCACTAGCCAGCGAAATAGCGGCCATGAAAATCACCATGTCGGGCCTCCCTCTTGATGCAGCCATTAAGTACCCGTCAGAACTGTCCGGCGGGATGCGCAAACGGGCAGGGTTGGCGCGCGCTCTGGCCATGGACCCGGAAATAGTCTTTCTGGATGAGCCAACTGCGGGGCTTGACCCGATCGGTGCGGCAAAATTCGACGAATTGATCCTGAGCCTGCAGGAAACACTTGGTTTGACGGTGTTTATGGTCACCCATGATCTCGACAGCCTGAACAGGATCACGGATCGCATCGCCGTGCTTGCGGACAAAAAAGTCTCGGCGATAGGTCCGATTGAGGACGTGCGTCAGGACAGCCATCCCTGGATTCAGGAGTATTTTTCAGGCCCGCGAGGCCGGGCCGCAACGGTCTCAACGAGCCAGTTAAGTGAAGCAGGCACCGGTCGTGCCTGAGCGAAGAGAGTAGAAAATGGAAACATCAGCAAATTATCGGCTTCTGGGCACGTTCGTGCTCGCGGCAGTAGTGATCGGCATCGGGTTTTTCTATTTTCTCGCGCCTGCAGAAAATGACACCATTGAGTATGATGTGGTCTTTAACGAGCGTGTTTCGGGCCTCTCGGAAGGCAGTGACGTGCGCTTCAATGGCATCAAAATCGGCGAAATCCGTACCCTGAAACTGGCACCAAATAATCCGGAACAGGTTGTTGCCCGAGTGCGCGTCGAGCGTGATGCGCCAATCAAGGTTGATACGCAGGCAGAGATTGAACTTGTCGGTGTCACAGGTCTTGCCATTATTCAGTTCACCGGCGGCAAGCCCGAAAGTTTACTCCTCCGCGATGTCTCGCGCCAGCGCATCCCGCGCATCGTCGCCAAGCCTTCGGCGATTGCCGACATCATTGATGGCGGCACGAACATCATTGCCGGAGCCCAGCGTGTGCTGGATGAGAAGAACACGGACACGCTCGCCCGTATTCTTGAAGACATCGAAATCATCACGGACAGTCTTGCGAGCCGTGAAGAAGAAATCGGTCTCTTGTTCGATAATGCTTCCGCAGCAGCGGAGGATTTCGCTGTCTTTGCTGAAAGTCTCAGCGAAACTTCGGACAGTCTTGAGACAGTCATTGTGTCCATGGAGCAGGTATTCAATCGCGATGTCCCGCAATCCATTATTGAATTCGACATTGCGGTAGCCGACGCCCAGCTTTTGATGACACAGCTCAATGGCCTGCTTGATGAGAACCGCGAAGCCATAGAGGCTTTCACCCAGCAGGGGTTAGGCGAAGCGACTGGGATTATGGCCGACTCTCGTCGCCTTATCAGAACACTTGACGGTATGCTGCGAGAGGTCGAACGTGATCCGACAAGATTCTTCTTCGGGGATACCCGGCCAGAAGCAGTGAATTAAGGAGAGCAAGGATGAAACGCTCCGCTAGCAGATTATATATGAAGAGTCTCGTTGTCGCTTTGGGCGCTGTGTCAGCGCTTGCCATGACCGGCTGCCAATCCCTGATCCTGGGCAACAGCGAGACACCGCCGCGCTACACCTTGTCGCCAGTCTCGTCGGCGATACCGGGGCAGAACCAGTTACAGACGCGCCTCGTCATCGCCGACCCGGTGGCAGAGGCGGCTTTCGAGACCTCCAAAATCGCCAGATCGCCAGAACCGTTGCGCTACGAGTATTTTGCCGATGCAGAATGGTCCGACCGGGCCCCGAATCTCTTCCGCATCTTCCTGGTGCGCAGTTTTGAAAATAGTGGCCGCATAGAAGCGGTCGGTGACAGGGTGACTTTGCCTATCGGTGATTTCATTCTGGATACGGATATCCGCAGCTTCCATGTGGAAATGCATAATGGGCAGAGTATCGCCAGAATAGCTTATTTCGCGCGCCTGTCGGATCGCCGCAATAACAGCATCGCGTCACGTCTCTTCACGGTTGATGAGCCTGTAAACGGATCAAACTTGCCGTTATCTGTAGAAGCGCTGAATATCGCGATCAATCGCGTGGGCGGTGATACGGTGAACTGGGCGGTGGCAGAAATCGAGCAGAGACTCTCCGAAAACACGGATAGCTAACGCCGCTTCGGCTTTCCTCTCAGGAGAAATAATCCATCGCATTACCGACGATCAGGTAGACCTGCCCGATCGGCGAGCCGAGATAATCGTCGATCAAGGTATCACCATCCTGCTCGCCGGTGGCTGGCTCCAGCAACTGATCGAAAGTTTCGAGAAAGGAATAAATCTCTTTCCTGAAAGTAGCGCGGCGTGAGGTTTCAAGCCGTATGCGATCCTTCACCGCTTCTTCGTCCCGGCGCAGAATGATATGCGCGAAAATATTCCGCTCTCCGCTATCAAAGCGCGACATCACAGCTGGCTGCGGCTCCCCATAGAGTTGCCGTTCCAGATCGCGCATGAAGAACTGCATCTTGCGCACCAGGTCGATGGCATCTGAATTATCAGCCGGACCAGATTTTGACTGCGCCTTGCCCGCGCTGGCGACAGGGCGCTCCAGTGTCAGAGGTTCATTCACATCATCGGCAGCTGCAAGAATATCCCGCCAGGATTTTTCCTGCCGTGTACGACGTACTTCTGCGCTGCTTCTGTTGACTGGCTCTGTTTTGTCACCACGCGTAGGGGCAGGCTTTTCCGTATCATCACCAAGCGCCAGAATGCTGCTGATGGATAACGGTTTGCGCGCCGGCTGATCGTCATGACGGCGCATGGGGTGAGGCCCTTGAGGCGCCCGCGTTTGTTGCAGCGTGTCCATACGCGCGGTCTGTTCGGCAATGGCAGAGGCGAGGCGGTCAGCCCGTTCACGTTGGTCCTGGATCATGCTTTCCAGCTTCTGGCTTTCAGCAGCAAGCCGTGCCTGCGCTTCGGTAAGAACCGAGGTGTTGGCCTCAATCAGCTTTGCCATTTCAGCAGACTGCTGAGCGGTCTCAGCTTTCATTTTGCCGATATGCTCTGCGCTACTGGAAACGGAATGTTCCTGCGAGGCAAGTTGCTCTGCTGCGGCAGAAAAAGCGCTTAATGTCTGTTCCGCCTTTTGCTCCAGGCTTTCAAGGCGTGTGCGAATGTTTTGTTCCGCATCGTCAAGGTTTTCAAAAGAACGCTGAGCAGCACCGTCACCTTGGGCGGCGCTATTGGTGATTGCCTGCACCAGCCGGTCCGCTTCCCTGTTCAGGTTTTCAGTCAGGGAGATCAATTGGGAGCGTTCGCCTGCAATCCTGTTTGCCACCTCGTCAGAGCTGGTCTCCACAGTAGCGGCAGCACTTTCAATCGCGCTAATCTGCTGGCGGATCATCTGCTCGACAGCATCAAGCTTCTCCACAGCCTCCGCAGAGAACACACCGGCACCGGTTTTCTCTGCCAGTGCGGTGAGCAGGGTATCGGCCCGCTCCTGCTGGCTGATGATAATGGCTTCCAGGCGCTGGCCTTCGGCGCGCAGGCGCTCATGCACGGATGTCATCAAGCGGGTATTGTCATCCAGCAACTGGCGCACGGTTTCCGTCTGCTCGCCAGCTCGGGCGGAGATGGCATCAAGACGCTCGGCACTCGCGCTGATTTCGCCTTCCTTGTTCGCCAGTGCCGTGGTCAGACTATCGAACGCCTGCAGGGCCTTTGAGGAAACAGCTTCCAGCGCCTCGACACGCGCCGCAAGTTTCTCCTGCGCTTGTGCAAACTGTGCATCGTCCTGCCGCGGACCGATACCAGCGCCGGCGTTTTCTGCGATTACGTCCGCAAACCGGCCAGCTTCCTCATTCATTTCCTGCATGAAGCCCATCAGGCGATTGCGCTCAGCCTCCAGCCGGTCGGCATTGTCGCCGGTTGCCTGTTGCAACAGGCCGGATGTTGTGCTGACAGCCGTGATCTGCTCACGCAGCATGGTTTCAACGGCGGCGAGACTGTCAATTGCCCCGGCGAGGGCAGGGCTGTTATCTGTCTGTTGACTGATTGATGCAGCAAGCTGATCCACGCGGCTGCGCTGATCCGTAATCATCTGCTCCAGTCTGGCGTTTTCCTCGTTCAGGCTTTCCTGTGTCTGTGCAATGGCGGTCACATTCTCGCCCAGCATGTCGGAAAGCTGGCTTGCTTTCTCGCTGGTCAGCGCTGTCAGTGCGTCAAGGCGGGCACTGCTTTGGGAGACGGCCTGCTCCTGCGTTTCCAGAGAACCGGCAAGCTGCTCGAAAGCCGCCAGCGCGCTCTGGGCGACCGTTTCCAGCGAGCCGAGCCGTGTCTCAAGGCCGGTCTGGGCGTCTCTTGAAATTGATTCAGCGAAGCGTTCCGCTTCCTGATTGAGCTTCTCGGTCATCTCGATCATCTGTGCCCGTTCAGCTTCAATGCGCGCAGCGCTATCGCTGGAAGCAGATGTGATGGTGGAAGCAGCCGTGTTGATCGTCTCGACCTGCTGGCGGATCATCTGCTCCACCATGGAAAGGCTTTCAAATGCCTTTTCCAGTTCAGGATTGCTTTCCGTCTGTAGAGAGATGGCTTCGGCCAACCGGCCTGCCCGCTCTCGTTGATCCTGAATCAACTGCTCCAGGCGCTCGCCGTCGGCTTCCAGCCGCTGCTGGGCTGCAATAATGTGCTCTGCATTCTCCTGCAACAGATGCCGCAGATAGCTTGATTTGCCGTCAGCACTCGACGCAAGACTGTCAAGGCGTGCCGTGCTGCGACTGACGGCACTTTCCTGTTCCTGCATGGTGGTGGCGAGGCTTTCAAAAGCTGTCAGGGCCTTGGCCGCTGTTTCTTCCAGCTTTGACAGCCTGTTCTCAAGATCAATCTCGGCCCCGGCAATGCGGGAGTTCGCCGTCTCGGAGGATTCAAGCCCGAGCCGCGCCTTCTCGGCAATCGCTTCGGCGAATTTCTCCGCTTCCAGATTAAGTTTCTCGGTCAGCTGCATCAGCTGCTCGCGCTCACTGGCCACCCGGTCAGTGTTATTGCTGGACGCGTTCTGCATGGCCTCAGCAGCGCTGTCGATGGCCTTGATCTGCTGGCGGATCATACTCTCCACAGAGGCGAGCTTGCCCAGCGCTTCATCCAGATGCACATTGAGGGAGTCGATCTGCCCGCGCACCGCCGTCCCGACAATTCGCACATTCTGCGCCGCCGTCACATCCGGTTTAAGCAGGCTTGCGGCAGAAACTTCCAGGTCTTCGGCCTTGCCCGCCATGCGCAGGCCAAGGGAGAGAATATGCCCGATCACGTAAATCAGGATCGGGATGGTCACCATGTAGAAGAACACCGGCATGGTGAACCCGAGCCGGAAGCGCAGCACACCTGTCTGGTTCAATTCAGCCAGTGTCGTGCCGATTGGCCAGCCCAGCAGAAAACAGCCAAGAAACGCAAAAGCCGCGATACGAAAGCCGAGCTGCACCAGGCTTGCTCGCCGGTTCCAGCGCTCGGAGGGTTTCAGGAAGCTGCCAACCGGTCCGTGCGTGTGGCTCTCTTGCTCTGCCGGTCCATGCAGGCTGTGCACATTGCTGTCCTCATCGCCTGCCGGAAAGTCGGTATCGTCATTGACGCTCATAATATCGTGGCCCACGCCGCTTGCGGTTCAACAGAAGGCTCGGCTCATTCACCAGGTCAAGCTGGCGCCATAGCCGGAATTTACCTTATGTGCCAGATATAACAG
>JALEGJ010000078.1 GCA_022763115.1 Aquisalinus sp.
AGTCTAACCTGTTCACAGGCACAGCGTTTATCCTCGACAACGCCGAGGAGCAAAACGCAAAAGGTCTGGAAATCGACACAATGTGGTATCCAACAGAAAACTGGACAGTGACTTTCTCAGGCACATTCCTTGATCCTGAGTTCACCGAGTTTACGCAGGGTTCTGTGTTTAACAGTCAGTTCCAGGCAGTCCAAACAGACCTGTCCGGCACACAGCCTGGCAACATCGCTGAAACAACGCTGTCTACAGCGGCAACCTGGACGTGGGAACGTGGTAACTACAACGGCTTCGTCCGCGGTGACTGGCAGTATATCGATGAAATCACCATTCAGGGTGGCGGCGACCGTAACTTTAACAACACTGCACTCGGAGCAGTTGGATTTGACACACGCGCAGTCAGCACGATCAATGGTAGCGTCGGTATCACACGCGACAATATTGATGTGCTGTTCTGGGGTCGTAACCTCTTCAATGACGAGTACATCACAACGACATTCAACACGACAGCTCAACAGGGCAGCCTCAACGGCTATCCAAACATGCCACGTACATATGGCGTTAACGTGCGCGCCAAGTTCTAAGCGCAGACGCTATTTAAGAAACACAAAACCGGTCGGGGCAACCTGGCCGGTTTTTTGTTGCCTTGAATATCCGGCAACACGTCGTAAACTTGGCGCTCCAGAAGTGCGGCATCCGCTCACGCCTTCCCTGACAAACCACAGACCCTGATGGAGGATTGCCTGAGCAAGCCCCGCGATACGCGCAGCATCCTGATTTTTATCTGCCTGGTGCTTTTCTTTGATGCAATGGGCGTCGCCCTGATCCTGCCGGTAATGCCGGAGTTGATCGGCGAATTGTCAGACCTGCCAAATAGTAGCGCCGCTGAAATCTCCGGCTATCTCCTGTTCACTTTTGCCATAATGCAGTTTGCTTTTGCGCCGATCCTCGGGGGCTTGAGTGATCGCTTTGGCCGCCGACCAGTGCTGTTATTGGCATTACTGGGGTTCAGCATCGACTATTTCATCATGGCCGCAGCGCCCAGCCTCTTCTGGCTGTTCGTCGCGCGTGCCCTTTCCGGTCTTTTCGGTGCAACCTTTCCTGCGGCCAATGCCGCCATCGTCGATATTACTGACCCGGCACAGCGCGCCCGCAACTTTGGCTATATCGGCGGCGCAGTAGCGCTCGGCTTCATCTTCGGCCCGGCCTTTGGCGGCTTGGTGGGCGAATATGGTGCGCGCCTGCCCTTCATCATTTCCGGCATCCTGACGTTCGGCGTCTGCATCTACGGGTTCTTCAAATTCCCGGAAACACTGCCGCAAGAGAAGCGGCGACGGTTTGACTGGCGGCGGGCCGACCCGTTCGGCAGCATCATCTCGGTCAGCCGCTATCCGTTAATCCTGCCTCTGATCTTCAGCCTGTTCCTGATCCAGTTCGCCAACCAGTCCTATGTCAGCATCTGGTCATTCTTCACCATCGAAGTGGCAGGCTGGTCACCCTTCATGATAGGCGTCTCTGCCGCGCTTTATGGCCTCTGCATGGCTATCGTTCAGGGCGGCCTCACCGGTCCCGTCATCAAGCGCACCGGCCCTGAACGTGCGGTCCTGTTCAGCATGATCGCCGGCATACTTGCTTATCTCGGGCTTGGCATTGCCCAGACACCGGCTGAGATATTCTTCTGGATTATAGGCGGCAGCCTTTCCGGCTTTATCTTCCCGGCCTATCAGGCTCTGATGACAGTTCGGGTGCCGGAGGACAGTCAGGGCGAACTTCAGGGCGCTCTCGCCAGCTCTTTCAGCCTCGCAACCATTATCGGACCCCTGATGATGTCACAGACATTTGGCCACTTCACAAGCGGCGAAGGTGTTTACCTGCCCGGCGCTGCGTTCATTCTTGCCGCCGGACTGGTGATTGCATCACTCGTCGTATTTATCGTGGCCACCCGAAAATAGCACCGGCTCACACCTCGCATCATTCGGTATAGCCCCAGGCAGGTGGTGGCACGGCAACCGGGTTCTCGAGATCAAACTCCACCCGGAAAAAACGCTCGGGCCGGGACAATTCATACGCAAACACCTGCCCCACCACTATTTCCATGGCCCAGACATTATCCACCGACACATCAAGACCCTCTCGCAGGAACAGCTCTTTTGAGTAATCATCCGCCGGAAACGCCTGTCGCTGAGGCGTACCAGCGTCAGCCGTATCCCCGCCATACTGGGTCACCGCATCTTCGCTGCCGTCTTCATGCCGATGGTCATGTTTCAGGCGTAAACCATTGTCATTCCTGGATATTATCCATGTACGTGAACGGTCATCAGCCACATGGAGCGGAATGCGGATCACCTCCTCCTCGCAGTCGCGCACATGCATGACTACGCGCCGCAAGTCCCAGTCCGTGCCCTGGTCAACCGCATCATCGCTGACCATCTGCCCTTCAAACGCCTGACCACACAAAGTGTAGAGACTGTCGAAGAAAGCAGCCTGCGTTTTTATGCGCGCGTCATCACCACTAGCACAACCGCTCGCCAGCAGAACCACCCCTGTCATCGCTGAATATAAATGTTTCATGTTCCCTCAAGTAGCATAGCCAACCCGAAACGCAAAAAGGCCGGCGCAGTGGCCGACCTTTTCAGAACAACAGTCAGAGCTGATTTATGCCGCCGCTTTTTCTGCACCTTTGAGGTAGCCCAGCATTGTATCCACGTCTGAAACTTCAAACGGGTCGCCTTCCGCATTGTCACAGAAGTCCGGCTCGACGAACATTTTCTCGACTTGGCCATCGTTGATGAGGGCCGAATAGCGCCATGATCGCATCCCGAAGCCAAGATTGTCCTTGTCGACAAGCATACCCATTTTGCGGGTGAACTCACCGGAGCCATCTGGCAGCAGGCGCACTTTATCCACACCCATATGCTTGCCCCACTGATACATCACGAAAGCGTCGTTCACGCTCAGGCAGATAACCTCATCAACACCTTGCGCTTTCAGGTCCTCAAACTTCTCCTCATAACCCGGCAGATGGGTCGATGAGCAGGTTGGTGTGAAAGCGCCCGGCAGAGCAAACAGAACAACTTTCTTGCCCTTGAATAGTTCATCGCTGGTCACGTCCTGCCAGCGGAACGGGTTTGGCCCTTCAACGCTCTCGTCACGCACGCGGGTTCTGAAAGTAACATTAGGAACTTGATTTACCATGGATATCCTCTTTCGGGTTTGAAACTTACATCATGGAAATAGGAACGCCGGGCGCGAAAGTGAAATTCAAAATCACGATTTTCGCCATCGAAAAAAACGATCATACCTTCCCATCTTTATCTCGAATTCAGATAGTGCGCCGCAGGAGAACAATCCAGTCCAGTCCTCGAAATGGGGGACATCACACGGCCCGGTCAGACAAAAGCGTTGAAGGCCAGAGTTACCTCTGATAGGTCAGCGACAAAGGTTAACCCTGACAGGTAATGAGGTCTTGAAATGTCTAAAGTAATGGTGCTGGGTGGTGATGGTTTTTGCGGTTGGCCAACCAGTCTTTATCTCTCACGCCGCGGTCATGACGTCTGCATTGTGGACAATCTCTCCCGCCGCAAGATCGACATTGAACTGGAGGTAGACTCCCTCACCCCGATCCGCCCGATTCACCAGCGCCTCGATGTCTGGAAAGAACTGACAGGCAATGAAATCAGCTTCTACAACTTCACTGTCGGTGAAAATTATCACCGCCTCCTGACCCTGATCAAGGAATTCCAGCCGGACGCAATCATCCACTTTGCCGAGCAACGTGCTGCGCCCTATTCCATGAAATCCGCCCAGCACAAGCGCTATACCGTGATGAACAATCTTGGCGCGACTAATGACGTTCTGGCCGCCATCGTCGAAGCTGGCCTCGATACCCATGTTATTCACCTCGGCACCATGGGCGTTTACGGCTATGGCACAGCGGGCATGAAAATCCCCGAAGGCTATCTGAAAGTCAAAGTAGAAACAGAAGAAGGCCTAGTCGATAACGAAATTCTGTATCCGGCCAATCCGGGGTCAATCTACCACATGACCAAGACCCAGGATCAGCTGCTGTTCCATTTCTATAACAAGAATGACGATATCCGCATCACGGACCTGCATCAAGGCATCGTCTGGGGTACCCAGACCGAAGAAACCAAGATGCATGACGACCTTATCAACCGCTTCGATTACGACGGAGATTACGGAACCGTGTTGAACCGCTTCCTGATGCAGGCTGCGGTCGAGTATCCGCTGACAGTCCATGGCACAGGCGGCCAGACACGTGCCTTCATCCACATTCAGGACACTTGCCGCTGTATTGAACTGGCTCTGGAGAACCCGCCGCAGAAAGGCGAGCGTGTGAACATCCTCAACCAGATGACCGAGACGCACCGCGTGCGGGATCTGGCAAAGATGATCTCGGAAATGACAGGCGCAGAAATCTCCTACATCGATAATCCGCGCAAGGAAGCCGACGAGAATGATCTGCATGTGGCCAATGACCGCTTCCTCGGGCTTGGCCTGTCACCGATCACACTGGACGAAGGTCTGATGGAGGAAATCAAGACCATCGCCGGTGAATATGCCGAGCGCTGTGACAAGACAAAAATTCCGTGTGTCTCTCTCTGGAACCAGAAGTAACCTGCTGCGAGGACACCGATGGTCGTCCGTACAGTATCGGAGATCGAACGCGAGAAAACAGTCGCCCGGCTGAACAGGGACTACAGCCGGGCTTCTGCTTTTGATGTTCTCTCTCACAGCATCAAGACAGAATTTCCCGGCAGGATTTGCGTGGTCTCTTCCTTTGGCACGGAGTCGGCGCTGCTTCTGCATATCGTCGCGAGAGTAGACCCGAATGTGCCGGTTTTCTTCCTCGATACAAGGAAGCATTTTCCGGAGACGGATGAATATGTGGGAACGCTGACTGGCGCGCTGGGCCTCAAGGATGTGCGGCGCATATCGCCGAATGAAGCACATCTCATCGCAGATGACCCCGACGGCACCCTGCATGAACGAGACACCGACCGCTGCTGTTACATCCGCAAAACCCTGCCCATGGTGCGGGTCCTGCAACCCTACACAGCCTGGATATCCGGACGGAAGCGTTTTCAGGGCGGCGAGCGGGCAGAACTTCAGCTGTTCGAGTCGGAAGATAAATGGATCAAGATCAACCCGCTCCACAGAACCAGCCAGGAAGATATCAAAAAACACTTCGAAGCCCTGGACCTGCCGCATCATCCGCTGCGGTTTCAGGGTTACCCGTCTATCGGCTGTGCGCCCTGCACGTCGCCCGTAGACGAGCACGAAACAGACCCGCGCGCAGGACGCTGGGCCGGGCAGGATAAAACCGAATGTGGCATCCACATTATTGATGGCAAGGTCGTCAGAGGCGCGCCGGACAACGGCTAACGCAGCTATTTTACCAATCTTCCTTTTTTGCAGTTGCGCGATATTAGACGCCCTGCCAAATGAGTGCTAATCATCAAGACTGCTATACTCACATGCGTAACGCGGGAGAGTGCACGTGTCTTTATACAACGCTGACACAAAACTGTTTTATTTCGATGACTCTATCCAGAATAAAGTCACCAGTCTTTCACAGGATGAGCTGACATTCCGGGCTTTCCGGGTTTCTGCCAATGACAACGGCACATTGATCGCCACGGAAACTGACGGTCAGGTTCATACATTCAACGCGGCAGCAGCCGGGGCCGTTGTCTTCCTGTCCTCGTCAAGCAGTAATGAAGCGCTCGCCGAGCAGGCAACTGCCCTGTGGACGAATGCTGGCCTTACACCACCAGCAGTCGTGAATGCAGCGAGCAGCCGAGGGCCAGATTTGACGCGCTCCATTCTTGCTTCTGTGAATGCTCAGCTGGAAGTGGAACTGCATGCCACGGCAACCGAAGCCATTTCACTGGATCGCCAGATCGCCGTGTTGCGCGAGGAAGTTGAAAATCTGAAGATGCAGTTGGTGAAAAAACGGCTCGAAGAGCGTTTCACCGGTACGTTGCCAATTCTGGCCTATGAAAACAGGGCCAGTGGCTCGAGTGTTGAATTATCCAACACACGCACAGCAAAGCAGATGCTCCCCTTTGCCGGGTCACTGATTGTTGGCCTTGCCATCCAGCTTGCGGAGATGCCGAACTTTGCCGACGGTTATTTGCGCGCCTCACTGGTGGCGCGGGAAGACAGTAAAACACTGTGCCAGTGGCAGATCAGGGAAAAACCCGCGCATGATTTGATCGCCCTCTCCATCGAAGAGCCGATTGCGCACAAATATCGCTATATTGATCTCGTACTGGAATGGCTGGGCTCGGATGTTTCCTCCATCTCCCTGAAGCTTGCAGAGTCCAGGGGTGACCCCGAGGGGTATCTGCAACTCTCCGATGGTACAGATCTTTCCAAACCATTGATGCTGAAAGTCTGGACCGGGAACAGTTTTTCCAACGCAGAAATGTCAGAATGGGTGTTCCAGCCAACGATCATCGAAGAACTGGGACGCGCCCTGCTGGCAAGGCCCGTATCCGACAGCGCCCTCTCAAGCGCAAAAGTTACGATTGAGCGTGATTTCAAATTCCGCCTGTTTAATGTCGACGATAGCGGCGTGATGTTACACCCGACACTGCATGGCCCTTCCGTCGCAGAATTCGACCCGAAATGGACTAAAACCGTCAGCGGTCTATCTGCAGAAATTGTGAACCCGCATGAAGAAGCCCCCAAAGTGTCTTTCAACCTTGTTCTCTCGGAAGAGGAACTGAAAGGCGAGGACGTGATAGCTGTTGCGGAAGGTCAGGATATTGACGGCGCAGTGGCGGCTGGCTGGAAAAATATGATCGGCGGCACACGCGGCTCAATTGAACTGCACACGGAGAAACCGCAATCCGTCAGCCGCTGCTATCTTCTCACCAAAGTTGATGGTGACAGCGTCTCCCATGCGCATGTCAGGTTTCGCAAACTCTCCCTGCTGATCTGACAATGCAGCCAGCGGTTCAGATAGAACATAACCGGCCTGTCGGCATGGTCATCACGGCCTACAAGATGGGTACTGTCCTGACAGACACGATCAACTCCCTGCTCTACCAGCAGGATATTGATCTCGCCGCGCTCGTCCTGATTGTTGATGGCTGCCCGATGACTGAAACAACAGGCCGTATCTGTCAGCGCTATGCCCGGGCGCTCCCTGACAGGTTTCATTATATCTGGCTTGAAAATGGCGGCGTCTCTCGCGCCCGCAATATCGGCGTCAAATGGATTTTGGACAATTTCTCGGAAGTGGAAGGCATATTTCTGCTCGACGGAGATGATCTAATTACGGAGCGGTGTGTTGCAACTTCCTTTGATGCATTGAAGCATGGCCGCGAAACCTCATCCGGTAACAGTCGTGCCGGCTGGGTTGTGATGGATCAGATACAGTTCGGCCACGCCGCAAACTCGCTCTCCTACCCCACCCGGTTTCGCTCCATGCGCTGGCTTGGGTCGAATCTCAGCCCTCCAAGTGGGCTGATCTCCCGCGAGATGTTCGAGGCAGGCGTATTGTGGGACGAAGCCATGCGCCAGGGCATTGAAGACTGGGAATACTGGTACACCGCCATGGATCGTGGCTTTTACAGCGTGAAGAACCCTGACGCTTATCTCAAATACCGCCGCCTGACTGGCAATCGTTCATCTCTCAACCGCAGCAAGGATGCGCTCACCAAGGACTATGTGCGGGGCAAACATGCGGGCCTGTTAAGAGTACGCAACTTCCTGATGGAAGAGCAGGCGACATTTCCACGCTGGGCTCTCCTGGACAATCAGTCGAGTGACTGGAAACTCTTTACCAGCCTCGAATACGGGGCGACCAGCGTACCCGGACAGTCTTTCGCTGAAGCCGTTACCTGCCGCTACGCCAAAGACTATCATTCCGCTTACATCATGGATCCATACTTTCCCGATCTTCTTGCATTTATGGACGATAGTATCATTAAACTGCTGTCGGATAGCGGCCTGATGAACACCGTACTGCATGAAGCAGAAATTGCCTTGCTCAAGTCAGGTATATGCGTACTGAATATCATTCCTTCTGAAGAAGTTGATAGTGCGGGGGACCCTCAAACATCGTTACGGGTGAATAAAATAACTGCTTCCGCAGCGGACCATCACGCACAAGGATTATTTGTCTCTGTGGGTAGATTTCATGAACGGGCAGAGAAGTCTACAGCGCATTCAGCACTCAGTAATGTGGCGAGAGAATTTACACAGGAATTGCCCCTCACCCGAATTACCATCGCACTACCAGAGCAAGCTGCCAACCTTCAGGATTTGGCTCCCGTTAATAGCCTGCAGGTAATGAGCCTTTTTGCGGATGCCTTTACACAGCTACGCGCCGAAAGTCCGCCGAGCAAACTGATGCAGGATAATTACAACGTCTGCGGACAGGATAAGGCCAAGCATCAGACACTGGGTGCCGAACTCTTTGGCGTCTGGCCCATTCTGCCAGCGGGCAGTAATGCTGGCTCGATTGATATAGCGGTACTGTTACCTGAGCAGGTTGATCCCACCCGGGCAGATATGGTTGCCACGCTGTTCAAAACAGAAGAAAATGTCAGGTATCATCTTGTTTCTATCGGTGACACACTGTCCGGCTTGCCGGACGATATCATGCATCAGGCTGCCTCCCGTATCTTCCTGCGTCTCGATGCGGACGCCTGGACGCCAGGCCATACGATGAATTACTACGGACTGCCTCTTTATGAGCGTGTTGCCCTACACCTGCAGGATCCGGTGATCGGTCGCCTCGCGGACATGAGTGCAAACATCAACCTTGCTGGTCCAATACTCGCTGGCCCGCTCATGGCATTGCGAAAGTCGGGTTGTAAAAATTTCCTTATCTATACGCCGGAAGCGGATCATTCAGCCTTGTACGACTTCTACCCGTCTGCTGCGGGCAAGGCCGCCTTGCGCGACCCTTACGCGGTCCAGGCTTATACCGGCGCTTACACCTCCATTATCACACTTGATGAAGTGGCAGGCACAAAACTGGAAGCTGCCGGTGTCACCTCGTTGATGATTCATCAGGGCCTTGATGCACTTATTGATGAAGCACTACGAGAAGACGAGCCGGATTGATAAGCAGACGACCTATTCAGGAATTTCGTTTTCCTTACCGACGTAATCCAGCACATCTGTGATTGACCGACTCAATACTTCGTTGCCGGCACCCATCACGCGCGCCCAGTCGGCTTCAGCTTCTGTTTGGCAGACAATCTGTGTAAAAACCTTGAAACAGTGACTGAGATCATCATGCAATCCGGTGCGCACTTGCTCACGGTCCGGCAACATCCCGATGACACTTGCACCGTATCGCCGCAACTGGTTGAGGTCACCGGCAATGATACTGCAGCCAACAGAAATAACAGTACCAAATGGCAATAACATGCCCAGTACAGCTGAGTTCTGGAACTGAAAATTCGACCAGCGGTTATCTTCACGCGTTCGCAAAAGAAGGCATCGGGTAAAATAGCGCGTCAGGTATTTCGGTATTTCATTACCAAGGACGAGCACAGAACATTCGATATTGTGCGCTTTGTGCGCCTTGCTGATTTCCGCCAGTTGCTCTTGCATAACGGCTGAAGAAAGGTGCTTCTCCTCAATAATGGCGAGCACTTTCTGCTTGCCATCCGGCACCGCCAGAACCGGGTCGGCAGAAAAGAAATGGCTGGCAAGGTCTTTGCGTTGCACACCAAAAGGTGCCCATTTGCGCGCCTCATGCTGCGAATATGTTCCGGTTTGCTCATATATAGCCCGGCACCGATCAACGAAGTCACTGAACTCCCCGAAAGAGTCGCGTAACTCACGGCTCTGAAGAAATATCTTTGTTGCACGTTGACGACGCTGCTTACGGAGCTTCTCAATAGTCGTCCGCCCCTGCACCAGATCAGAGAACAGATCGAACGATAATAATGTCGCTTCAGAATACTCTGCCTCTGTTGAACTTGTCAGATCGCTCTCCACATACCCCAGAACACCTTCTTGCTCATGTTGCAGGATACGGCTCGTCACCAACACTTCCCTGTTGTCGCGGCGGGACATTGCCTGCAACCGCCACCATACCCAGTCAAGCAGCTTTGCCTCACGCAACTCATTGACGTTCTGGTTGTTCGTGTAAATCACATATTGTGGATATGGCGCTGTCGGCAGTTTCTCACGCTCGCGCATAAACGCGACCATATCGTGTGCTGAATACTCTTTTGAATGATGCCCAAAAACCTGGTTCTGGCTGTCCAGCCCATTCGGCGTAATCAAAGCATAACGTGGACATTCGCGGGTTTCCTCCGTCAGGAAAAAGTCCGGCGTGAAAAGCTCCGGGTGACTGAGCCGGATTTCAGTGCGGTTGCGGTCAGCACGCTTTGAAGCCGCCGCCGACATACTGCTGGGGCGCAGGCGATACTGGAAGCCGAGATGCGGCACGAACTTGCCGCGATAGCCGTTTTTCAGCACATTCAGCCAGAATTGCCAGTCTTCCCCGCCAGAGCGCATCTGCTCGCGATAGCGCAGGCCTGACCGAAACACATCGGCATTGATCAGTGAAGAAGAGGTGTTGGCACAGCCAGCCATGCTGAACAGTGCCGTATAATCATGGACCCGGTTCAGAACCCCATCAATGCCGAAATGGTCCGGGTCTTCAAACACCCATCCAGTGCGATACTCTGCACCCTCATTATCATTCGCAACGGCCTGTCGCAGGGCAACAAGCGAGCGTTCCAGAATTTTCGGATGCAGCCGGTCATCGCCATCAAGAAAGAATACCGAGAACAGGTCCGGCCAGCGCTCCAGCGCCAGATTTACCCCCTCATTGCGCATCGCCGCCAGCCCGCGGTTCTCCGGGCTGCGCCAGTAAAAGACCTTGTCAGGATAGCGCCGCACATATTTCAGCGCGGCCTGGCGCGTCGCCGGATCAGGACAGTTGTCATCCATCAGGATAACCTTGAAGTCCGCCCCGGTCTCCTGCTTCAAAGCCGCATTTACAGACTCGCACAGAAAAGGCCCCTGTCCGAAAATCGGCATGATAACAGCTACGTCAGTCATTGATGCTATCCAGTCTCTGTCCTGTCTGCGGCTTGAAACCGCAACTCTGGTAGCGCAGGCGAGCGCTCATGTCTCGCCTTTTGTTTCCAGAAAAAAGGCGAGATATGAGCCGTGGTTTAGCCCGCCAGCATCTCTGGCGCCTTCTCTCGCAACTGGTATTTCAAGACCTTGCCCGTTGCATTGCGCGGCAGCGCCGACATCATCACCATATGCGCGGGCTGCTTGTATGTCGCGAGCTTGCCCTTGCAGTGCGCAAGCACCTCCTCCAGCGTCAGCGTCTGATCCTTTTTCAGAACGACACAGGCGCAGCCCGCCTCGCCCCATTTTTCATCAGGCAAACCGATAACAGCCACTTCGGAAATCTGTGGTAATTCGTACAGTGTATTTTCAACTTCCGCCGGGTACACATTCTCACCACCAGAGATATACATATCCTTGACCCGGTCTTCGATATAGAAATATCCGTCTTCGTCCTGACGGGCGATATCGCCAGTCTTGAACCATCCGTCAACGAAGCATTCTGCGTTTGCTTCCGGGCGATTCCAGTATCCGGGCGTCACCGCCTTGCCGCGTACCCAAAGCTCACCGGCTTCACCGCGTGGTGCCTCGCTGCCATCCTCGCGGACAATCTTTGCCGCAGAGTGCATTCCGATGCGCCCTGCCGAGCCCAGCTTTTCAACCGGGTCATCCTTGCGGAACAGTGTCCCGGACGCACAATTCTCCGTCATGCCCCAGCCTTCTTGCACAACAATTCCCTTGCCACGCCACCACTTCAACAACTCCACGGGCACCGCTTCGGCCCCGGCAAAGGCCGCCTCAATGCGGGAAAAATCCGTCGTCTCCATCTTCGGATGCTGTCGCAACCCGTTATAGATAGCTGGCACCCCAAGGAAATGCGTAACGCCCAGATCAGGATCGTTGATCGTGTCCAGTACAGCGCCCACATCCACAATCCGCATAATGACAGAAGTACCGCCAGCATAAGCCGCAGGCACGGCAAACACGTTCAGCCCGCCGATATGGAACAGCGGCATGAACGACATGTTCACGGACTCAGACGTGAAACCGACACCAATCTGTACATTGATGGCCGTCCAGAGCATCATGCCATGGGTGATAATCACACCCTTGGGCCGCCCGGTCGTGCCGGAGGAATACATCAGCATACACTGGTCATCCGGCTGTAACTCTTCCATTTCCAGAACCGGCTCTGCCCTCACCAGCGCCTGCTCAAATTCCGTATCACCGCCAATACCGTCAAACCGCATCCAGTGTTTCACATTGGTCATGCTCTTCAGGGCCTCAGCGGTCTCGGCGAACACATCATCCACCAGCATGAAATCAGGCGCAGCATCATTGACGATGAACTCCAGCTCCCCCGGTGTCAGGCGGAAATTCAGCGCCAGCGAAATGCCGCCGATGCGCCAGGTCGCGAAGATAAAGTCCATGATGTCCGTGGAGTTGAGCGCCAGAAAACCAACCCGGTCGCCCCGCCGGATGCCATGCGCCTTCAGCATCCCGGCAATGCGCCCCACCCGGTCATGCATCTGCGCATAGGTGGACTTGCGCCCGCTCGCGAGATCGACCTGCGCCAGTTTTTCCGGCTGGTTCAGCGCGTGATAGCGGATCCAGTCAACAATTTCATGCGTATAGTCAGACATCTGATTTCTCCCTGTTGGCCCCATCCGACAGCTGCGGATGAATGTTTATTTCCTCACAAACCCATCTGGCGCACGGCAAGATCACGCATGATCTCTTCCGAGCCACCGCCAATCGCCTGCACTTTCACCTCACGATAATACCGCTCCACCGCATTGCCACGAATATAGCCCGCCCCGCCCATGATCTGCATGGCTTCTGACGCACAGAACTCCAGCGCCTTGGAGGCGGAGAATTTCGCCTTGCAGGTTTCGGCAACCGGCATGTCGCCTTCATTGGCCTGCCAGCAAATCTGGTTGAGATACGCCTCCACCATATCAATCTTGGCAGACATATCCGCAATCTTGTGCCGGATCACCTGATGCCTGATGAGCGGCTTGCCGAATGTCTCGCGCTGTTGCGCCCAGTCAATCGACTCTTTCAGCAAAGTCTTCATCATACCGAGCATCCCGGCGACCATGCCAAGGCGCTCATAATTGAAGTTCTGCACAATCTGGATGAAGCCGAGATTTTCCTCGCCCATCAGGTTCTCTGACGGCACCCGGCAATTATCCATGTAGAGCGTTGCCTGGTCAGAGGCCCACCAGCCCATTTTCTTCTCAAGCGGCGTGCGCGAAAAGCCGGGCGTCTCCACCGGCACGAAAAACAGGGAAATCCCGGCAAGGCCGGGCTCGCCGGTGCGCGCGCCGATGACGAAATAGTCGGACTTCATCCCGCCGGTGATGAAAGCTTTGGAGCCGTTCAGCACCCAGTGGTTGCCATCCCGCTCAGCCACGGTCTGCAGGCGCGCCACGTCAGAGCCGCCGGAAGGCTCGGTAATCCCGAGGCTGGAGCCTTTTCGGCCCATGACGATATCCTCCAGCACCTCATCCTTGATCGCTTTCGAGGCCAGGTTCTCGATCGGCCCGATCGAAATGGACCGCCCGCCCAGCGCCGCCGGCACGCCTGACGCCCCGCAAAAGTGGATTTCCTCGGAGAAAGCCGCGCGCATGAAACAGTCATCAAAGCCGAGACCACCATACTCTTCCGAAACCCCGAAGCCCCAGGCCCCCAGCGCGCCGACCTTCGCATGAAGCGCCCATGGCACATCGCCAGCCTCATCCCATTCATCGGCAAAAGGGGTGATCTCGGTGGCGACAAAACGGCGAATGGTCTCGCGGAACGCCGCACGCTCCGGCGTTTCAAAAGGATTTTTCATCCCTGTCTCCCTGTTGGCCGCAGATCAGGCCGCAGCATCTTCTCTCGTTGAAAAAGATGTTAGGTCGCCCAGCGCTCGCGCTCAAGCAACATCTACAGGGCAAACTCGCGTTCCGCGCCAATGCCTGCTAAGCGCGGAGCGCAAACAAGCAGGATCGCATCATGCCGCGCGTCTCGGTTATCATTGTCAGCTACAATTCGGGAGCCGAGCGCCTCAACCGGATGCTCGCCTCGCTGGCGGCACAAACGGTCACTGACGTCGAGATCATCCTCCTCGACAATGCCTCGAATGACGGCTGCGTGGACAACCTGCCGGAAATGGCAAATCTGCGCCTGATCCGCAGCCCTGAAAATCTCGGCTTTGCTGGCGGCGTCAACCGCGCCGCCCGAGAGGCGCAAGGCGAGTGGCTCGCCCTCCTCAACCCGGATGCAATGGCAAAGCCGGACTGGCTCGCCGCATGGCTGCGGGCCACCGCGCGATACCCTGACGTAAAGTCATTCGGGGCGGTGCAACTCAATGCCGACGATCCATCAAAACTCGATGGTTTGGGCGATGTGTACCATGCCACCGGCATCGCCTGGCGCGGCGGTTTTGGTCAGTCTGCTGAGTTACGGCCCGACAGCGATCAGGAAATTTTTGCGCCCTGCGGCGCTGCTGCCTTTTACGAACGCAGCACATTCGACGCGCTGGGCGGTCTCGAAGAGAGCTTCTTCTGCTATCATGAGGATGTCGACTTTGGCGCCCGGCTCCGGCTCGCGGGCGCGCGCAGCATCATGGTGGCCGACGCGGTGATCCTGCATGAAGGCTCAGGCACCACGGGTCGCTACAGTGACTTCACGATCTATCATGGCGCCCGCAACCGCATCTGGACCTTCATCCGCGTCATGCCCCCGCTCCTGTTCTGGCCGATGCTGCCCGTCCATATACTGATAAATATCGCCTTCGTCCTGCGCGGCCTCATCACCGGCGCTGGCCCGGCCTACTTCCGGGGCATGAAAGACGGCTTCCTGAAAGCAGACAAAGCCTGGGCAACCCGGCGCTCACTGCAAAAGACACGCAAAGCCACAACCGGCCAGTTCCTGAAAAGCCTCGCCTGGTCACCGCTTGCACTACTGGGCCGCAGACCAGTGACCCGGCCTGTAGAGAAGTAATTCTGCAAGATACTAACTTTCATCAATGGCGCGCCTTAAAATAATAGACTGTTGCAATGGAGCGTAGAATTATGATTGCGTAATTCCTTCGAGAGTTGCCCTATATGCGCTCAAGCATTAATCGCATTCTCATTGCCATCCTTTTTCTTCTTACGCTTTTTCTTTTTACCTTCTGCTGCCTCAACTTGGTTTTCGACGAAACAAAACTCAGATTCGATACCCATACGGCGAAGCTCTTTCATGGTTCGCTTAAGACTAATGCGAGAGAAAAGTGGTAAGTTCCGCGACTTTTTGGTCTTATCTTTGTGCGTGATAATTTGAAAAATCACCTTGAATCGATTGGCTTCAAAAACTGCCACTATTGCTGACTTTTTAATATCATCAGCCTTATCAATAGCAAGCGCTTTGAGCTTCTCCAAAGCGTCCGAATCATCACGGACAAGCTGAATGGAATTTAGCCCCTGATTAAACAAATGGCTCAAAGTAGCAGAAACTGTTGATCTCTTAACGTGATGAAGTACGATTTTATCTTCTGCAACTTCAAATATATCGCATGGTTCAACTTGAGTTTGGCCCGTGGGCGCTATATTCTCTCTGTCCATACATAAACCGCATGAACAGGCAGCAGCTGCAGCTTCATTATAAGCGGCTTCATCATCATGATTGTAGGCACGTAGTGAGGTTTCGGCGCATAACGGATCAAGATAATTGGACAGTTCAGATACGAAGTCTCCATCAACAAGATACCAGTTCCCTTCGCATAAGTGGTACGAAGCATCACTGCCATCAAGAGACGTGTCGTATATCAGGCACTTAAGAATATTCGGCCGATCACCTCTAGGTTGGCCCGCCTCATTTGTAAGAACGAGATTATGTTTTTTGAGTGCGGGTATATCGATGGTTGAAAGATCGTATTCCGCATTTTTGAGGTATTCAAAATATCGATCCAAGAAGATATCGTCATAAACGAGTCCAGCCCCCTCACCAGCAAATGTTGCAAACATCTCGTCAGCATAATTTACAATATCTGGAACAGTGAGGACGATGCTAGCATCCTTAGCGCGCAAAGATTCGATCAGTTTGACATTCAAAGCATTAAGAATAATGGGATCTTTGACCGGCACCACATTTTGAATGTTTGGAAATGACGTCTTGAATGTTTCATCCTGATAGAGTTCCAGCAGTTTTGCGCAAAGGCCTGGTAATCCTGCGGGGGTAACATCTGAGCTAATCCGAATATTGCTAGCTCCCGTCGCAAACTTGAAGAACGGTTTCAACTCGTCCCTGACTTTTCCTGTCAAACTCTTGAGGATCGTACTGTCACGATCGAAGTCAAATAAAGTTAGGTCAGAACCTACAGGAAGTTGTGTTCGCTGCCGTCTTGCATTCTCTGGCGAGAGAGAATCTAGACTCTTGAGCTTGATTGGGTCGACGCTGTTTAGGGTGACCCGCAATCCAAAATCGTATTCATAACTCTCCGGTTTCAGATTGTGATAGACGTTTCCAAACGTGATCGCGAAAGTCTTATTGCGAACAGGGAGGAAGACGATTGCGCCTTTGAGCATCTGCATGAGCTGCCGTTTGATTCCGAAATAGCTTCGCCACCATGGTGGTGCTCCATTATTATCAAGAATGTAAAGGACCGCACCGTCAGGAAGTTCTTTAGCCTCTATTTCTAAAAGAGAGCTATCTACTTTAAGTGTATTTAATGCATCAAAATCTTTTTTTAGAAGATATATTGAAAATGATCGAGATTTACTCATTTATTTTCTTTATCCACTTTTAACGAAAATGAATATTCGAAATTATATGATTAAAATTCAAATTAAGCAAGTAATGGAAAAATTGGCTCACTCAGTAAATTAGAAATGAGAGTCTAAACCTTTATTTACGCTGGCATTGCATCTGCCCAACTTGAAAAGTCGTCAAAAGAAATCCTGGCACATCTAACTACTCAATCTCGTCCCGCTCCTCCCGGCCGCCAGCGGATTCTTGAGGATCAAAAATTCATAGAGGCGCTCAATGTCTTTTTCTGCCTCAGGCAGAAAAACAAGTTTCATTTGGATTCAGCTTGCGCAGCGGCATTGGCGGCAAGACGCTGAACCTTTGACCGGACCGTCTCGAATGGAACAGAAACACCTGTTTCCAGATATTTTTGCCAGCGGCGCTCATCTTCTTCGTCAATGACAATGTGGCGCTCAGCATCATCGAGATGCGCGCGCAGGATTTTTTCAGCCATTTCAGCTATCGAAAACCCTTCGCGTTCGGCGAGCGCGGAAAGACGAACCTGAAGGGTCGGATCAATCGTAAGTGCATTGGTTTCTGATATGGCCATATAAAAACCATATCACGAGAAGATGAGAATATCCAAATCTTCGGCACTGCCCCTAACCCAGGGGCAGCACTACGTCTTTACGTGAAACAGAAGAACTTAACCCGACTACTTCTCGTCGTCGTCTTTCTTGCGGCGTTGATCGCCCGGCAGGACGGCATCCACGGTGCCGCCGATGACGGCGCCTGTGGCACCTGCGGTGGTTTTCACGGTCGCGCCTGTCAGCTCGATTGCGCCTTCGGCTGTTTCTGACACAGCATTGATTGCGGTGCCCACAAGACAACCGCTGAGACAAAGGCTTACGCCAGCCAACAAGGAAAATTTCAGAATACCCATACCACCACCTGTTAATGTGGTGGTGTTATCATATCACATCTATTTTTTCCAGACGCGTAATCAGAAATTTCGCATCTTTCATGTAATAATTTGCGGTGCGATCGATCTTTTCGAGCGCTTTTTCCAGATAGCCGAGGGTTTCTGCTATCTCTCTGGTCTGGGCAAAGGCATCGCGTGGCGGCGGCAGGTGCAGGCCCTCTTCGCTGATGGTCAGGCAAACCGGGTCCACCGTGTAGGAGCTGTGGAAATTCAGCGTCGCCGTCAGGGAAGTTGCCTCGGCACCGATCAGCAGCCGGGCTTCCTCATCAGCCGTTTCCAGCGCATCGGTAATCGCCTGGCGCAATTCGTCATATTGTTCTGCCAGCATCGCGCGCCCGGCCATATCCTCGACGTCTTTCGCCCGCAGTACCAGCAGGGCGGCTTCAGTCAGAATTTCACGAATGCGGTCAATGACGAAGAAACTGGATTCGATCGCGCTCAGGGTCAGGCGCAGATCAGGGTCAATGCGGTTCGCGATGCTCGCCGGATCATTTTGTGATTTCAACGGATTATTCAGCGCTCGCTGGAGCGGCCGCGAAAAGTCTACAGTCGGTTCCTCGACCTTCACTTTTTTCTTCAAGCTAAACATACGCAACCTGATAATTGAACATGCAGCATACATTCATCCGGTTACTTCCCGGTTAATCCGTCACCACTTGTCGACGCCTCAATCGCCCGGATTCCCGCAGCCAGGCGCTGAGAACAAGCCCGGTTGTCAGCAGCAACCAGGCCCAGGCGGGCAAGATGTCTCGTGTTGAGACATTTTCCACCCGCGCCGCCTCACGGCGATAAATGCCGGCCCAGCCGCTCTCGCCACCGCGCGCGGTTGCTGACCGCCCTTCGCGCACCTGCCGGATGGACGGGACGCGCACACCCGTGTCTGTGCGGATGGTGTAAACGCCGCCGCCAGTCGCCATGGTCAGTGGCCCGAGATGCTCATCTGTCGCAATCACATGACTGTATTCCGGCGGTGCGGCCAGCCCGAGCGCCACCACGTCGAACAATGTGCGCCCGTCATCCGTGCCGGTCGTCGCCGTATAAAGACCGGACTCGGTCGCGCTAACCGTACCGCGCCATTCGCCATTGTCGCTTTGTGTCAATTCGGCACGGGTCATGGAGCCATCCGGGCCTTCCACAAAAACCGGGGCCACCTCATCCTGCAAGGTGCGCCGGGTAATCAGGATCTGATCGCGCTCTGCATCACTGCGCAAGGCAACGGCCTCTTCCTCCAGTTCCGGCTCTTTCATCAGCCAGTGCACCAGTCGCCGCAGCAATTCCCTGTGCGGCCCGCCGCCGTCAAAATCCCGCGCCCACAGCCAGACATGATCGGACAGCAACAGGCCAACGCGCCCCTGCTCGACCCGGTTGACCACCAGCAGCGGCGCGCCGTCATCACGCTCCAGCAACACCTCGCCGCCACGCAAATTCACCCCAAGGCTGCGCAGCCAGCGCCCCCATTCCCCCGCGCCCGTCAGGGTAGCAGTCACCGGATGGCGCAAACCGACATCGCTGATCGCCGGAATATACGGCGCATTGTCGATATTGCCATTCGGCAACGCTGGCAGGATGAACGCCAGATTGCGCCGCGTGGCGATACTGGTCGAGCCGGTAAACTCCGGGCCCGATGCAATCAGCATGGCCCCGCCATTCTGGATATAGCGGGAGATATTATCAAAATGCAGGGCACTGATGACCCCGCGATAGGTGTAGCGGTCAAAAATCAGCACATCAAACTGGTCCAGCTTCTCAAGAAACAATTCGTTCTCGGGAAAACGGATCAGCGCCAGGTCTTCCGCTGGTGCAATCAGCGGTTTGGTCGAGGGCTTCAAAATAGTGAAGTGGATGAGATCAACCGCCGGGTCAGACTTCAGGAGGTTGCGCCAGACACGCTCGCCCGCATGAGGCTCCCCCGACACAAGCAGCACCCGCAGGCGGTCCCGGATGACAGATATCTCGATCACCGCCCGATTGTTCCGGGTGGTCAGTTCTCCATCGACAGGCGGTGTACTGATTTCGATAATGGTCTTGCCCGGCGTATCAAGTGCCGCCTGCAACGGCACTTCTTCCCCCACCCGCACTGTGCGGGTAATCGCCTCGCGGCCATTCACCTTCAGCGAGACACTGGCAAGGCGATCCGTGAAGCCGTAATCCTCGACCTTGAAGGTAATATCCGCCGCTTCATTGATAATACCGAAGCGCGGTGCACTGATAACTTCCAGCGTCCGGTCCGTCTCATCCGGGCGTCCCGTCAACAACGTGTGCACTGGCGCGGCAATCCCGAGCGTTGCCGGATCCTCCGGCGTGTCCGTGCTCTGCCCATCAGTCACGACAAAAATACCGGCAAGCTGGCTGCGCGGCACATCAGAAAGCCCGTCCATAAAGCCGTCGCTCAGCCGCGTTTCATCGCGCCCGCTCAATGCCACACGTCGAACTTCAAGATCAGTCACAGCTTCCAGGCGACGTGCAAGCTCATCAGCAGCTTCGCGGGTCACGTCCATCCGCCCATCAAGCCCCTGACTGCCACTGCGATCCTCAATTAGCAGTGCAATATCCGGCAGCAGCGTGGTCGTCTCCTCCAGGAATTTTGGTCCCGACAGCATCAGCAGCAGGCAGAGAACGCCAGCTAGGCGCAAGATACCGCTGAACGGACTGCGAAACATCGCATAAAGAGTAATAACAAGACCGAGCACTGCCAGTGCCAGCAGCACGGGCCAGTCCAGCAGCGGCGTGAAGACGATATCGCTCACCGTTGCTCCTCCCCCAGCTGGTCAAGCAATGCCTCAGCCTGAAGCTGATCGACCTTGTAGTTGCCGGTCAGCGCCACCATGGCGATATTGATCCCGGTACGGTAGGCCGCCTCGCGCGCAGCAAGGCTTGCGCCCCCCATATTGCGCAAGGGCCGTCCACCCTCATCAATCGCCCAGGCACTCGCCCAGTCGCGACCGGAGATAATAACCGGCGTCACCCCGTCATTCACGTTGCCGGTCACGCTTCTCGCCTCGACCCAGACCGGCCCCTCGCTATTGCGGCCCGGAAAGTCATCCATCAGATAAAAAGATCGGCGCAATACATGGCCCGTGGGCACCGGCTCCAGCGGCGGGATGTTCAACTGCTCGAGAATGCGCCGCAAGGCGGCTCCTTCTTCTGTCTGCTGATTGCCGAAAACCCGGTCCCCGTCGCGTGTGTCGAAAATAATCAGGCCACCGCGCGCCATATAGGCTTCAAGCCGCGCCAGCGCCGCCTCCGAAGGCACCGACGCCCCCGGCAGGATGGGCCAGTAAATCAGGGGATAGACGGAGAGTTCATCGCGCTCCGGGGAAACGCCTTCCGGATCAGCGGGCTCAAGAGCCGTCCGCTCGCGCAGGCGCTGGCTGAGCCCATAAAGGCCGGCGCGGGAAATTTCATCTGCCTCACGGTCCCCGGTCACCACATAAGCAAAGCGCGTGTAAAGCGCTGCGTCCGCCGCCTTCGGATCAATCGGCGGGCGTATTTGTGCTGCTGCATCGGTGACAGATAGCGAGAGCACACAAACCGAAGCGACGAACAAAATCGCCACCGCGCGGGAGCTGCGACCGAGAATCAGCTTCCCGTTCAGGTGCAACATCACCAGCGTGTCAATCAGGAACAGGACCAGCGCCAGCAGCAGGAACCAGACCGCCAGCTGCGACACATCCATGCCCGCATAGGCGCGTACGGCAATGCCGTCAAAAGCCCCGATCGCCTCCAGCGCCTGTATTTTGCTGTCACTGTTCAGTACATTGACAGCCAGCGGCGTATCGGGGTCTCCATAAAGACCGGCAGGCACTGCCGCACTCGCCACATCGTCTGCCGTTGCCACGCTCACGGGGCGCGCGTCATCGGGCGCTGCCTGCAAGCGGCCAAATCCGTTCAGGATACGACGCGGCACAACAGCCCGATCAGGGTCTCGCCGCTCTGTTTCTGTCACGGAAAGCGCCGTCAGCCGCCGCAGCATGTCCACGAACAGGCCAGAAATCGGCAGGTCAGACCAATCCGGTGCTGCCGTCACATGAAACAGGACGATCAGCCCATTGCCATCTGCGCGCGCGGTCACCAGCGGCGTGCCATCTTCCAGCCAGGCCCAGCTGCGCTCTGACGTATCAGCGCCCGGGCGCGCCAGAACCTGACGGCGGATTTCAACATCTTCCGCCACAACAAGGTCCGCAAACGGACTGTCCTCACCAAAACCGCCCAGGGTTTGCGGCTCTTCCCAGGTCAGGGCACCCCCAAAAGCGCGCCCGCCCCCGCGCAACGGCACCGGCAGGAGCGACCTCTCGACATTCACACTCGCGTCTTGCGAGGCATCAGCCAGCACAGGGCCGGAAAATCTGATGAGAACGCCGCCTTCCGCAACCCACGCTGCCAGCGCTTCGGCGTCGCCGTCCCGCAGTCGCCCGATATCATCCAGAATAATGACTGTAGCATCGGAGGTCGCCAGATTGCTGATCGTATCAGTACGGAACAGGGCATAAGGCGACAAGGCCTGCTGTAAGTAGAAGCGACTGTCCAGCAGGGTGCCGGATGTGCCGTCCGTGCTGCCGGCAAGACCAACCTGCGCGCGCCTTGTGCTGGCATCAGCCAGTTGCACCGCCGCCGCAGAACGCTCCCCGGCAAGACGTATTTGGCCAATCTCGTTGCGCAAGGTCAACGGGAGGTCGATCTCGACGTTCGCCTGCGTCGCCCCTTCCGGCAGCAGAAATTCTGTCTGCTCGATCAGGCGACCATCCCGGGCCAGAATATTGACCTGCCCGGCGCGCTCGGCAATCATCGATGTCGGCGACTGAACAACCGCCTGCAAACTGTCAGAGCGATACGTGATGCTTGACAGCACCAGCGGCAAGTCATCGGGCACATACGCCGTCACAGTTCCGTAGTCATCCAGTCGGCGCAGGAACTGCCGCTCATCTATATCCGGCCCCGTAAAAAGGCCGTCGCTCAGCCAACGAATGTCAAGACCATCGCCAAGGCTCGCAAGCGCGGATGCCGCAGCGCTCAGCACACGCCCCCGGTCACTTGCCAGTGCCACGGGCTCAATCGTATCGCTGAGGCGCGAAAGCTGATCCGCTGTCATCGGCCCGACAAGTGCACTCTCCGTTTGTCCTGACACGACCGGCGTCGTGCGCAGCAGCCAGACCTGCCGGTCTGTACCGTCTACCTCACTGGCGATCCCGGCCAGCGTGTTCTGGCGCAAGGCCCAGTTGTCAGCAGCGGCCCAGCCATCATCGAGAACAATCAGCACAGGGCCTGAACGGGCCAGTCGCTCCGGCGCATTCAGAAAAGGCCCTGCCAGCGCGATGATAACAGCCGCAAGGATCAAAAGCCGCAGCAGCAATATATACCACGGGGTGCGGCTCGGCGTTTCCTCCGTGTTCGAAATTTGCTTCAAAAAGAAGTAGCCGGGAAAAGCCAGGCGCCTGGGTGCCTGTGGCAGCGCGCGCAGGATCAGCCAGATCACCGGCAACAGGACCAGGGCCGAAAGTATCAGCGGCGCAGAAAATCCGAGTTCAGCAGGCAGCATCAGACAAGCGCCTCCGGTGCCAGCGCCCGATACAGGGCAATCAATGCCGTTTCCGGCGTGTGATCGGTGCGATGGGTCATGAACGACCAGCCATAATGGCGACACATATCCTCAAGCCAGCCCTGATGCGCCCGGAACAGTTTTCGGTACTCCCCGGCCACCGCCGCCGCATCACCGAACAACAGCGCTGGCAAACCTTGCACACGATCGAGAAATTCGGTGCGCCCCTCAAAGCGATAATCTTCCTCTGACGGATCAATCACCTGAACAAGGTGGGCAGAAGCCCGCTCGGCTGCAATCGCCTTGAGACGTGGCTCAAGTTCCACAGGCGGCAGGAAGAAGTCACTGAAAATCACATACTTCTTCTCGCCTGCAGCACTCACCACAGGCGGCAGGCGATCCGTGCTGAACCCTTCATCGACAATCTCCGCCGCAAACGTCTCCGCGGCCCGTCGCCCCATATACGGACGCCGATTGCTGCCCGCATAGCCTGTGCGCTCGCCAGCGCGCGCCAGAAGCGAACAGAGTGCCGTTGCCAGCACATCAGCCCGTCGCCGTTTGCTGGGCAGTTTGTCCGTGCAGGCATAATCCATGCTGAGGCCGGGGTCGCGCCAGAGCCAGGCTGTCGCCGCCACTTCCCATTCCCGCTGACGGATATAAAGCCGGTCATCGTTGCGCGCCGATTGCCGCCAGTCAATCTGCGTACTGACATCACCCTCAACAAAGGGTCGGAACTGCCAGAACGTCTCGCCGCTCCCTGCTCGCCGCCGCCCATGCACACCGGCCAGCACCGTATTGGCAAGATGATCCGCCTCCAGAAGGAGTGACGGCAGACTGCCTGCCGCTTCCTCTGCTTCATGGTGCAATGCCTCGCGGGCAGATGACGTGTGGTCGGGTTGGCGCATTTCGCTATCAGGGGGGCCGATCCACTAAACGATGGAGCGAACCAGATTATCAATAACAATATCTGTCGTCAGACCTTCCGCCCGCGCCGCAAAGGTCAACGCCATGCGATGACGCAGGATCGGCGCAGCCAGCGCGGCAATATCGTCCGGTGATGGGGCCTCGCGCCCATCCATCAGGGCTCTTGCCCGAACCGCAAGGCTGAGGGCCTGGCTCGCCCGTGGCCCCGGTCCCCAGGCAATCAGGTCGGTCCGGTCATCACCCTCAATGACCCCGGGCCGGGCAGCGCGCACAAGCGTCAGGATGCGCTCGACGATCTGTTCACCAATCGGCATCGCCCGCACCATCTGCTGCGCCGCCATCAGGTCTACCGGTGTCATCGCCGCGGCGGGCTCGATCACAGCCGTGCCCGTGGTTGCCGCCAGCATCTGCCGCTCGGCACTTTCAGACGGGTAATCAATATTGATCTGCAACAGGAAGCGGTCGAGCTGCGCTTCGGGCAACGGATACGTGCCCTCCTGCTCAATCGGGTTCTGGGTCGCGAGCACATGAAACGGTGTCGGCAGATCACGCCGTTGTCCGGCAACAGTCACATGATGCTCCTGCATGGCCTGCAACAGGGCTGACTGGGTGCGCGGGCTCGCCCGGTTGATCTCGTCCGCCATCAGAAGCTGACAGAAAATCGGCCCTTCAATAAACCTGAAACTGCGCCGTCCCTCGGCATTTTCTTCCAGTACTTCCGAGCCAAGCACATCGGCTGGCATCAGATCCGGCGTAAACTGGATGCGCTTGTCACTCAGGCCCGTTACCTTCGCGCAGCTTGCCACCAGCAGCGTCTTGGCAAGGCCCGGCGCGCCGACCAGCAGGGCATGGCCACCTGAAAGCAGGGCAATGAGCATTTCCTCAATCACCTGCTCCTGCCCGAACACAACTTCACCGAGCGCCGCGCGCGCTGTTTGCATCTTCCGCGAGAGATCTTTGAATTGCGCGAGAATATCAGTCGTCTGGGGGGCCAGGCCGGGGCCGGAATCAGTCATGCAGGTGTCCTGTTCAGGTGTCTTGTACGGTTGAGAATAGATTTTCTGCCCTCTTTTTCCCTGTTCCGTGGTGTTTTGACAACGAAAACAAGTGGCAATGGACAGATCGTCATATTGGGGATTGAATCTTAACGCTCTGATTGCAACATATACAGTTCAAGTATTTGTCGCGAGGGGTCGAAAATGGAATCCGAAAACAAACTCACAATCTGGGGGTTCCTGAAAGGGATCGTCAAAGCTGTCATCGGCGCTGCACTTTTGCTGCAGGCGCTACTCTTTCTCATCTTCCTGATCGTGTTCATGGGCATTATCACCAGCGCCATGACCGATGCTGGCGGCGGCTCCAGCCAGACCGCGCAAGTGCCTGAAGGTGCGGCACTCTTGCTCAACCCCAGAGGTGTTCTGGTCGAACAGGCTGCTGAAGTTGACCCGTTCGAGGAAGCCCTCGCTGAAGCCTATGGTGCCAGCAACCCGGCACAAATTCAGGTCCACGACCTGACGAAAGCCATCCGGGCTGCCGCTGATGATGAGCGGATCGAGGCACTGGTTCTGGACCTCGGTGGCCTCATGGTCCCGTCCGTATTCTCCAGCAAGATGCAGCTGGTCGTTCAGGAGATCGAAGCATTCAAGGAGAGCGGCAAGCCGGTCATCGCCATTGGTGACTATTATTCACAGGAGCAGTATTACATCGCTTCTCACGCAGATGATGTTTTCATGCACGATTATGGCGCTATCCTGATTTACGGCTACGGGCGCTACCGCACATATTACAATGAGTTGCTGACAGAGAAACTGAACGTCACCAACCACATTTTCCGCGTTGGCACCTACAAGTCAGCCCTGGAGCCGGTTCTGCGCAACGACATGTCAGACGAAGCCAAGGAAGCAAATCTCGCTTATCTTAACGTGCTGTGGAACGATTACACCAGCACCGTCGAGGCAGCGCGTGGCCTGGCACCAGGCACGATCAACAATTACGCCAACAATGCTGCTGAAGTGATCGGCCTCGCCGATGGTGATCTGGCACAAACCACTGTGAATGTCGGTCTTGTGGATCAGTTGATGAGCCGCAAGGATCAGATCGACTACATCAAGGGCATTGTCGGCGAAGATGATGACGAAGACGGCTTCAAGCGCGTCGGCTACCGCACATTCCTGAAGTCGGTTGATGACGACGATGACACGGATGCCCCTGACGTCGCGATCATTACCGCAGCCGGTACAATCGTGGACGGCAACGCCCCTGTTGGTGTCGCTGCCGGCGACCGCATCGCGGATTACCTCAAGGATGCCCGCGAGGACGAAGACGTGAAAGCAGTCGTCCTGCGTGTGGATAGCGGCGGCGGCAGTGCCTTCGCCTCAGAGGTCATGCGCACGGAAGTGCTGGCCTTGCAGGAAGCTGGCAAGCCGGTTGTTGTCTCCATGGGCTCTCTGGCCGCTTCCGGTGGCTACTGGATCGCAGCGGATGCGGACGAAATCTGGGCCGCGCCGACAACGATCACCGGCTCTATCGGTATCTTCGGCATGATCCAGACTCTGGAAAACACGGTCAGTCAGGCAGGCATCTATTCAGATGGCGTTGGCACAACTGACATTTCAGGTGTCATCGGCGCAGGCCTCGGCCCGTTGCCGCAGGAGTTTTCCGACATCATGCAGCTGTCCATCGAAGCTGGCTATGAGCGCTTCCTGAAAATCGTGGGCGAAGCCCGTGGCTTCAGCCGTGACGAAGTGGACGCCATCGCCCAGGGCCGTGTCTGGATTGGTGAAACCGCCAAGGAAATTGGTCTCGTTGATGAGCTAGGTTATTTCGAGGACGCGATTGAGTCAGCGGCAACCCTCGCCGGTATTCAGGATGACTATGATGTTGTCCGGCTGGAAAGCAGCAAGACACGGTTCGAGATGTTCCTCGAATCCCTCTCCGGCGCTGCTGTTCGTCACGGCTTCATCAAAGCTGATGACGCGCTCTTTGGCGGCACGGAAGGTCTTGAAGTTTCCGGCCTGCGTCGCCTGATTGCCGAGGCTCAGAACGAAGCGGCCTTCTATGACAGCTTCAATGATCCAAACGCGATCTACGCCCGCTGCCTCGAATGTGAGCCAGCCCGCTAGACAATAGCTTCAAGGGATGTGTGGAACAGTTGCACTGGCCACACATCCCAAACGCCTTAAACTGCGCAGCAGGCTTGAAACTCCAGCCTGCTGCGCCAGTTTTATATTATGAGTGATCTTTTTGCCCTTGCCTCCCGCATGTCGGACCTGTCCGCTCGCACCGGCCTGCCGCCGGTAGACAAATGGAACCCGGATTATTGCGGCGAGATTGATATGGTCATCCGCAAGGATGGCCTCTGGTTCCATGAAGGCACCCCCATCGGCAGGCCGCAGCTTGTCCGGCTTTTCTCCACCGTCCTGAAGCGCGAAGGCGATGAGCATTTCCTCGTCACGCCGGTCGAGAAGCTGAAAATCACCGTGGAAGATGCCCCCTTCCTCGCCGTGGAGTTAAGCGTCAGCCATCAGGGTACACCGCAACAACGACTCCATTTCCGCACCAATGTCGGCGACGAAGTGACCGCTGGACCGGATAACGCGCTGATCTTCCGCACCGGGGACGCTGCCGATGAACTGGTGCCGTATCTGCATGTGCGCCGCGGCCTTGAGGCAAAATTGTCCCGGCCCGTCTATTACCAGCTGGCCGACCTGGTCGAGGGTGAGCCGCCGCATATCATCAGCAACGCTACGAAATTTTCTTTCGCTCCTGATGCGGGAGACCCCGCCGCATGAGCAAGCCCCGGAAAGACCCTGCGACAGGTCCCGTGCCTGCCACAATCGGCCCATGGCGCGATGAAATCAGCGCCGCGCTCAGCGCGCCCGAGCCGTTCGACACGCGTAGCATCTTCCACGAACTAAACCCTCACTTGAAAAAGTCGCCCATCTTTCAGCGCCCGATGGAAGAGTATCGCCCCGCCGCCGTCCTCTTCCCGATCATCGACAGGCCGGAAGAGCCGAGCGTCCTGCTCACCATTCGCTCCAATGAGATGCCCTCTCATGCCGGGCAGATCAGTTTTCCCGGTGGCCGCGTGCAGGAAGAAGACCGGGATCATACGGACACTGCCTTGCGCGAGACCTGGGAGGAAGTCGGTATAGAACGTAACTACGTGGAAGTGATGGGCGATATGGGGCTTCATCTCGGCGGCATGGGCTTTGCCGTCACGCCGGTTGTCGGCGTGATTCATCCGGATGCGGATTTCACGCCCTGCCCGCGCGAAGTGCAGGGCATGTTCGAGGTGCCACTGGCCCATCTGTTCGACCTCGACAAGCACATTATCGAAGAGCGCAAAAACAACGGCGTTAAATACCGTATGCCCGCCATTCCGTATGGAGAGTTTCACATCTGGGGGCTGACAGCAGGCATTATCAACTCACTGGCCAAGGCCGTGCATGACAGGCGCGATGGATGAGCAATCTGCCAGTAGAAACGCTGCCGGACACACACAAAGCGGATTTCGATTGGATCAGCCATCCGTCTTTGACGCAGATCATGCAGGCGCTGGAAAACCACCACGCCGGCAGTGCCATGTTTGTCGGCGGCTGTGTGCGCGACAGCCTCATTGGCAACCCGCCACAACTCGGTCAGGATGATACGCCGACAGATATTGATATTGCCACCCGTCTGACCCCGGATGAAACCATAACAGCATTGAAGACAGCAGGCCTCAAGGCGATCCCCACCGGCTATGACCACGGCACCATCACAGCCGTGGCCGATGGCCTGGTCGCAGAAATCACCACCCTGCGCGCGGACATCGAAACTGATGGCCGACACGCAACTGTGGCGTACACGACAGACTGGCAGCAGGACTGGCAGCGCCGCGATTTCACCATCAACGCCATGTATCTCACACCAGATGGCAAGCTGTTTGACCCGGCGGGAGGGCGGCAAGACCTGCAAAAAGAAAAGGTTGCCTTCATTGGCGATGCGCACACCCGCATCCGTGAAGATTATCTCCGCATCCTGCGCTTTTACAGGTTCTCGGCCCGCTACGCCCGTGATCTGGACCAGACCGGCCACGCCGCCTGCGCAGCTCTTGCCTCGGGCCTCCAACAGATTTCCGCCGAACGCATCACAATGGAACTGCGTAAAATTCTCGCGGGCCCGCGCCTGCCCTTTGTGCTGACCGCCCTGCAGGATGCAGGCATCCTCGCTGCAATCATGCCGCAACCGGCAGATATCGCCACCACCAGCCGGGCCTTTGACCTTGCCCGGCAAACCGGGCACGCCAGCCCGGAACTCTACCTCGCCGCATTATGGGACGACCCGCAGGAAGTGACGGATCGCCTGCGCCTCTCCAATGCACAAAGCCAGCGCATGACAGCCGCCAGCACCAACCGGGACTGGCTGGCCACACAACCGGACGACACACGCGCCAGAGAGTTGCTCTATCGTCATGGTACGGAAGCCTTGCAGGATGCCAGCCTGCTGCTCGGCGCCAGCGACCATGAAGCAGGCCTTGTAACAGATCGCTGGCAGGCATTCTTCACCCTGCCGGATCGCTGGATACCGCCCGCTTGCCCGTTTTCAGCTGCCAATTTCATCGCGCGCGGCCTGCCCATTGGCCCTGCCATCGGCAAGGCCCTCACCGCCGCCGAGCAGGACTGGATCGCGGCAGACTACCCGCAGGACCGCGACCGGATTGACGAGATCATCCACACCACCGTCGAGACCGTACAAAAGACGCTGCCATCTTCAGTCTGAGGGACAGTTAATCATTCCTTAAACCGGAGCCTGTCTCCTGAGCCCCATGACGACCGGCAACCACACATACCCCGAACTCGTGAAAGACTTTCTGGGCCTCATCGAGACACAGAAATACTATAGTCCGTACACCATAAGAAACTACGATCACACACTCACCCTGTTCGGCACCTTCCTCACAGAGCATCTCGGCCACACGCCGCACTTGGTTGACCTCGGCGCCTTGCGAGTGATGGATTTCCGCGCCTTTCTGGCCAGCCGCAAGAATGAGGGCCTCGGCGCCAGCACCTTGCGCGGCGATCTCTCGGCAATCCGCAGTTTCTACAAATATCTCAGGAAAACGCACAACCTCGCCAATCCCGAACTGAAAACGCTGCGCTCGCCGAAGCTGCCCCCGCGCCTGCCCCGCCCCCTCGCCCGGCAAGACGCAGAGAATGTTTGCGACACGCTTGCCGAAAAACATCAGCAACAGGATGACTGGCAAGCCGCGCGTGATCTGGCGCTCGTCACGCTGCTCTATGGCGCGGGCCTGCGCATATCGGAAGCACTCTCCCTCAACTGGCGCGATGCGCCTTTCGGTGACTCACTGCGCATCACCGGCAAAGGCGGCAAAACCCGCCTTGTGCCCCTCCTGCCCGCCATCCACGAGGCTATCGCCAGATACCGCAGCGCCCTCTGGGCAGACCGCAAGGCCCAATCCTATCCCGACATCTGGGACGAAACGGTGGAACCGGCGCCGCTGTTTTTCTCGGCCAGAGGGAAGAAACTCAGCTCACGTATGGCCCAGAAAACCATGCAGGACCTGCGCGCGCAACTTGGCCTGCCGGAAAGCGCCACGCCGCACGCCTTGCGCCACTCCTTCGCAACCCACCTTCTCTCTGCCAGCGGTGACTTGCGCGCCATCCAGGAACTGCTCGGCCACAGCTCGCTCGCCGCCACCCAGCGCTACACCGCCGTCGATAACGAAGAACTCCTGCGCGCCTACAAAGCCGCCCACCCCCGCGCCTCATCCTGAACAAGCACCGCAGTCAGCGCGTCATCCTGAAGATCGCGAAGCGATCATTCAGGACCCATGGACTTCCACGCACAACAGGAAACCAAGGCTGTTCTTCAAACAGAAGCATCACACACAAAACACCGCCCGGACCGTGGACCCTGAATCGGCGCATCGCATTGCGATGCTTGTTCAGGGTGACGGCATTCAATATACGAACAACATCATGCCTCTGGCGGTTGCCAGCCCTCCATGCGGACACCACTGGGCTTGTTGAGATCATAATATAGGTCACGCCATTCAGGGTTGCCCTTCTCGATCAACGCAATCTTCCAGCTGCGTCGCCAGGCCTTGAGACGTTTTTCCTCTGCAATTGCATCTGAAATATCATCAAAATACTGATAATAGACCAGCCTGTTTATATCGTACTTGCTGGTGTGCCGGGACCCTCGCCCCTCCCGATGCTCCCAGACCCGCCTGCCAATGTCATTGGTCACACCAATATAAAGGGCACCATTTTTGTGCTTTGCCAGAATATAAACCACCCCACCCATGATCTATCCGCACCTCACAAAAACCAGCCGCCCGCGCGTCATCCTGAAGATCGCAAAGCGATCATTCAGGACCCATGGACTTAAAACTGCCACACCGGACCAAGGTTGTTCCTCAAAACAAAACCATCCCACGCCAATCACCCCCACACCATGGACCCTGAATCTGCGCATCGTTATTGCGATGCTTGTTCAGGGTGACGATCACCGGCTGTCCTGGAACCGCTGGAATGCTTTTTCACCGCCAATACGGTCAAGCAGAATACGGTCAATTTCAGCCTGACATTGCGCTAACTCTGAGCCAGTTTGAACAATGCCGGCTCTGGTCACACTCAACAACATCTCTTCATTTACGCGAGGTCCTTGGCGGATATATTCAAGCGCTTTGCAGTATCTTCTGTCTGTAAGCACACCCCCCAGCAACGTTCTGCTATATTTTCCAAGCGCAGGGTCTCCTAACATGTCCCAATCCAGACCATACTCGACCAAAAGGTCCAGATTGCGCCAACTGCCCGTCTGAATATTTATAAAAATTGCCTCATCAATAGCAAAGTCAGCACCTATGTAATAGGCATTGGGATTCGCGCCCCCTCTTAATAGGGCCTCAAGGTAACGACTGTCCGTGTATGCTGCGGCAATAGTAATCGGTAGATAACGCTCCAGAAGTAAGCGGTCAGGATCTGCACCAACTTCCAAAAGGCCCGTAATGCCTGAGACACTGCGGCATTGCACCGCCCAGAATATAGGCGTGATGCCATCATCCCCTTCCGCATTCGGGTCCGCCCCTTCGGCCACCAACGCAGCAATACGCCTGCTATTGCCGTTACAGGCGGCATCAGCGAGGCTTCTTACCTGCGCATCAGCAAATATATCCCCACTGCTACGATTACCAAAAAAAACATCATAACCAGTCTGCGCGCAGGCTGGCAGTATCAGTATAAAAGTTGCAGCAATGATTTTCAGAACAGACTTCACAAACACTCTCCCTGTGCAGTTGTGTATGAAGACTATCCCAAAACCTCCCACCCGTCATCCTGAACAAGCGCCTCCGCTCGCGCGTCATCCTGAAGATCGCGAAGCGATCATTCAGGACCCATGGACTTCCACGCACAACAGGAAACTAAAGTTGTTCTTCAAACAGAACCATCCCATACAAAACACCGCTCACACCATAGACCCTGAATCTGCGCATCGCTAGCACGATGCTTGTTCAGGGTGACGCCGGAAGGAAGCACAACCTGCTATAAGCGATTAGCTGCGCAACAATCGCGACATTCTACTCATGCCTCAGGCAGAATAATGGGCCGGGAATTGCACCGCGAACTCGCGCGTGGCGCGCTTGTCGATCTTGCCGGTGCCGCCACGCGGCAGTTGCTGCGGGGAAATCCAGATGCGCTCCGGCACCTTGAAGCCCGCGATGTTGCCTTTCAGGAAGCTGTGCAATTCGCCCGCATCCACCGTGTTCTCGCCCGGATAGACAACCGCGCCAACAATCTCGCCCATCTTGTCATCGGGAATACCGAAGACAGTTGCTTCCATCACGCCATCATATTTGTAGATTTCGTTCTCCACCTCGAGGCAGGAAATGTTCTCGCCGCCCCGTATAATCAGCTCTTTCAGGCGGTCCACGATATAGACGAACCCATCCTCATCCAGCTTGCCAAGATCGCCGGTCTTGAACCAGCCGTCTTTCGTCAGCACACGATTGGTTTCTTCTTCCATGCCGAGATAGCCGCGGAAGTTGGCCGGGCTCTTGATGCAGATTTCGCCCACCTCGCCGACCGGCAACTCATTCATCTCCTGGTCGAAGATCGCCACTTTCGTCACGGGCGGCACAGCGCGCCCGGTGGAATCCGGCCTAGCCTGATAATCCGTCAACGCATTGATACAGCCAAGCGCGTTCGTTTCGGTCAGGCCATAGCCGGAAGAAGAATTGATCGCCGGAAACTTCTCTTTCATTTCCTTGACGTGATGCGCCGGGCGCTTGGCCCCGCCTGTCGCGATATCGCGCAGGCCGGAAAGCTGTTCCGGGCTCGCCGCTTCCACAATCTCGTGGGACTGGGTCGGCACCATCAACAGGTTGGTGATGTTCTCTTCATCAATCAGCTTCAAGGCGTCCTGCACGTCCCAGCGATACATGAAGACGATCTTCCGCCCGCCAAGATAGGAGAGGAGGAAAGACGAGTGCGATGCCGTCACATGGAACAGCGGCAACGTCACCAGCATGGCCGGATTTTCCGGGCGCACATTCGCATTCGGGCGCAGGGTTTCGATCACATTCAGCAGCAAGGACCAGGACAGAACCGCGCTGACAACACCGCGATGGGTCAACAACACGCCCTTGGGTTTGCCGGTCGAGCCTGACGTATAAAGAATGCAGAAATCACTCTCCGGGTCGATCGCCACTGGCGGCATGTCCGGCGAGGCATCTTTTGTCAACTCCTCAAAACTTGCGTCCGCCAGATCGCTTTCCTCAACAGCAGAAATCAGCGTCAGTCCAAGCTCTTCCTTATGCGGATGCAGGAAGCTGATGCGCTTGGCATCGCCAACCACAATCTTCGCCCCGCTGTCTGTCAGCGCATAGCAAAGCTCTTCTGCCTGCCACCAAGCATTGAGCGGCAGCACCGTGCCACCCGCCGCGATAATGCCGAGATAAGCAATGCACCATTCCGGGTAATTACGCATGGCGATAGCAATCCTGTCGCCCGGCTTCACGCCATAAGTATCGATCAGGACATTGGCAAACTGGCACCCCTTGGCCCAGACTTCCTTGAACAGGTAGCGTTTGTCCTGATACACCATAAATTCCTGATCAGCGAATTCCTGGGTCTTCACGGCCAGAATATCGCGCAGGGACATGTTCGACATGTTGAACACACGCTCATACTCAACGCCGCGAATGGTGCCCGGCTGGCAGCCGAACATGGGCTCCTCGGCCAGGAATTTCTCAACCGTGGCCTGGATCTCTTCCGTCTTGAGCGGCG
>JALEGJ010000079.1 GCA_022763115.1 Aquisalinus sp.
AAATGACGCGGCAACCAGTACAGAAGTACCCAATAAAACAGATTTCTTAAGCATTGCGACCCTCCCGGTGCGGTTTACTGTTTAACTAGACATGTCTTGCGCGGACTGAGCCGCGTTAGAAGAATGTGGAATTTCTTTCACACATAATTGTTATACTATTGCAAGGATAACGCTAGTGGCTTTGACTCATTGCAGACGCTTGTTGCGAATCAGCCACAGTCACATCTCCTTGACGGGGCAGGGCATAGACCAGTGTGCCTGAAAATTGTGTTAACTGGTTAAAATTATTCAGCAAATTTGACGAAAAAACCCGGCATCAGGGCCGGGTTTTCCAGTGTTCTCAGGTTTGTGAAAATCAGGCCTCCGCCGGCTCCGGCGTGCTCTCGATCAGCGGGGCGTTCTCATCAGAGTTGCCGGATGATTTGCCGCTGTTACGGGTGAACAGATAGATCACCAGCGCCAGCAACAGGACAGGCCCTGCCAGGACGCCTGCGACTACAAACAGGCTTGCGGCAACACCAACAAAGGCCAGGGCAATGGAGAAGGCGGCGGCCAGAAGGCCGATGATGATGCCGATAAAGCCTGCCAGAATGCCGATAATAGCGCCAAGAATGCCGATTACGACACCGAGGACGACCTCCCAGGGCTGTAACTCGTCAATGGTCTGGCCATTCATGATGATATGGCCGTCGCCATATGTGTAGGCGGCCCAGGTGCCGGCAGCGACCAGGGCGATGAACAAAACTAATAATACAGTGAGTGTGGTGCCGTTTCCGGACTGGGTATTGCGTTGGATTCGAGTCATCTCGTCCCTCTCTCGATCATCAACGCCCTGACATTGACTTATTGTTTTTCGATAAGGCCGTCAAGGGCAGTTTTGGTCTCACGTGCAGTTTTTTATAGCCGGGATGCGCAGGCTGATCCTAAGCTGGGTGCGTGATGATTGAGATGGGAGCGCACAGATGATCGCCTATGCAACGCTTGGCAGTAATGACCTGCCGAAGGCCACCGAGTTTTATGACGCCATTCTGGGCGAAGTCGGCATTGGCCAGATGTGGTCCACTGAAGGGTTCGTCGGGTATGGCCTTGCCATGGACAAGCCGATGCTGGGGATCTGCAAGCCGCATGACGGGCAGGCGGCGAGCGTCGGCAACGGGACGATGATAGCGCTCGCCCTGCAGGCGCCGGAGCAGGTGCACAAGGTTCACGCAAAGGCTCTGGCTCTTGGCGGCAAGGATGAAGGCGCGCCGGGGCCGCGTGGGGAGACTGGCTTCTACTGCGGCTATTTCCGTGATCCTGACGGCAACAAGCTCAATGCGTTCTGCATGGTGCCGCCATCGAAGGACTAAAACGCAGGGCTGATACGGCCCGTCATTCTTGACCCATGGGGCTTGTCTTATGGAATTGCTGACCGTTCTGCCGCCTGTGGTGGCGATTGCTATCGCGATTATCTGGCGCAATGTCTACGCCGCGCTGATTGTTGCACTGGTCCTGTCCGAGACACTGATTGCCGGGTTTAATCCCGGTGTTGGCATGTTGGAAGCCGTTGACCGGACGGTGGCTGTTTTCGAGAGCACCGGCAACACGCGAATCCTGTTGTTCTGCCTGCTGATCGGGGCGCTGATTGCTTTCATGCGCGATAGCGGCGGCGTCGCGGCAACGGCGAAGGCGATGATTAACAGCGGGGTTGCTCGCACACGCCGCCGGGCAGAACTGGCGGTGGCAGGCACCGGCTCAGCTATTTTCGTTGAAACCAATGTCAGTCTACTGAGTTCTGGTGTTCTGGGCCGACCTCTTTATGATGCGCACGGACTGAGCCGGGAGCGACTGGCCTATATTATCGACTCCACCAGCGCGCCGATCAGCGTCATCCTGCTCATAAATGGCTGGGGGGCTTATGCGCTGGGTCTGGTCGAACAGTATGAGTTCGATAATGCGGTGGCTGTGGTGGCGGGGTCTGTGCCGTGGAATTTCTATGCCCTGCTGACCCTTGTCGGGGTTTATCTTACTGCCTTTTCCGGCAAGGTGTTCGGCCCCATGCGCAATGCAGATGCACGCCTTGAGCAGCAGGCGGATGACAATGCGCCTGAGCCCACCAAGGCGTCTTACATGTGGCTGCCGCTGGTGGTGATGGTTGGCGGGGCGCTTGCCTTCATGACCTGGACAGGAGGCGGCAACCCGATCAACGGCTCCGGCTCCCAGTCAATCCTGTGGTCGATTGCGCTGGCCGTGGTTGTGGCGGGACTGTTGCTGCTGAAAGACAGGGTCTTTACCGCGCGCGAATTGCAGGACAAGGCGTTCAAGGGCATTGGTGAAATGGTGCCATTGGTGACGGTATTGCTGCTGTCCATCGCGCTCGGGGCCTCGCTGAGAGCGTTGGGGACGGGGGACTACATCGCCGCATTGGCTGCCGGGACACTGCCGCCGATGGCCGTGCCGGCGATCCTGTTTCTGGCGGCGGGCCTGACCAGTTTCATGACCGGCACCAGCTGGGGGACCTATGGCATTCTGGTGCCGATCGCGATGCCATTGGCGCAGGCGCTCGGCATTCCGCCCTCCCTTGCCCTGGCGGCTGTGCTGGGAGGAGGGGTCTTTGGTGACCACTGCTCGCCAATCTCGGATACGACGCTGGTTGCCAGTGTTGCGGCGGGTACGGATCATTTGTCTCATGTCCGCACCCAGATGCCTTACGCTGTTGTCGCGGCGCTGATTGCCGGTGTGATGTATCTGATCGCCGGGTTACTCGTCTGAGGTTGTGTCGATCTGCTCTTGAGCCGCACTCACCGCCCGGATAGTGCCCGCGTTGAAAGTGGGCGCGATGAAGTCTGCGGGATTTGTGTCACTGACAGTGAGCAGGTCAGGAAACTCCGCTTCCGGATCATTCTCGATCTTGGCTGAGGTCATGCCGGAGGAAAAGCGTGTGGTTTCCACAAAGCGCTCCAGCGTGGGGAGCACGATGCCTGTACCAGATTCTTCCGAACCACATGTAATCCCGACTAATGTTGAGCCGATAACAGCCTGATATTGTACGGCTGTAAGATTAAGCTCTCCTGACATGCGTGCTGTCAGCCTGAAAGCGTCAATACCATCAAGATCGGCGGTCTGGACTGGACTGATTTCAATATAATTCACATCACCTTGGGCGCGTAACTGTGACAGCAGGGTTCTTTCGTCAATGGAGTCAAAGGCTCCCTGAAATTCACTGTTTCGGAAGGGCACTGATTGAGTGGCAATGTTGCAGTTCGTCCCATATTGGCTGGCGCTGGCTGGATGCGCCCATTGTCTGACGGAAGGGTCAGCCGTTTGCATTTGTTGCCAGCCTGCGTTCCCGCTTACATCGAATAGCCCTGGGCGTGAGCCTGGAAGCTGTGCGTTTGCTGCCAGCGGCAGAAGGGCTGCCGTGATGGCGGCCAGTTTGATATATGTTTTGGTCATAACGTCCCCACTTGCTGATGTTATGCTCAGGCTATCAGGCAAAGGGGACATGATCCAGTTCAAACCACTCTTGTGGTTTTAGAACCGTCCTGCCGGGCCGGGGAAGACGACAGGTGTTTCCGAGCCATCTTTCGCGACTGCGGCGACGCCAAAATAGTAGTTGTCGATGACCAGGTTCTCGAAAGTGTACTCACTGACATTGCCGACATAGCGTGAATGGGTCCATTGCGGCTCTGTGGTCAGGCGCCAGTAGACGCGGTAGCCTGCGAGATTACGTGCCGCCTTGCCAGTCGGTCGCTCCCATTTCAGTTTGGCAGAGGGGGAGACAGCGCCTTCGGCCTCCACATTGGCCGGGAAGGGCGGGGCGTCAGCCATGCCTGCCAGAGCGACCATATTGAGGGCGGTGAGTTTGGCTGCGTAATCGCCATCCACACCGTCCATGGTGTCCCCAAAGACGCGCCCGTTCACGCTGCGCAAATCCTGATGCTGACGGTCGTAATGTTCATGCGTCTCCATGATCCGTACACCCGGAATGCCGACGTCATTGAACGGGCGGTGGTGGCCACCCCGGCGATAACGGTCGAGGCGGTAAACCATCATGACGTCAAGATTGGTGAGATATTGATCCGCCATCCGATCAATATACCGGGCGAGGTTGCGCGAGGGAGAGTCCACCTCGCCGCCGGTGAAGCGACGCAGGCGCGCCTCGCCTTCGGTTTCGGTCGCGCGGGTGCCTTCGGAAAAGACGCGGGCAGTGGAATTGTCAATCACGCCGTCAATGCCAGCGATGTTGGAGATCATGTCATTGTTGAGCACGGCCTTGATTTCCCAACCCTCTTCAAGGGCATGATCTGCGACAATTCTGCCACCAAAGAGGCCCTGTTCCTCACCGGACAAGCCGGCATAAATGATGGAGCCTGCAAATTCGTACTGTGACAAAATGCGCGCGGCTTCAATCGTGCCGGCCATCCCTGAGGCGTTGTCATTCGCGCCGGGGCTGTCATCGGTTCCGTTGAGCGGGTCCGTGACACGGCTGTCAATGTCGCCGGACATCAGTACATAGCGGTTCGGGTTCAGCGTGCCGCGTTGAATTGCCAGTACATTGACGATATCCGTCTTGTTGGGAATGCGGTCGGCGCCGAAGACTTCGTCTGAAACATAGATAACCTCCAGACAACCGCCGCAGTCTGCGGAGATTTTTTTGAACTCATCATATATCCAGCGCCGGGCCGCCCCGATGCCACGGGTGTCACTTTCTGTTTCTGACAGTGTGTGCCGTGTGCCGAAGTCCACGAGTGTTTGTGTGTCAGCGAGAATGCGCTCGGCGGAGGCAGCGGTTGCAATGTCATAAAGTTTCATGACTTCGCCCGGCGGTGCCGTTTCCTGCGCATGGGCGGTTGCGCCGATCATCAGGCAGGCTGTGGCAAACAGGAATTTTTTCATGGGTACACCTCTAGGGATAAATTGGCGTGCAAAGGGTCTTTCGCCTAGCGCATGGCTGTCGCGATGGCTTCGGCGGTTATCGGATAGTCAGCTTCCGGCGGAATACAGAGCACTGTGCCTTCCTCGCGCTCCTCGACCCATGGCTCGACGGTGACAACATCTGACGCTGCGGCTCTGGCCATGGCCTCTTCTGTCGTGGCGCTTTGGGCGAGTTTGTCGAGATTGCAGCGGGTCGGGAAGATAATCGTGGCCCGTCCTTTTTTCTGTTCTTCCATGGCCTTGGCGGGTTCTATCCAGAAACTGTCCACAGCCTCGCGCCCGTCATGGACTGCCAGTTGGCGCTCTGGTGCGCGGGCGAGAAAGAAATGCGTATCGAAGCGCTTGGGGGCCATTTTCGGGCCGATCCAGTGCGCAAAATGCACAAGCTGGTCCACCGCCAAAATCAGGTCCTGTTCCTCGACAAATTGGGCCAGACTGAGCTGCCCCGTGTCGAGAAGCGGGCGAAAAGGGGTCAGGTCAGTCGCGCGGTCCGCACTGACCATCTCGCCACTGATCGCGTCATAAGCCAGCAGAATGCCACATTCCTCAAAGCACTCACGGATGGCCCCGAGGGCAAAACTGTTCAGTTCCTGTGGCAACTGCGGATTGCTCCGTATGCGGGAAGCAGGGACGGCACTGTCGCCTTTTGTGACCTTGCCGCCCGGAAACACCAGTGCGCCGGAAGCAAAATCAATCTGGTGATGCCGCTTGACCATGACCACCTGAAGGGTAGGCGCATCGCGCAAAAGGAGGATCGTGGCAGCAGGGCGCTTTGGACTTTCTTTAGGGTTCGACACGGGAATTGACCTATATTTTAGATAACAGTCGCAAAGGTCGCCACTTGCTTCAAGCGCCTCTATCAGTTGGCAATTCCAGCTATCTACCCGGGCGGTAATCCCGGGTTGCTTCCGGCAAAACTGCTTCCAGCGTGAGCGGCATCGTTTTGTATTCCAGCTTGGCAAACAATTCCGCCTGATCGTCATAATGGGGAGAGGTCTCGTCCAGCGTTGCCGATCCGAACTGGTGAATGGTTTGCACTTCCAGATTACCCTCCGGGTCCCAGTCCGCATAGAGAATATACGTGTCGCCGGCCATGGCGGTGAGATAGCCTTTTTCAAGCAGCGTGTCGTGATAATAGACAGCGCGCAGTACATCCGGCCCGCCAGCAAGGGGCAGAAGCGTATCGCCGCGCTCCAGCTTGCTGAGTTCGCCCCATGTTGGATCAAGGCGGTCATAGACGGTGTTAAGGTCTGCAATGGCGGACCTGTAAGCATCTTCTGGGGTCATCACATCATCGCCCATGAGGAAGTCATTGGCGCGGGAGGCGGTGAGAATGGCAAGCGCCGCATTGCGATTATCAATCTGTGTGCTGCCATCCCAGCCGCGCAGGATGTCCTGCCCGGCCACCAGCATTTCATCACCTGCAAAATTCATCGCAGCGATCTCGCGGGCTATTTCCATGGCTTCGGAGTTTTGCGAATAGAAGATGTCTTCCCGGTAAGCGATGAAATCAGCTTCACTGATAATCTGATCTGGCTCGAATTGCTCCATGGACCGTTTGGCACGGTTATTCATATTCGTCTCAATGCCAAATGAGGCCGGATAATCATCCTCTGACTGATGATAAGCGGTGTCAGTGGCCTGATACGGTGTGTTGTTGGTGTTGAAGACCCAGCCTGATGGCGGGTTGATCGTTTGCGGCAGGGCCTCAAAGCTATGGAAACTGTCCCAGATGACTTCGCTTGTGTCACCCGGCAGATATTGACGCCAGTTCCAGCCCTCGGCGCGTTTTGGCATCACGGCGTTATAATAGTAGGCGATATTGCCTTCCTTGTCCGCATAGACCGTATTGAAACTCGGCACGCCCTGACTGCGCATGGCAGCTTCCCACTGTTCGAAATTCTCGGCGCGGCCCATTTCGTACCATTGTTCGACCGCCTGGATATTGTCCATGCCCGCATAGCGGAAAGCATAGGCGCCATGGCTCGTGACGAGCACGGGCCCATGCTCCGACCACAGAATATCGCGGGTGATCGGTATGGAGAACGGCCCGAACAGTTTGACGCGGAATTTTGCCTCGCTCACGTCAAAGTCACGCCAGTTGCCGTCCAGCATATACTGGCGCGGCTTTTTCAGGTCATCGACGGTCAGGGCGTAGATATCGAGCAGGTCCGGCTTGTTGACCGTGTGGGCCCAACCAAGATTGGGGTTCGCGCCGACAGTCGGGAAGGGGGTGCCGGGGAACAGGCCGCCGATCAGATCCCAGCCGGTTTCCGTTTTTAGGCGTGCCTCGTACCAGGCGACCGGGCCGGTATAAGGCTGATGTGAGTTCACCATGAGACGGGTGTGCCCATCGTCAGCGCGTGATGGTGCCACAGCGAAGGCGTTAGAACCGATAGCGCCGCCAGGCACATCATCTGTCAGGAAAGAGGCGAGTTCTTTTTCTGAGACATCATATT
>JALEGJ010000080.1 GCA_022763115.1 Aquisalinus sp.
CGCCGGAGATCGATGCAGATTTCGAGACGTTGATGCGCGATGGTTACGTGATTATTGAAAATCTGATTCCGCGCGATACATGCGAAGAAATTAAAGAAGCTTGTACAGACCTTCTGCAGCATACCGGGCGTAACAGCTTTGAAGGACATAAAACGCAGCGTGTCTATAATGTTCTGGGCAAGACGCGCGCGACCGACAGACTGGCAGATCATCCGCGTATTCTCGGGCTCATGGATAAGCTCTTTCAGCCCGGTTTTCTGTTAAGCCAAAGTCAGGTCATCAACATTCTGCCAGGGGAAGCTGCGCAGGGATTGCATATTGATGACGGGTTCTACCGCATTGCCAGACCGAGACCACCACTTGGCGCTGCCACAGTCTGGGCTATTGATGCGTTTACGGAGGAGAACGGCTCGACGGTTGTTATTCCAGGTAGCCACAAATGGGGGGATGACCGGGCTGGCAAGCCGGAAGAAGCCATACCAGCGGTGATGCCAGCCGGTTCTGTGATCTTTTTCCTTGGCACCACCTGGCATGGCGGTGGTGAAAACCGCTCTGACACGTCACGTTTTGCGATTACGCATCAATATTGCGATGCATTTTTACGTCAGCAGGAAAATTACCTGCTTGAATTATCAAAAGAGACCGTAAGAGAACTATCGCCTGAACTAAAAGCTCTGGTTGGCTATTCCATTTATTCAGCCTTCATGGGCATGGTGGATGGCAAACACCCGCTGAGGCTGTTGGAGGGGGAGTAATGATGGCCCGGGTCGCTTCATCCAAAACCCAAGAGTGTCGATCTAGCTGCGTTGAAGGAATGACCTTGGCAGGCGGGTGGTGCCTTGCGGGACGATGCCTGTGTCTGCCGATAGCATGATGGAGCGCCGCACTTTCTTGGCCATGAAATTGTGCTGATTCTGGACTTTGGCCTGTTGTGCCGCAATCGTTGCTTCTGCCTGCCGGTTGATCTCGGTGAAGAACTGGAATTTGTCCGGCAGGGGCTGGTTATTTTCGAGGAGGTCCGCGAGCTCAGTAATCTCTGTACTGATGTGGTTCATCCATTTTTTAAGGCGCTCGAAGGTTTCTTTTTTGGTGCCGTCGATTTTGGATAAATCGGCGATGCGTGCCTTCAAATAGGTGCCGATAAAACCGTCGCGGACAGTTTTTCTGAGCCACTGAATAACGGATGCTGGCGGCGGGATGATGCTCGGGATCTGTTCCTTGAGGACGTTCAGGGAATTGGACAGGAAATGCGGTAACTCAATTTCAAAGGCGAGGTCGCCCAGTTCCGCCGAGACGCCGATTGCGTCCTGCGGGACAAATTCGGAATTAAAGGACACAGTTGGCAGGACGCCTTTCTCGAAGGCATAGGCAATCTGCGCTTTTGAGTATCCGAAATAATCCATGAACAGATAAAGCTGCTTGATTGCATACTGAACATTATGTTCGAGATCCGGCGGGCCAAGGACACCGCTATGAGCGCCATCATGGCCGACCATGCCAATCTTCAATGCCTGTATCTCGGGCGTTGAGAATTCAAGCTTGAACTCGGCGGCATACCCGCTGGCCCGTTGGGCCATGCGGCTGCAATGGGTGTAATTATGATAGAGGTTCTGGCCGATACCCTTGCATAATCCGGGCAGGCCGTTTTTCATCATATGTTCCTGATTGTGCTTCAGTTCGGCCATTGGCAGGCGGTCCAGAACCTGATGCTGTCCTGATTTGCCAACCTGCCTGTCGATGATCTTTGTATCGCGGAACCAGTCACTACTTTCGATTGCCCGCGCGAACTGGTCTTTCAGTTGTTGCAACGTGCTGTTCGGATCATCTGATGGATCAATGACATCCGCCAGAATTTGCCGGAATATATGAAGATCGGCTTCATAATATGGGGGCAGGTCGCCACTATCGACCTTGGCGATGGCCTTTTCGATCAGCGTATAAGTTGTAAAGGCAGTTTCAGTCATAAGACCGCCTGCTTGCTGATACGTTTGTTACTGTGTTGCCCCACATCTGCAAAGTTCACTGGTTACTGGAATCTTAATGCTAGTGCAGACGCCAGAAAATGGAAGCTACTTTATCGTCACAACTGTGTTCCCAATCACATTTTGTCTGAATAGATCGAGGTTTGGTAACATTAGTTGCGAGGTAGTCGCGAAAACAGGGTTAATGTTCCGTCAAAGTTCCAGATGAAGGCTAGGGTCCTGACCCTAATTGCCGAGTGGGCTATTTCACTGTCGGGCGCAGATCAGCATTCTTGCTGGCGATGATGATGCTGATTTCATAAGCGTGTTCGGGGCGCATATTGGCAAGGATCAGTCCGGCCTGTTCCGAGCGCATCTCACGCAGGAAGCCGGCGGCAAACACGGGGTCCATTTTGTCGAAGATGGTGCTGGCCTGAGCCGGTTTCATGTTTTCATACATGCTGGTGAGGTGGGTGATGTCCTCATTCGCAGTGCGTTTCATTGCCTCCATCTTGTCAGCGAGGCGGGCGTTGGATTCATCGAGAATGGCGAGGCGTTCGGTCAGGCGCTTTTCCACTGCTTCCAGGGTACGCTCACGTTCGGCAATTTCCTGTTCGCGTTTCTGAAGGTTGGCCTGTTGCTGCTTGAAACTCTCCAAGATCGGGCCGGAGACGCAGACATCTGGTTCGGCCTCTTCTTCGGGTTTTTCCTCAGTCTGCGCGACAGCCGTTACTTCCGTATCCGCCTTTTCCTCGACACCCGCATTTGCCCCGCTGAGGGCAATGGATCGCCCGACCAGGGAAATGGCGAAAATGGCACCGAGAATGGGGAGGATGCTGGACTTCATCGCGCGACTTGCTTGTGCTCGCTAAGGACGTGCACCTCTGCCTGGCTTGTGCCGGACTGCACGGCGGTCGCGTTTGCGGCGGCTTGCAGGGAGCGAATGCGCCGCGAGTAGGCATCAATTTCCGCCACGATGACGGAAAGCGTGGTGGCGCGCTCTTTTGCTTCTGACAGGAGCGGGCTGATCGAGGCGGTTGCCTGCTGCTGGCTGGCGTCGATTTCGTTGCGTGTGCGCCGTGCGCTGATTTCGAGGTTTTCAAGCATCATCTCGATTTTCGGGATGCAGGCATCTGCATCTTCCAGCAGTTTGTGCAGGTGCTCGACAGACTGCGCGGTGGAATGACGCGCTTCCTGAGCGGCAATGGTGGTTTTGGACAGGGCGGTGGAGAGCCCCACAATCGAGGCACCGATGCCCTTGCGCGTGTCCTGCAGGGCTTTCAGACGGCGGTTCAGAAGCCAGCAGTACAGGCAGGCAGAGCCGGAGACGAGGATCAGGATGATGTCGAAAATATGCGCTGTCAGCGAGCTGAGAATATTCATCTTACTATAAACTCCGTAATCAGGACCCCGTGCACCGCATCCGGACCCAGCACCACCTTGGCCCGCCGCAGAAGCTGGGCGCGCAATTTGACCATCATGGCAGGGTCTTCCAGCTCGGCCACTTCCACGGCCCGCAAATATGCCGTAAACGCATCTTTCAGTTTGGGTTGCGCTTCAAGAACCTTGTCGCCCTTTTCCTTGTCAGCTTCCAGAGTCAGGCTGATTTTCAGGGTATTGGCACTTGGATTGCTGCCAAGCGATACCAGCAGCGGCTCCAGTTCCACAAATTTGATCTTGTCGAGGGAAGGCGGTTTGTATTCCGGTTCCTGCTTGGCCGTGAAAACGGACGGGCATTCCATCACCGGGGGCTCTTCCTCGGGCAGAAAAAAGACCACGGCAAAGGCCACGCCCCCCATGACGACGGCGAGGATAATCTGCCCGATAAATCCGGACGATTTCTTCGGTTCTTCTTCGGCTTCCGGCTCGACGTCGTTTTCCTGCGCCATGTTCAATACCCGAGAGAATAAGGCTTTCTGCCATTACTCATGGTTGTCCTAATCCGGGTATCGCAATGACTGGTAAACTATCTGTTAACGCTTTCTGCCTAATTCTTAACCAAGGTAAATCCCGCAGGAA
>JALEGJ010000081.1 GCA_022763115.1 Aquisalinus sp.
CCCGGATATCCGGTCGGCAAGGTGGGGAGGTCATCGAAATTGCGCAAGCTCTGATATGGCCGCGAGGGGTTGGCGTGATGATCAGAATGTCTTTGCAAGTGAATTGTAGCGATGTTTGAAAACCAGTGATTTGTGTTCCAGGAATGTCGTGGTGCACAAGGTTCGTATCGACCATTTTCCTGCTTCTGACGCAACAATCCATAATGCTCAATATAATTAGCCAGGGTCAGAATGAAAAATGAAACGAACTTGTAGATCGCAATAAAGATGATCGCGCTCCAGCCGAGCCATGCTGTCAAAGATAACGCCAGGACTAATGAGCCTAACCAGTTGACCAGAATTTCATTATGGAGACTATATACTGGCTTGCCTTTCTTATTAAGACGCGCGACCTCCAATGCCCAGGCTCCCTTCAAGGCACCGGGAATGTCTCGCAGGGCAAACGCATACAAACTCTCTCCGTAACGTGAAGATGAACAATCCTCTGGAGTCGAAACATGCGTATGGTGATGGCGATTATGTTCAGCAATAAAGTGCCCGTTACCATTTGTCACAAATGCCAGTCGGGCGAAAACACGATCTATGTTGTTTGTTCTGTGGCCGAGCTCATGACCGATTGTATTCACATTACCGTTGACCAGCCCGAGACTGAAAGCGAACACTAGCTGTGCCCAGAGGTCGAGCCCTTGGGTCATGATAAACCAGATACCTGCAATATAAACGATGAAAAAGGAGAGAACCATTCCCCAGAGAATATACCTGTAATAATTATCAGCTGATAACGCAGGGATCACCTCTTCAGGCGGGTTGCCCTTATCCTCGCCCAATATGTAGTCAATGATTGGTATAATGACGTAAAAATACACCGGGATGGCAAGCACCCACCAGTTACTTCCTGTTGCCCAATAAGCCGCCATTATCAAAAAAGGCACGCTGAAGTTAAACAAAAACAGTGCCGGAAACATGTAGCGCTTTCGGTCAATATAGGGAGTAGTGGTACCTGCGCGCGTGCTTTGAGATATTGCCATAACTAATCCGATCAATGTATGCATTGCATACATTTCTATTGAAGCATGTCGCGCGTGTCAACCGCCGTCGAGAAAGGCTGAAAAATGTCAGGGTATCATCACGGAAATCTCCGCGAGGCCATTCTAGAACGGGCAGCTGAAGTCGTCGAAACCGGTGGTGTTGAGGCCGTCAGTTTGCGCGCCCTCGCACGAGACCTGGGGGTGTCCTCAACTGCACCTGCCAAACATTTTCAAAGCCGCCATGACCTGCTGCGTACATTAGCAAAAGAAGGCTACAAAGGCGCGACGCGGGCCGTGTTGTCCAAGGTCAATGGGGAGGACTTCATTCACCCGAACACCATGGCGAAAGCGTTCGTGGGATGGGCCGTCGATAACCCCTCCTTGTTTTCCACCATCATGCACCCGGACATTACCCGCCATGCTGATGACGAATTGAAAGCCGCGCTTGCTGACTTTGCTGCCGCTGTGCGCCACTCGCTTGCAAAAGCACAAGAACTGGGATGGCAAGAGGATCGCAGTATTGATGAGCTTTTTCACTCTGCTATTGCGTTCGTCAGGGGTCTGGCCCTCAATGTATCAGACCCCCTGTTCAAGGATGTGGCCGGGGAGCTGGACCAGACTCAAATCGCCGACATTATTGATCAGTTTTTCCCCCGCAATCTGTAGACTCGCTGAGCGCAGGAGTACCTCTCAGGCTCTCGCCTACGTGACTCGCGCCCGAGTAGCGACTCACGGCATGAGAGATCGTTAGGCTCGCGCTTTGCGTCGTGTTTTGCCTGTTTAGATCGTATTAAGACCGGCACCATAGGGTGCACTTCTGGTGTTGCGCACGATCCCGGCAGGAAGCGATCGTTGCAGTGGGCAGGAGGACCGATGATGGGTGCACAGGCAGTCAGGCTGACAAGCATCGATATTGATAATGCCTTGAATAACAATCACTTCGAGGTGATTTTCCAGCCTATTTTCAGCCTGTCTGATGGTGCGCTGTTGCGCATGGAGTCTTTTGTCCGCTGGGTACATCCCGGTCTTGGGGTGCTGCCACCTGGAGCGTTCATCTCGTTCTTTGAAAATCAGGGACGGATGAATGAGCTGACCCGATACGTCATCGAAAGTTCTCTTGAGCAGTATCAACAATGGCGCGGCAATGACGGGCCCGGCTTCTCGGTCAATCTGGCCTTTGCCGACATTCTCGACAACAGCTTCCCTGCCTGGCTTGAGGCAATTCTTGAGGCAAATGATTTCCCAGCTGAGAAGCTGACGCTGGAATGCCCGACCATTCCCGGCAGTTTTCCGCTGGCGGAGACCGAGCACCTGTTTGATGCCCTGAGGGCCACAGGCGTGCGCCTGGCAATTGAGATGCGCGGTCGGCCAAATGAACAATTGCGCAGCCTGAAGCCATTTCCGTTTACGGAGATCAAAACCGGGGGGTCTGCGATTTTGCGCTTTGCCCGGACAGTACGCGGCGGCCCCGGCCTGACCGCCGTTTCCGAGTTGCTGGAACTGGCGCAGGAACATAATGCCATCACGGTGGCAGTGGGTGTTGAAGATCAGGCCTCGCTGGAAGCACTCGTCAGCCTTGGCTTTGATGCGGCGCAGGGGAATTATCTCGCCGGGATTGGCCGGGCGGATGGATTTGACCCGGCAACAATCCGCGATATTCGACGCTCCCTGGCGCTTGAAAAGGTGACGGATGACCAACTCGCCGCTCTTGCCGGGTTTGATGCACATCCGCAACCTGATACGTCCACTGATGCTGCAGCAGAGCAGTCACAGGACGCTGATGCTGTCACGCAAAAGCAAGCTGACGAGGACACCTCTGTCACGGCCGAGCAGGCGGCAGAGGAAGCCGAGGCGCTTGAAGCTGAGAAAAAACGCAAAGCACGGCTCGCGGCGAAACGAAAAGCTGCGAAAAAGGCGGCTGCCCAGAAAGCTGCTGCTGAACAAGCTGAAATTGAACTGGCAGAAAAGCAACGCCAGATGGAAGAAGCCACAGCCCGGGAACATGCAGAGGAAAACGCGCGCCGCCTGCAGGAGCGACTGACGCAAGTCTATGATGAAGAAGACCTTGCGGCGTCGATCACTCCAGCGATGAAAAACCGGCCCAGCAAGAAGGTTGATCGCAATACAACGGGTGCTGACACTGCACAGGATGAAGCGCCGGAAGCCGGGTTGTTGCTGGGTGGGTCATTGGCGCAAGCTGCACTGGGGCGCAACGTGCCTGCCGCAAAAGCGCCTGAAGCACTGGCTGAGACCGCTGACGAGGATGACGCTGATGCCGATGAGGCAACTCCTGCAAGCGGCGAACTTGCAGCGTCTGAGGCAGAGTCAGAAGCAGTTGCCGAAACACCAGAGCCGGCCCTGACGCTGACCGAGAAAGACAAGGCTGACATTGACCTGTCAACATCCGCAGAAGCGGAAGCAGCAGATTCTGAATACAGCACCGAGACAACAGATGACGCCACCGCTTCTGAAGTAGGCTTAACTGCAGAACAGATGACGCCGCGCGACCATCACTTTATTTTCAGTGCACAGAAAAATGAGCCGGAAGAAACGCTCGCGCCGATCTCCGAGGCTGACCTGAAGTCAGAAGATGAAGTGCTGGACGAAGCGTTCCGTCATACCGAGGAACTGGATCCGACGGCTCACCACGAAGACCCGGCTGACGGGCCATTCAATTTTGACAGTACGGAAAAATATATTGCGGAGCGTCTTCTGCGCCCCAAGCGCCGCAAGCGTCGTAATTTTCTGCAGAAGAAATATCGCATCACCCATTTCTGGCCCAGATCATGGCAGCGGAAATGGCGTGCACTGAAAGCCAGACGCGCACAAGAGCGGGACTGGGACAAGCTGACGGCTGATCTCGACTGACAACAGGTCAGTGCGTGATTATTCAGCGGGCACTGCTTTTTTGCAGCACGCGATAAAAAACTGTTGCCTGAAAGCGCGCATCACCCCACGATTCGCATAATAGTTCAAAAGTTCACGTACATGTCCTCTGCCATGATGATGATTGCTCTGGCGGCGTTAGCCTGCCTGTCACTTTTTGCCCTTGTCCGGACTGGCGCCATGGCCGGTTTGACACAGCGCCCGGCGCTGGTGCTGGGCGCGGCGACGCTGGCAGGGATCGCCTATCGCTACACCGGCTTGCCAATGTCCGAGGCTGGTCTGGTCAAAGTGCTGGCGGAAGCCTGTCTCGGTTTGCTGGTGTTTTCTGCAGCTTTGCATTTCAGGATTAGTCGCTTGCATCGCAATTCACCGGCGGCCTTGCGCCTAGCCGTGATTGCCGGGCCTTTCTTCATGGTGATTGTCGCCCTGTCCGTGTTCGTCCTGTCCCCGTCCGTCACCGTGTGGTCGGCACTGGTGATTGGCGCGGCGCTGATGCTGAACGGGGCCAGCCTGGAGCGCCGGGTCTTCCGTGAATCTTCCATTTCCAAACGGATCAAGGCGAGCATCACGCTCGAAAGCG
>JALEGJ010000082.1 GCA_022763115.1 Aquisalinus sp.
CCTGCTCACAAGGCGCAAGGCCGCAGGAAGTATTGCTACTTTCAAGGGCTTGCAACGATGTGAGAAGGCCATTTGGCCCGATCCCTTTGGGACGCAGCGAGGATCTACGATGAGTGGCGTCGAAGACTTTTGAAAGGGGTGAGGCATGGTCAGCCGAAAGGCTGGCAAAAAGGTCCGGGGGACCTTTTTGAATGCTGAACACATTCCTGCGTTCAGACAGCTGCGTTTGCTTGGCAAACGGTCTGTCTTCACTCTCCTAATCATCGCAAATCCTCACTGCGCCAAAATGGCGACATTAATGGGTCCTGACCCTAGCTACTTGTATCGGCTTAAAAAGGCTGCGGGAATTTCTCGAAGACGGCACTGATGTCTTTGGCCATTTCGTCCGTGAGCGGCATGTCAAAGGCAGCCATGTCTTCCTTCAACTGCTCCATGGTCGTTGCGCCGATGATGCTTGAGGTGACCCCACTCACATTATCGCACCAGATCAGTGCCAGTTGCGCAGGCGTGACATTGTGTTTCGCGGCCACCTCACAATAGGCCTCGACCGCGTGGTGAGATAATTCACGGTCCCGGAACAGACGGTGGCGCTGGTTCGGCCCGCCCATGATGTCGAGCCGAGACCCTTTCGGCAGCGCTCCATTGCGATATTTACCCGTGAGAATACCGGTCGCAAGGGGCGACCACGGCAAATAGGCGACATCTTCCATCGCGCAATGCTCGATCAGATATGGCCAGTCTTTCGACATCAACAGGTTAAATTCGTTCTGTATAGAGACCATACGCGGCAAATCATGCTTCTCGGCAAGTTTGAGATATGTGGCGATGCCCCATGTGGTGTCATCGGAAAGGCCGCAAAAACGGATCTTGCCTGCCTTCACGCATGTATCGAGCCCCTGCAGGACGTCCAGCATGTTCGCTTCCTCAGCGGCGGCATCCACTTCCTCGAAAGACTGATTGTTTGGCCAGTGCTTGCCGAAATGCGGCGTGACTCGCCCAGGCCAATGCAGCTGATAGAGATCAATATAATCTGTCTGCAATCGCTTGAGAGAGGCATCGACAGCCTCGATGACCGCCGCGCCGGAAAGCGGCCCGCCATCGCGCACCCAGGGCATCCCCGGCCCTGCGATCTTGGTGGCCAGCACAAGCCCATCACGCTTGTCCGTGTTGCGCGCCAGCCAGTCACCGATGATTTCCTCGGTCTTGCCGTAGGTCTCCGGGCTGGGCGGAATGGCATACATCTCCGCCGTGTCGATGAAATTCACACCTTGCGCGAGCGCATAGTCAATCTGCGCATCAGCATCAACTTGCGTGTTCTGCACACCCCAGGTCATAGAGCCGAGGCAAACACGGGAGACTTCAAGACCTGAACGACCAAGGCGGGAAAACTTCATGGGGCTCTCTTTCGGGATTATCTGCTATCCCCATCACGTAAGCTGCCTTCACACGTAAATCCAGCAATCTGAGAAAGATGCTGTAAGCGGCTGTAATCGCTGGGGAATCTGTGGACTGGTTTGATCCTTTATCTACGCGGGCTGCTTGCTCAGCATGACGGCGAGAAGCCCGGCCCCTGCCCAGCTGATTTGCTCCCGCATACCGGGATAGTGTACTGTGCGGCAAAATAAAATGCGCCACGCAGGAGGAATGCAGGCATGGACGGTTCAATCGCGACATCACTCGACCATCTCCAGACAGTTTTTGACCGGCAGAAGCAGGCATTTTCCTTTGCCAACGTGCCCTCCGTGAAAGAGCGCAAGGAGATGCTCAAACGCCTTGAGCAGCTTTTTGCCGGACACAAGGACGACCTGGTGACCGCGATTGGCAAGGATTTCGGGACGCGCTCCCCGATGGAGACCTTGAGCGCGGAAGTCGCCATGTCGGTCATCAATGCCCGCCAGATCCGCAAGAATCTGGACGACTGGGCGCGCAAGCGGCGTGTCTGGAACCACTCCTCCATTCCGGGCAAGACCTATGTCCGCTATGAGCCGAAAGGCGTCGTTGGGGTGATTGCGCCGTGGAATTATCCTTTCCAACTGGCGGCCATTCCCCTGACAACCGCCCTCGCCGCTGGCAACTCGGTCATGCTGAAGCCTTCGGAAATTACACCTTACACGGCGGACTTCATGAAGGAGATGTTCGCAAAGGAGTTTGATGAAACGCAAGTTGCCGTCGTAACAGGCGGACCGGAAGTCGGGGAAGCATTCTCCAGCCTGCCATTCGACCATCTGTTCTATACCGGCTCGACGCAAGTGGGACGCCTCGTTGCCATGGCAGCGGCGAAAAACCTGACGCCCGTCACGCTGGAGTTGGGCGGCAAATCACCGACCATCCTGCTGGACGATGCAGATGTCGAGAAATCTGCCCAGACCATTGCCATGGGCAAGTTCTATAATGCAGGACAGACGTGCGTGGCGCCAGACTACCTGCTGGTCCCGCAAGGTAAAGGCGAGGCTTATGCAAATGCGATCATTGATGCCGTGACAGAGTTCTATCCGGAGATAGCGGACAATGAGGATTATTCCTCTATCGTCTCAGACCGCCATTATGTGCGGATGAATGACATGATTGATGAAGCTGGCAAAAATGGCGGCACGGTTCGCCAAGCCGAAGCTGACAAGCAGAAAATGTCATCCGCCCGGAAAGTGCCGCCGACTGTCATCCTCAATCCGCCTGCGGAATCAAAAGTGATGCAGGAAGAGATTTTCGGCCCCATCCTGCCGATTATCGAAGTCGGCTCAACAGAGGAAGCTGTGGCCCATGTGACAGCGCACGATCATCCGCTGGCGCTTTACGCCTATTCAAACAACGAGAAAGCCGCAGAAGCTGTGCTTGATAAAACCACATCCGGCGGGGCGTGCATCAACGGCACACTGATGCATGTCTCCGTGGATGACATCCCGTTTGGAGGCGTTGGCAAGTCCGGCTATGGCGCTTATCACGGTGAGCGTGGCTTCCGCGAATTTTCTCATGAGCGCAGCGTGCTGGTGATGCCGAAATGGCTGCCACCAAAATTGCTGACGCCGCCTTACACGAACTTCTTCAAGAATATGGTGAACAAGCAGATCGGCAAGTAAAAGACGGGTAGCCTGGTCAGCCCTTGTCAGGGTCTGAGCTTCCTTCCGCGTCGTTCCCTGGTGTCTCGGCAGCGCGCGGATCCATCTCGAAGACACCCGGCGATGTGCGCGGCACAGCCACGTAGTCTTCCTTCTGTTCTGCAGTTACGCCCGCACGCTGTGTCATCCGGTAAATGCCAAAGATGATAACGATCAGGTACACGGAACAACTGAAATAGAACAGGGCTGCCGGGCCTAGCAGGCTCATGACAGCCGAGCCGATATTGGGACCGATGACCGCCCCGATCCCGTAAAGCAGCAACAAACCGCCATTGACACTGACAAATTCCTCCGCCTCGGCAAAATCATTCGCGTGCGCGATGCCAAGGCCAAACAGGGGCATATGGAAGAAACCGAAACAACCACCGGCCAGAATCAGGAGGCCAAGGGTCAGGCTGCTACTGATTGATACGAACAGGGCTGACAAAGCTGCAAGAGAAGCGACGACGATAATCACGATACGCCGGTCAAACTTGTCAGACAGCCAGCCAATGGGCCATTGCGCAATTGCCCCGCCAAAGATCATGGCGCTCATCACCGGCGCGACAGCCGCAATATCGTAGCCAATGTCCTGCACGAAAACAGGGGCCAGTGACCAGAAAGAACTGCCTGACAATCCAACACAGAAAATACCCACCGCTGCCAGAGGGGAAACACGAAACAGTTTCGGCAGATCAAGCCGCGCCGATTTGATCGGCATGGGCTGACTAGCGGAGGTCAGGGCAACAGGCACCAGGGAAAGAGAGATGAGGATCGAGACGACAGCAAACAGCACAAAACCGGCAGGGTCAGCAATGTTCAGCATAAACTGTCCAGCTGTGACGGCGCTAAAATCAGCTATGCGGTAGACGGACAAAACCTGGCCACGATTTTCGTTAGTCGCTTTTTCGTTGAGCCAGCTTTCAATGATCATGTGCAGACCAGCGAAACAAAAACCGGCGATCAGTCGCATGGCCAGCCAAAAGAGTGGTCCGACAAACAGAACATGCATCAATGTGACGGCTGAGGCGATGGAGGCAAAGGCTGTGAAGGCCCTCACATGCCCTGCACTGCGAATAAACCTTGGCGCATAGCGACAGCCAAGCGCGAAACCGCCAAAATAAGCTGACATCATCAAGCCGATAGCCCAGAGCGGAAAGTCCTCGACATAGGCGCGCACAGAAAGAAGCGTTGATTGCAGGCCGTTCGCACCGAGCAGGATTGCTGCAGCGACCAGTAACGCAAACACGGATAAAATGGCTTGCCGCATACTCAACGCCTTATCGTGAAAAAACTTCTTTGCCTGGCGACAGGATATGTCATCCCTGACGTTTTAAGGACAGATCGGCAGGAATTGCAATTACCTGTTCGGTTCAGCGCTGGGGGACAGACGCTGAAAGAAAAGGAGCGCGTGATGAAACACGGAATTATCAGTATAGCTATGATTACTGCAGCTTTGGCTGCCTGCACAACACCAGCCAGCGCCGCTGGTCGAACACATGGCCAATGGGTGCTGGATGCGTCACGGTGCCCTGACCTTATCGAGGACAGGCTTGACCGACGGGAGTCACGCCGTGACGAAGCCTTTGATAGAAACCGCCGCGATGTCATTGAAGACCGGATTGACCGCCGTGAATCACGTCGCGATGAGATGGTGACCCGCTGCCCGGCTTCTGCCTGGGTCTGGCAGGGGTCTGCATGGCGCAGCAGCATGCACCCTGCCCGCCCCGCAGCAGTGCGCGTCTATTACAACGCCAAGGCGCGGAATTATTATCGGTATGGTAATCAAAACAACCGTGTTGTGATTATCAGGCTGTAACAATGCGAATACTGCCCAGCCCCTGCCAGTTTCCTCCCATTTGAATCCCCCTGGCAGGGGCACCCTCCCCTACACGGGCAGGGCCGTTGTATATTTGATCTCTTCCATGGAAAAACTGGAGCTGACGTCACTCAAAGGGGCAATGCGGATCAATTTTTTATATACACGGTCATAATCTTCAATATCCCGAACGTGTAATTTCAGGATGTAATCAAGCTCGCCGCTGAGGCGATGGAACTCAACCACCTCAGGCATCTCACTGATCCCGTGAGAGAACCCTTCCAGCCATTTGTCATCATGCTGGCTGGTGCGCACGAACACAAAGACCGTGACCGGTAGTCCGACCCTTTTGCGATCCAGCAAGGCAACCTGTGCGGTGATAATGCCCGCTTTCTGCAAGCGTCGGATACGGCGCCAGCAGGCGTTATGGGAGAGCCCGACCTTCTCACCCAATTCAACGACACCAATGCTCGAATCGGCTTGCAAGGAATGAAGGATCTTTTTGTCCAGACCATCTATTTCTTCTGTCATACTCCCATATTATGTGAAATTTTCACACATATGAACCCATAGAGCTAAATATCGTGATTTTTTCACACGTTAGATAAACTAATATTGAGAAGAGTTTTCATGACGCGAAATCGGAGTCACTCGCATGATCAAAAAGATTTTCCTGGAGCATCCCGAGACAGTCAACGAGACTTATACCGAACATCTGGGACAGGCTTCACGCTTCGGCTTCTCGATGATCTTTGCCGGTTTTGCCTGCCTGATACACGGGTTGATTCCCTGCCTGTTCAAAAATACCGGTAGCCAGAAAATATCCGAACTTCACCACGACATGGTGACCCACAGAACAGCCAAAAAGAAAAGTAACAAGCAGACTTTTCAACACTCTTGAGCATTGATTTTGTTCTGATAATTCCGCCACCCGCGCAAAACCTGCGACACGGGCCGAACTGTTGCAGTTAAGTGACAGTATTTTGACAAGCGCTGTCATATAAGCGCACGCAAATTCACTAAATCGGGACGGAAACTGTCGGGCATTTCTCGCACAGGCTAATCTTCAAAATGGGGTACTCATTCATGA
>JALEGJ010000083.1 GCA_022763115.1 Aquisalinus sp.
CACGACTCAGCCGAGTGTGACAGAGATAAGAGGCAGACATGGCAAATAATCTACGGGTAGTTGAAGGCGGCAACATGGACAGGAAAAAAGCGCTCGACGCAGCGCTGTCACAAATAGACAAGGCCTTCGGCAAAGGCTCGGTCATGAAACTGGGCGACAAGGAAGTCGTCGAGATTGAGGCCGTATCTACTGGCTCCCTCGGGCTCGATATTGCGCTTGGTATTGGTGGTTTGCCCAGGGGCCGCATTGTTGAAATTTACGGGCCTGAAAGTTCAGGCAAGACCACGCTGGCGCTGCATTGTGCTGCTGAAGCACAGAAAAGCGGTGGTGTTGCTGCCTTTATTGATGCCGAGCATGCGCTTGATCCGGTTTATGCCCAGAAGCTGGGGGTGGACCTTGAGGAATTGCTGATTTCACAACCGGACACGGGTGAACAGGCGCTGGAAATTGCCGATACGCTGGTGCGCTCCGGGGCGGTGGATATTCTGGTCATTGATTCTGTTGCTGCGCTGACACCACGCGCCGAACTGGAAGGCGAAATGGGGGACAGCCTGCCGGGCTTGCAGGCGCGTCTTATGAGTCAGGCCTTGCGCAAACTGACCGGCTCGATCTCCAAATCGAACTGCCTGGTTATCTTCATCAACCAGATTCGCATGAAAATTGGCGTGATGTTCGGCTCTCCCGAGACAACGACCGGCGGTAATGCCCTGAAATTCTATTCCTCTGTCCGTCTTGATATTCGCCGCATCGGGGCGATCAAGCAGCGTGACGAGGTTGTGGGCAACCAGACCCGGGTCAAGGTGGTCAAGAACAAGGTCGCGCCGCCATTCAAGCAGGTCGAGTTCGACATCATGTATGGCGAAGGCGTCAGCAAGATGGGCGAATTGATTGATCTTGGTGTGCTGGGCAATGTGGTCGAGAAATCAGGCTCCTGGTATTCCTACAATTCCGAACGCATCGGGCAGGGGCGTGAGAACGCCAAGCAGTTCCTGCGCGATCATCCTGAAATGGCCGCCGAAATAGAAAACGCTATTCGCCGTAATGCAGGCCTTATCGCGGATGACCTTCTGGTCAGTCCCGGGCCGCAGAGTGAGGATGATGACGAGGCGCTGGAAGCCTGAGCTTTCCTTGCGGCACTTTAACGCCACGAAAAATCAGCTTTTGCACGAGGACTAGCCTGCCTCAAAAACTGACCGGCAAGGGCAGCATAAGCTGCTTGTGCCGGTCTTTTTTGTTTTTGCTCTGGCGTCAGCACTTGCCCATTGCGCGGGAGGGCACAGCAACCTAAATCCTCATTCCCATGCAGAGTGTAAACGATATCCGATCTACTTTTCTCGACTTCTATGCCGGTCGTGGCCATGAAGTCGTGCCATCCGCCCCCTTGGTGCCGCAGAATGATCCGACGCTGTTGTTCGTCAATGCGGGCATGGTGCCGTTCAAAAATGTTTTCACCGGGGCCGAGAAAAAAAATTATGTCCGGGCAACGTCATCCCAGAAATGCGTTCGGGCGGGCGGCAAGCATAATGATCTCGATAATGTCGGTTACACAGCGCGCCACCACACATTTTTCGAGATGCTGGGCAATTTTTCCTTTGGCGACTACTTCAAGGAAGAAGCGATTGAATCGGCGTGGAAACTGGTGACCGGAGAATATGGGTTGCCTGCTGATAAGCTGACCGTCACGGTTTACCATACCGACGATGAAGCCTTCGACTTATGGAAAAAAATTGCCGGGTTACCTGATGAGCGGATCATCCGTATCGCCACATCTGACAATTTCTGGTCCATGGGCGATGTCGGTCCTTGTGGCCCATGCTCCGAGATTTTCTACGATCACGGACCTGAAATTCCAGGTGGCCCGCCAGGCTCTCCGGACGAAGATGGTGACCGCTTCATAGAAATCTGGAATCTCGTTTTCATGCAGTTTGAGCGTCACGCAGATGGCAGCGAGACGGACTTGCCCAAACCCTCCATTGATACCGGAATGGGATTGGAGCGCATCGCTACGGTGTTGCAGGGCAAGCATGATAATTATGACATTGACCTGTTCCAGAAGATCATCTCTGCCTCAGCGGATCTGACAGGTCAGGCGCCTGACGGAGACATGGCTGTCGCGCACCGTGTCGTTGCGGATCATCTCCGCTCTTGCGCTTTCCTGATCGCGGATGGCGTGACGCCTTCCAATGAGGGGCGCGGTTATGTTTTGCGTCGTATCATGCGGCGCGGCATGAGATATGCCTATAATCTGGGCGCAAAAGACCCGTTGATGGCGCAACTGGTGCCTGTGCTGACGGCTGAAATGGCACAGGCCTTCCCTGAACTCGATCGTGCCAAAAGCCTCATCACGCAAACACTCAATTCAGAAGAAAAGAAATTCCGCGGGCTTCTGGAGCGCGGCTTGAGAATCCTTGGGGACGAACTGGAAAATCTCGGCGACGGTCAAAAACTATCCGGCGAGGCGGCTTTCCGGCTTTACGACACATATGGCTTTCCGCTGGACCTGACGCAGGATGCGTTGCGCCGGGAAGGACTTGAAGTTGACACGGATGGTTTTGATGCCGCGATGGAAGCGCAAAAAGCAGCAGCCCGCGCCAACTGGGCCGGAAGCGGCGATGCTGCCTCCGAGGCTCTTTATTTCGATATCCGCGAAACGCACGGAGCCAGCGAGTTTATCGGTTACGTCCATGAAACCGCAGAAGGTATCACACAGGCTATCATCAAGGATGACGAGATTGCCAATGAAGTGACAGCAGGTGACCGTGTAGAGATCATTGTCAACCAGACGCCGTTTTACGCTGAATCAGGCGGGCAGGTTGGCGATACCGGACAGATCAGAACAGACAATGGTGCCTTGATCGAGATTGAGGATACGAAGAAAAGAATAGGGGCGCTGCACGGTCATATCGGCACCGTCAAGACCGGTACGTTAAATGCAGGTGATGTCATTATTCTGGAAATTGACAGTGTACGGCGCAACCGCATACGCGCCAACCATTCCGTAACGCACCTTGCGCACAAGGCCCTTCGTAATGTGCTGGGCGATCATGTGACGCAGAAAGGGTCCCAGGTTGCTGATGACAGAATGCGTTTTGACTTCTCCCACAATGAAGCGCTGACAAGGGATGAAATTGGCCGCATCGAGCGTGAGGTCAATGACATTATCCGCCAGAACGGTGCGACACAAACGCAGATCATGTCCTATGATGCAGCTGTTGAGTCAGGGGCCATGGCGCTCTTTGGTGAGAAGTATGAAGAAGACGTACGTGTCCTGAGCATGGGGCATGAGCCAGAAGATGCTGACAGATATTACTCTGTTGAGTTGTGCGGCGGGACACATGTTGAGCGGATGGGCGATATCGGCCTGTTCACGATTGTCTCTGAAGGCGCTGTTGCATCGGGCATCCGCCGCATTGAAGTCATGACCGGTGAAGCTGCGCGTCAGCATCTGATCGCAGAAGCCGAGCGCACGCGGCTGGCGGCCGAGACACTCAAGGTGCCGCCTGCAGAATTGCCTTCCCGGGTGAGTGCGCTGGTGGATGAACGCAAGAAACTGGAACGTGAGCTGACCAATCTGCGCAAGCAGGTCGCCCTTGGTAGAGGGGCTGATGGAAGCGCAACTTCGAATGCCCCGGAAAATATCAACGGCATCTCGTTTATCGGCAGAGTGCTGGAAGGGGTTCCGGCAAAAGAGCTGCGCGGCATGGTGGATGACGCCAAGGCCAAACTGGAAAAAGGCGTGGCCGCTTTTGTTGCGGTAAATGATGGCAAGGCCTCGTTGACGGTCGGTGTGACAGATGACCTGGTGGCTGATGTCAGCGCCGTTGATCTTGTGCGTGCTGGCGCTGAAGCCATTGGCGGAAAGGGCGGCGGTGGCCGCCCGGATATGGCACAGGCTGGTGGCCCCAACGGTCAGGATGCTGATAAAGCCCTGAAAGCGATAGCAGAGAAACTGGCAGGATAGCTTCGGAGAGCTTGCTTCTGAAGTTACCCGGTCTGGCGCATTTCGCGGTCGAGCTTTTTCATGGCGCGTTGCAATTTTTCGAAGGCGCGTACTTCAATCTGGCGAATGCGCTCGCGTGAGACACCATACTCCGTGGACAGCTCTTCCAGCGTCTTTGGCTGATCAGCAAGGCGACGTTCCGTAATAATATGCTGTTCGCGTTCGTTGAGTTCGCCCAATGCTGTTTGCAGCAGTTCCATGCGGGTATCGAACTCATCGTCCTTGACGAGCTGAGCTTCCGGATTGACGGCATTCTCATCAACCAGCCAGTCCTGCCATTCGCCTGATCCCTCAGTATCGTTACGCATCGGGGCGTTTAGCGAATTATCGCCGCCAGCCATGCGACGATTCATCGATATAACCTCGTCTTCATTGACACCGAGTTTTGTAGCTATGTGCTCGACTTCTTCCGGTTTCAGATCACCATCATCTACCGCATCAATCTGCCCCTTGATCTTGCGCAGGTTGAAGAACAATTTTTTCTGTGCGGCAGTGGTGCCAATTTTCACCAGCGACCATGACCGCAAAATGTATTCCTGAATGGCGGCGCGGATCCACCACATTGCATATGTGGAGAGACGGAAACCTTTTTCAGGATCAAACTTTTTGACCGCCTGCATCAGTCCCACATTTCCTTCGGAGACCACCTCGCCAATAGGCAGGCCATAACCCCGGTAGCCCATGGCGATCTTCGCAACCAGACGAAGGTGCGACGTAATAAGCTCCTGAGCGGCACCTGCGTCTCCATGTTCCTTGAAACGCTTCGCCAGCATGTATTCCTGATCGGCTTCCAGCATCGGAAATTTGCGAATTTCGGAAAGATAGCGCGACAGACCACCCTCGGGGGTCAGCGCTGTACCGATTGTGGTCAGTGCATTAGCCATAATGTAGATGTCCCTCTCGACTGGCGGCAAGCACAAGCCCTTCTATGCCCCGCCACAATAGGTATATGGGTACGATACCTGCCTATTATAAGGCCAAAATGGCAAAATAATGCCTGCGGCTGATCACGACGGCTTGAACCATCACATTATCTTGGTTGCCTAAAGAGCGCTCAAGGCCTTTTCCAGTTCCATAAAATCTGCCGGAGGTGGCGTTTTGAACGACAGGGGCTGACCAGTTAAGGGATGATCGAAGCCGAGTTCCATGGCGTGCAGGGCCTGACGTTTGAAACGGCGCAGGACCTCGATTGCCTCGATTGCGGGATCATCCACTGGGCGCAAGCCCGACAGACCGGGGCCGCGCCCATAGACCTGATCACCGAGCAGGGGGTGGCCGAGATGCGCCATATGCACCCTGATCTGATGGGTGCGTCCAGTCTCCAGTTGGCAGGCGACCAGCGCCGCCAGACTGTCACCCGGCAATTTTGCGCGACCCTGACCATAACTTTCACGCACCTTGTAATGGGTGATGGCTTCCCTGGCAGACGGGTGGTCGTAAATATCGGCGACGGCCATTTTCTTGCGGTCCTGACTTGCTCTGGCAATGCCGGTTTCGATCGTGCCGAGCCCTGGTCGCGGGGAGCCGTGCACGATAGCCAGGTATGTCCGTGCAATCGTGTGTGCGGAAAACAGCTCGGACAACCCGTGATGCGCCGCATCGTTCTTGGCCGCTACCATCACACCGGAGGTGTCCTTGTCGAGCCGATGGACAATGCCGGGTCGGGCAACGCCGCCAATCCCCGAGAGGCTGTCTCGGCAATGATGCAGAAGGGCATTCACGAGCGTCCCGGTCTGGTTACCAGCACCCGGATGAACCACCATGCCGGCCGGTTTGTTGACGATGATGAGGTCGTCGTCTTCGTAGAGCACATCCAGGGGGATATCTTCCGGCTCCGGTTCGGCTTCTTCCAACTCCGGTAAATGCAGGGTGTAGACTTCTTCGGCACGAACGCGCGCGGATGCGTCGCTCACAGGCGCGCCATCTCGCAGAACCTTTCCCTCTGCGATAAGATTTTTGAGGCGGGAGCGGCTGAGTTCCTCGACAGAGTCTGCCAGCCATTTGTCGAGGCGCAGGCCTGCCTTTTCTTCCTCCACGGTGAGTTCAATCAGGTCGTTTTGCTTGTTGTCTGGCGCGGGTGTTGTCATAAGCCATGCCTGACGCGGGCTAGCCGCGGAGTCAATCATGAGGTCGACATGACAGATCACGGCGCAACCAGTGACCCCAGCAAGAACGCGGACGCGGAAGCGGCGCCAGTTGATAATTTGTTCGCCATGAAAGTTCTTGTGATCTTTTTGGGCGTCATCCTGATCGGCTGTGCTGTTGCGTTTTTCTCACTGTTGCTCTTGATGAACAACGATGAGGAAACTGATCTGGCCACATTGCCACAGATGTCTGTTCAGGTTGCTCTTGATGAAAAAATTACCAGCATGACCCTGGATGGTCGTGACCTTGCCTTGCAGATTGAGGGACCGGAAGGGCGCCGGATAATCATCGTTGATCCTTACACTGCCAATCACAAAGCCGTGATCAATCTGGTGCCAGAACTCGACAACACAGGGATGTCCACAAAAGAGCCGGACTGATAACAGGAATGTAATCAGAAAAAACCTGAGTGGCCCTTTTCTTGGCGCAATTAAAGGTTACCTTGCTTGTAAGGCCGAAGCGTAGACTTTGGCTGGCGGGGTGCCAAATATCCCCTCGTTCCCCCTCGATGGCACCCCGCACCCTTTCATTGGGCCTGTTATGCGGGCATCGTCTTTTCCATCAAATCAGTTCAGTCTGTCGCTCATGAGTTCTGTTTGAGTTGACTTTTCCGCTTTGAATTATAAAGTTATTTACATGTTCCATGGAGACAGGTTCAATGAAGAAGTCGAATGCCGAAGATGATCTGGCATATGTTCGTGCTATCGCCGAAGAGGGGCGCAACGTGCCACTTGTTGGCGGCAGTTCTTTTGTGGTCTGGGGCAGCATTATTGGCACCACGGCACTGATACAGTTTTTCATGTCTTTAGGGGTGTTGCCTGGCGTCAATATGCTGGTGCTATGGTCTGTTGCTTTTGTGCTTGGCTGGATAGTTGGTTCTTTTGTTGGCAGCCGGAATAAAAATGCGCCGGGCGCAAGCAGTATCGGCAACCGGATTGTCGGCGCTGCCTGGAGTGCATGCGGTATATTCATTTCGCTGTACTGGCTGTCGCTGGTGTCTGCTTTCTTTTTACATCAGGGGGATTCGGCACCCGTGGGCTTCCTGTTCGCGACGATGTTCCCTGTGGCCTTCGGGATTTACGGCATAGCCTTTTTTGTCACATCTATTGCCGCCAACCAGAGTTGGTATCGCTGGGTTTCTATCGGCTCCTGGATTATTTCCGTAATCCTTATTCTGACGCTGATGTCTGATGCGATGATGCTACTGGCAGGGCTCGGCACTTATGCCGTCGTACTGGCGCCTGGGATTGTTATGTTAAAAAATCAGCCCTCGGATATTGTGTGAAGGACTCATAAATGAGCGAGCAAGTAATCAACACTGCCGAACCAAAGCAGGCCCTGAGTTCCCCGGTTGAAGATCTCGCCATGATCCGTGAACTGGCAGAGGAAGGGCGTATGCAACCTCTGCAAGGGGGTAAGTATCTGGTGATGTGGGGCACGATCTCTTCAATTGGTCTTGCCTTCACAGGACTGCTCGTTGCCGGCCTGATCGATCTGCCAGGCTATTTCGTGATGATTTTTTGGGGCGTGATCTCCACCTTTGGCGGGGTGATGTCCGGAAGGTGGTCGAAGCAGGGGCGGGGGACAACGCTGAGTGAGAGTATCGGCAACAAGGTTGAGGCTATGGTCTGGACGATAGCTGGTGTATTCCTCTCTATCATTGCAATCATGCTGTTCAGTATGCCGATTTATGCCGGTGCGCGCCTTGAGGCCATGGGCCTCGAATACGGTGTTCTGTTTGGTATGATGTCACCCATTGTATTTGGGCTTTATGCGATCTGTCTTGCTGCAACATCTGTTGCAGGCCGCGCTTCCTGGCTGCGGCCCTATATCATCCTGTCATTTCTTTTCTCTGCACTGACTATGCTGCTTATCATGAGTTACTGGCAATTCGTTGCGGCAATCGCGGGAATTGTTGCGACGATCATCATTCCCGGCCTCATCATGCTGGATAAAAATAAGAAAGCGCAAGGAATGACCTGATGTCGAAAAAGACGCCCGCTGAGAGCGGGCAGGCCGACAGCGCTGAGAATTATGACTATCGGGAGATTGACGACCTGATACATGGGCGCGTGCGCCTCGCGCTCATGGCTTTTTTATCCGGTGCCGGGACAGCGGAGTTTACTGACTTGCGCAAGCGCATCGGCGTGACGGATGGAAATCTCTCCATCCATATCCGCAAACTGGAAGACGCTGGTTACATTGAAGTGGAAAAGCGTTTCAAGGAGCGCCGCCCGCAAACACTTTGTCATCTGACCGAGAAGGGTCGATCTGCCTGGATTGACTATATCGCCCAGATGGAAACACTTTTGAGCTCGCGCGCCGCTGAATAGCGGTAACTCGATAAAGATGACAATGTTGACGCCACTCGCTAGAATGACCTTGTCACAGTGAGGGGGATGCATGGCTTTTTTGCGTAATATCGTATTGATCATGCTGGGGCTGGTGCTCGTGGCCTATGGGGGACTAAAGTTTTCGATCGTTGGTCAGCGCATGTTGCCGACAGGTACGGGCATCACGGCAAAGCAGCTTTGTTCGCTCGTCTTTGTCGGCGGACTGGACGAAAGCCACGCCAAGAGGATGTATCTTGATCCGTTGCTTGAGCAGTTTCCCATACCCGTAAAGGTGAAGACGGATTACTCTGAAGGCTCTGTCACGGCGCGGGTACCGGGTTTTGTCAAACAGTCAGCCAGCTACCGCCCCGGTTATGGGTGTACATTAGTGCATGACAGGAAATCCGGTTTGCAGCCTGCGCCGGGCGCAGTATCGGTTTCCCCGGAAATGACTCTGGATATCGCTCATCGCGATGCTGTGTTTGATGTCACGAAGCTGGACGCAGCATTGGACGAAGCATTTTCGCAATCCCCAACCAGGGCCATGCCGCGCAATACGCTCGCGGTAGCCGTGCTGCATGACGGCAAACTGGTAGCCGAGCGGTATGCGGATGGTATCAACCCGACAACAAGATTGCCGGGCTGGTCGATGACGAAAAGTGTAACTGCGACTATTGCCGGTATTCTTGTGCAGCAAGGCAAACTTGATGTGACCGAGGCTGGTGCTCTTAAGGAATGGCGCGGCACTGGCGCCCCTCAGGAAGATATAACAGTTGACCATCTCCTGCGCATGACGAGCGGTCTTTTAATGACCGAGCAGAATAATGGTCGCGACCCCAATTCACAGATGTTGTTTATTGAACCGGACGGTGCATATTATTCAGCAACGCGTGAACTGCATCAACCTGTAGGCAGCTACTATGAGTATATGAGTGGTAGCACCGTTCTGGCGATGCGGGCAGCTCAGGAAGCGATTGGTGGTGATCTGCGTACAGCATATGATTTCATTCGCGATGAACTATTCGTGCCGCTGGGAATGACAAGTGCGGTGATAGAGCCCGACCAGTCCGGAACATTTGTTGGCAGCTCCTTTATGATGGCGACGGCACGTGACTGGGCGCGGTTTGGCCAACTTTACGTTGATGGCGGTCAGGTAAACGATCAGCAGATTATTCCGGCGGACTGGATTGATTATGTCACAAAGCATACGGAGCAATCCGGCGCTAATGGCTACGGCGCCTCTTTCTGGGTTATTACAGATGCGCAGCGCGAGCGGGATGAAACGCTGGCGGCCCTGCCAGAAGATACATTCTCGGCACGCGGCTTTCAGGGGCAGTACACGCATATGATTCCGTCAGAAGGGTTGGTCGTTGTGCGTCTCGGGGCAACCAATGACTACTGGGCGGATGACCCTGAATTGCTGCCATTGCAGGTCATCCAGGCCATGAAGGATCAGTAAAATGAGGGCATCCAGTTGCTCTGCTGACAGGGGCCGTCAGCTCTGATATGATCAATCAGACAGAATCGGGAGTTGGGGATAATGGCCGATAATACTGATGATAATCGCAGCAGGACCATTGCTGTCGTCGTGATATTATTGCTGGTGGCGGGTGCGGCCGGCGTGATGTGGTTCATGGGAGGTAATAACGGTGACGATAAGACAGATATTGCTGTTCTGGATACACCTGAAGTAGAGCCAGAAGAGCCCGAGCCTGCGCCGTGGGAAGAGCCTGCACCTGAAATCCTGCCGCCTGTTGAGACGGAGCCTGTGCCGGAAGAGCCTGAAGTTCTGCCAGTTGCCTGTGCCTTTCCGGGAGATGGTTTCGTCCAGACACCTCACGGTTTCCGTCCAACGCAGCAATTTGTCGAGTTTGACCCTCCCGAATACCTGAGTGGGTACAGCGGTTCTTCGTTGCCATTGATTGCAGAAGAAGATGGTGAAGCCTGTGTCTCGCTGACATATGACATTTCCGAGCGCGGCAGGCCCATCAATGTTCAGGTCCTGGATGCGCAGGGACGAGGCGGGATGGCTGGCGATTATGCGGATCGCGCTCGAACTGCCTTGTCGACGCGCCGCTATCTGCCTGGTGCCCGCAATGACAAGCCGATCCGCATTGACAACAATTTCCTGATGATCCGATTTGGCAACTGAGCTGTCAGCATTCAGGAAATAACATGAAAAGCAGAAAGGTGAGCTACGCCGGGCTCGCCTTTTCTTCTGACTCTTACTAGCCTTGGCTGATGAACTTGACTGCTCAAATATCCCGTGCTCCGACAGCTTTCAATCTTGCCGGCCAGCCCGTCGTATTTGATGCGACGGGTGCTCTATGGCTGCCGGAAGCGCGAACACTTGTGTTTTCAGACCTGCATTTCGAAAAGGGCAGTTCCTATGGGCGCAAGGGCATGTTTTTGCCACCATACGATACGCGGCGTACCCTTTCGACCATGATTGATGTTATCAGGCGCTGGCAACCGCGATGCGTCATCTCCCTTGGGGATGCCTTCCATGATCGAGGGGCAGAAGCGCGCATGAGCCGGGAAGACAAGGACTTGTTACGCAGCCTGACTGAGCAGCACAACTGGGTCTGGATCCTTGGTAACCATGACCCCGAGCCACCAAAATACCTCGCCGGAAAGGCGTGTGAAGAGATAAAGATTGGTGGTCTGTTATTCTGTCATGAGCCTTGCGCCAGTGGTAACTGGCATGTGGCCGGACACCTGCACCCGGCAGCGAAAGTGCGTCGCGGCGGGCGATCCGTGCGCAGACGCTGCTTCATGACCGATGGGGAGCGCCTGATTATGCCTGCATTTGGTGCCTATACAGGCGGCCTGAATGTCTGCGATCCGGCCTACAAGCCATATTTCGCAAGTGGGTTTTCTGCCCTGATGCTGGGGGCAGATCAGGTCTGGCAGGTCGCATCTTCTCAACTGCGACCGGACGGTTAGGCTGGCTTACCAGCCCAAATTCAGCATCCGCATCATCGACAGGATGAAGATCAGGCTGAGGAACATCGTGATCTTCAGCCGCAGGGGGCCATACCAGGCAGGGGCAAAGCCATCGCGCGAGGCATTACGATCTGCCTGCATCAACAATACAAACGCGACCAGGAGTATCAGATGCCGCACCACATAGGTTGGCGCGATGCCGGGAATGAGATTGGCCGGTATGACTGCAAGCCAGCCAATCAGCGGCGGAATGACAGAGTTTGTCAGCTGATTGAGAGTGACATAATCGCTGATGGTCTTGTTGTTCAACATGGCCAGGCCCCAGCGAATACCGCCCATGAATGAGAGAATGATCGCCCCGTAAAGCAATTCCCAGCGCAGCAGCGCATAGGCATAATTCGCCGGGAAAATCAGCGGGCTAAACCAGATATAAAGGGCCGTGCCCAAAAACGGCAGCAACCCGGCATAAGCCAGCCAGGTGGCACGCTCCTCCAGTGGTCCCATGGTGGTGGAAGATGTTGCTGTGTTACTCAACTGAATTCTGAAGCCCCATGTCTCGACTTATATTACTTAGCACAAAAACAGAAAAGGAACAGTGGCCGTGCCGCCAGCCTGAATCAGACTGTACTGGTTCTTCGGGGCCAGAATTTTCGGTCTTGGTTATCAGTTTGCGGAAGCGATAGCCTGACGTGGTGTCCAGCTTGCGAGTTGATCATCAATCTGGCGGCGCTGCTCTGCAGGCAACAGAAGACCAAGACGTGTTGCTTCATTGTTCGCATCGCTATCACCCAGTTTACCTGCCAAAGCATACCAGTAATAGGCCTGCTGAGTGCTCTTGGGGGTCGCAGCGCCGTTTTCAAGATCAATGGTAGGATCATAGATTAGGGCCAAATTGTAGATTGAATCCACATAGCCATAAGCAGCGGCCTGCTCGAACCAGGAAATGGCGGTCGATTCATTGCGCGCGCCGCCTGCACCAAGGGCATACATTGATCCCAGCTTGTGCATCGCGGTAATATTGCCGCCTTCTGCCGCAGCCTGATACCAGTTGCGCGCCATGATTTCATTCTGATCACCAAACCGCCCGGTGCGATAATCCTCAGCGAGCGCATATTGGGCCGGGGGATAATTCCTGCTGGCAGACTGCTTGAGAATAATCAGGGCGCGGCGCTCCTCTTCTTCACTTGTTGCGATGGAAGATAGAGTTTGCCAGCGGATGAACTGCTCCTCGGCAGTCAGTTCTGTAGCGCTGGAGCCTGGACCAGGGGGAGTAATGGGAGACGCATCAGGCCCCAGAACCTGAGTGCCATTAACGGCAGATATAGCACCGGACTGATTGCCACGGAGCAAGAAGAACAGAACAGCCAGAATGATCAGCAGCAGAAGTCCACCGAAGATGAAGAGCGGAAGCCTGCTGCGCTCGCGCGAAGCGTACTTTTGACGCAAGGCCGAGATTTTTTTGTTTTTCGGCGCCTGTTTGTTAACGAGCGTCACCTGCTCATCAGAATCTTCGTCAACTGCCTGCTCATCTGGAGCACTGTCCTCGGCATCAAGTTCTGCATCTCGCTCCAGCCTTTTGCGTCTGGCTCTGGCAGCAAGAATAACTTTCTGTTTGGCTGTCAAAGCCTGCTTATCAGATGCGGCCGGAGGAGGGGCTGGTGCCTCATCTTCATCAGTATCGACATCCAGTTCAACGATAACAGCGCGATCATCATCCTCTTCCGCGCCGAAAACATCGTCAAAATCTTCTTCTGCAGGCATCTGGCGTTCTGCACCCGCCATAGCTGTTTGAAGTGTGTTTCGGGATGTTGCGTTACCCGTCAAAGGCTCTTCCGAGGGTGTCCCGGGGGCGCGTGCCGCTTCTGCGCCATCTGCAACACCTTCAAAGCGCTGGATCATGCGCTGGAAAGACCCGTGTAAATCCTGAATGCGCTGATTGGCTGCATCGGTTGTCGCTGTAATCGCAGCGCGGGCATCTCGTGCGGCCTGACCGTTTTCCTCATCAAACCGGGAGAGGTCTGTGCGCAATTCCTCCAGCTTCCGGGAGAGTTTGTTAATCCCTTCGGCTGAGCGCTGTTCAGCGCCTTCCAGCTTCTCCGTCATCTTGTGGATATTGCTTTCCAGAGCCTGTATTTGGTCGCCGGACCGTTTGATCTCTGTGCCAAGGATGCGCAGCTTATTGCTCGTGCGCTCGATGAACTCCTGATCATCAGATTGCGCTGCAGCTTTTGCTTCCAGCATCAGAGCCTTGGATGTGGTTTCAGTTTTGCGAAGCTGATCTGTAACCGTGTCAAGAAACCCGCGAACCTCTTCAATGGCAGCAGCGTTTTTTTGATCTGCCTCGGAGACCCGGTCGCTGAGGGAGCGGATAATGGCGTCGTGATCATCGACACGGGCAAGTGTCTCATCCCGCGTCGCCTCAAAATCGGCAACCATGTGCTGCAAGGCTTTTTCCAGAGCGGCAAAACTCTCCACATACTGTTTTGCGCCGCCATCCTTTTCGAGCTCTTCGACACGCGCTGCAAGCTGCGGGTCAGTACCGGCGGGGCGTTCCGATTCAACACGGCGCACGCGATCCAGAACAGATGTCAGTCCGTTATTCAGGTTGGTGAATGCCTGACGGCTGGCCAACTCGTTGTTTTTAAGGCGCTCATTTAGGCGGTTCAGAGAGTTTATGACCTGCTGTAACTGGGTAAGAGTAACCCTGTCGCCGGGATCCGGCTTTTGAGGTGCGGGATCAGGTGTCTCACTCATGGTCGTAATATTTTTATTTAGCCACTCGCCGAGGGTCATTCCGGCTTCGCGCGCAGCTTTCTTGGCAACCTCCCGGGTTTCCGGATCGATTCCTTTGATACTCCAAGGCACATTCGATTTCATGCGTGTCAGCCTTGCCGGTTTGCCGTCCGATAATCCGGATTTTGCTTATATATTACGACCATATATCCGGTAAGGTGCTTCGCGCCCGTGGTGAAGTGTCTGGTATCAAAAAACTGCATGCCGGACCAAGTCTCTATCCACATGACTGGAATGACACAAAACCAGGCCTTTTCGCTGCACGATTTTCTTGTCGCAGGGGGCTGGCCACCACTATGTTCAGGCCAACGCTGGCGGGCTTTTGCCCGACTCAATATGATCTGGAGAAGATAGACAATGCCTATTTATGAAGTTCCTGTCCGTGAGATGCAGTTCCTGATCCACGATGTCCTGCAAACGCAGAATTATTCCAACTTGCCCGGTTTTGCCGATGCAACACCTGACTTTATCGATGCAGTGCTTGAAGAGGCAGCAAAGTTCAACGAACAGGTCGTGCAACCGTTGAACGTCGTTGGCGACAAGGAAGGTTGTACCAGACACGATGACGGATCCGTCACAACACCGACCGGTTTCAAGGAAGCCTACAAGCAGTTTTGTGAGCAGGGGCTCGGCTCCATCGCCATGGACCCAGAATATGGCGGGCAGGGCCTGCCGATCTTTCTGGCCTATGCCACCATGGAAATGACGACCTCGGCCAACCATTCCTTTGGGATGTATCCGGGCCTCTCCGGCGGGGCATGGCGAGCCATTCATGCGGCTGCCAGTGAAGAGCAGAAGCAGACTTACTTGCCAAAAATGACATCCGGTGAATGGACCGGCACCATGAACCTGACCGAGCCTCAATGCGGTACAGACCTTGGGCTGATCCGTACAAAAGCGGTGCCTCAGGAAGACGGGACGTTCAAGATCAGTGGGCAGAAGATATGGATTTCTGCCGGCGAACACGACATGTCCGACAATATTATTCACCTTGTGCTGGCCCGTATTGAAGGGGCACCTGAAGGCATCAAGGGGATTTCACTGTTCATCGTGCCAAAATTTATTCTCGATGAGAATGGTGAGCCTGGTGAGCGCAATGCAGTTTCATGTGGCGGCCTTGAAGAAAAAATGGGCATTCACGGCAACGCCACTTGCGTGATGAATTATGACGGTGCCACGGGCTACCTTGTAGGGGAAGAGCACAAGGGCATGCGCGCCATGTTCATTATGATGAATGAAGCGCGCCTTGGTGTTGGCCTGCAGGGGTATGCGTCGTCTGAGGTTGCCTATCAGAATGCGGCCGCTTTCGCGAAGGACCGGTTGCAAAGTCGCTCCATTACAGGCGCAAAAAACCCTGATGGCCCAGCTGACCCGATTATCGTTCACCCTGACGTGCGTCGTATGCTGATGGATACGAAAGCATTTACGGAGGCCGGGCGCGCGCTTGTTTTCTGGGCATCCTTGCAGGCAGACCTTGAGCACAAGGCGGAGGACGACGAGACACGTCAGAAGGCAGCAGATTACATGGCGCTGCTCACACCTGTCATTAAAGGCTATCTGACACACCGCGGTTATCTCGCAACGAATGACAGCTTGCAGCTCTTTGGCGGTTCCGGGTTTGTAGAAGAGTGGGGTATGTCCCAATTCGTCCGTGATTGTCGTATTTCTACAATCTATGAAGGCACAAACGGAATCCAGGCGCTTGACCTTGTCGGTCGCAAGCTGATGGCTGATGGCGGGCGCGGCTGGCAGACCTATTTTGCCGAAATTGATCAACTCATTGCGGACCTCAATGGCAAGGAAGAATTGCAGATCTTTGTCGATGGACTGCGCGACACCAAAGCCAAACTCGCTGATGCTACCCAGTGGATGGGGGCCAACGCCATGGCGAATTTCGATAATGCCGGTGCCGGTTCATTTGATTATCTCTGCCTGTTCGGCCTGACCTCGCTGGCACATATGTGGCTGTTGATGGCAAGGTCAGCCGTCGAGAAGCAATCAGACAGTGACCCGTTCTATTCGAATAAGCTGGTAACCGGCCGCTACTTTGTTGAGCGTATCCTGCCGGAAGCAGATGCGCATCTGGCAAAGCTAAAAACCGGTGCTGACAGCATGATGGCCCTGGAAGCAGCGGCCTTTTAGGCAAGTTTCAAACCTCTAACTTTTTGCTGCCCTCCCTTGGTAATGGGGGAGGGCGTTTTGTGGTCTTACAATTACGCATATATGGCCTGCGCCGTTTTTGGAAACTGTTAAAAGTCAAGCAGTTATCGTCCTTCCTGAACAAAGTTGTGATCTTCAAAGGCTGGTCACAGGGGCGCTTATAAGTTAACCTGTTATTAACATGAGTGGGCAAGCGAAAGGCCGGAAAAATGGTGAATGTGTTGGGACAGGGTGAAGTACTAAACGAGTTTGACAGTTTCAGTTCTGTATTTGCTCCAACATCTTCATTCAGCAGCTTCGGGGCCCCCGGGTTTCATATTGCAGCGCCTTCTGCGCTTACCATTTCAACCTATGAACCACTTTTTGATGTAAATACAGAAGGCCTGACCTTCGATCATAAGAAGCCTTTCGAACTGCAGGATGGCTGCTGTGGTTGCTGTGGTGCCAATCTCGTTTTGGATGAAGATGATATCGCTGATGTTAACGCATATCTGAATGGCGAAATTGAGCCAGGACCTATTTTTGCTGATGCTGCTGGTGAACCTGCACCGCCCGTCGAATCTATGTTTAGTGGCAACTTTGACTTCACAGTAGTGGTGACAAATGATTCTGGAGATGTCGCTTTCGACAGTTTCATTTCTGACGTGCAGGCTGTAACAGAAAAGTCTTTAGCGATATGGGGTGAGTTCATAACTGGCGCCCTTGGCGCTTCGATTGAAGTTTCAGTCTCTATTGATGAATTGGGGGAAGGTACCGTTGCGAGTGCTGGTGCGGGTGATTTGGATTTTCAGGGAGAAGATGAAAATGGCGTTTTTATATTTGCTCCTGGAACACAAATTGAGCTGACGACCGGTGAAGATACAAATGGTGCAGATTTTGATCTTAATGTGAATGTCAATACAGGCTTTCTGCAGAGCTCGAATGCTTTTTTTGAAACAGATGATGATCGTGATGTGCCTACAGGAGCAATCGATTTCGTCTCGGTATTAACGCACGAGATAGGCCACGGATTGGGCTTTGCAGGCTTTTTTGAAGCGGATGGGGTGCAGCCAACTTTCGATTTTGGGGGGACCACAGGCGTTCGGGAATTTGGAACAACATATGATGCACTTATAGAGTTTGACGAAAATAATACGCCGTTCTTTACAGGTCAAAACATAATAGATGTATACGGAGAAAAGGTCGCTCTTGAAAACCAATCTGGCCCTGGCTCTGACATCTCGCATTTTACGCGCAATAAAACAACCGATGTGCCAAATGATTTGGCTGTTGCTCTGATGAATCCAACAGTAGTTGGGGGTGATCTGACAACGATAGGGTTGGCTGAGCTAGCTGTCTTAGCTGATATCGGGTACGATAATTTGACTATTCCCGCTGGCCTCTCAATAACAAATCCGTTTCGGGATACTATTTTTCCGACGATATCTTTGCAGCAGGATACTTTAATCTCAGAAGACGGATTAACGCTCACGTTTACGGTTCCTCAAGACAGCCCCTTTCAAAATACAGATACTGGCGTTGGTTACAGGATTACCAACGAAGCCGGGACAGGGACGTTCAGTGGTCGTGCCACGATAGGACCTAATAATATTTTTGGGCTTGAGCAGATTGATTTACGTCAAATTCTTACGGGAGACAGTGAGACTGGCGTGATTGCTTTTGAAGGGGGTAGTCTTCAGATTGAACTCTTCAATGCGGCACAAGGTAATCTTGCCAATGGGCAAAGTTCTCTGAATACTTTCATTAATGTGGCCCCTGTTATCTATGGCACTGACGGAGACGACCTTCTGGAGGGAACAGCGATAGCTGATGACCTCTACGGAACAGGTGGTGACGATTTGATGCGTGGCAACGGCGGTGGGGATCGCTATTTTGGCGGTTCAGGAAACAACACACTTTTGTATGATACTTTCTCGTCAGGCGTTGAAGTCATTCTTCAGAATGGTCGTGGTCTGATTGGTGGCTTGGAAGAGAGGTATGCCAACATCCAAAATGTTATTGGCAGCGCATTTGATGACTTTCTTGCTGGTAGTCAGGTAGATAATAAGCTGACGGGGGGGGCTGGTAATGATACTCTCAATGGTTTATCGGGCAATGATGTCCTTGCAGGTGGCGCTGGTGCAGATGTGCTTGATGGAGGAAGTGGTATTGATACGGCTGATTATAGCCAGAGCCTTGAGGCCGTTATTATTGATCGCTCTCTTGGTACTGCTACCGGGGGCGACGCTGAAGGTGATACGCTGAGTGAGATCGAAATTGTTCAGGGGTCAGAATTTGGAGATACCCTTACAGGCTCTTCAGACGATGAGACGCTAAATGGCGGAGGCGGAGACGACATCATTTCCGGCGGTATCGGGCGTGATGTCATCTCTGGCGGTGCCGGCGAGGACAATCTTACAGGCGGATCTGGCGTGGATACCATTTCTGGTGGTGCTGATAATGACACTATTTTCGGGAATGGTAGTGATGATGATTTGTTCGGCAATGACGGTGATGACTTCATAGATGGCGGCGGGGCTCGTGACTTCATCGAAGGTGGTGCCGGTGATGACGAACTCATTGGTGGTGACGGTGGGGATGATATTTTCGGCGGTGACGGAAACGATAATATTTCCGGTCGCAGAGGGAGTGATGATATTTTCGCAGGCGATGGCGACGACTTTGTCGCCGGGCGCGGCCTGACAGACAATATCTTTGGCGGCGATGGTAATGACGAATTGCGCGGTAATGGCGGTACTGACACCATTAACGGCGATGCAGGCAACGACACTATTGTCGGTGGGGCTGGTAATGACACTCTATTCGGGGGAGACGGGGATGACTTCCTGGATGGTCGTCGTGATGATGATATTCTGTCAGGTGGCGCCGGTAATGATGTCCTTTTCGGGAAGGGCGGTGCCGACACGTTCATCTTTGCAGCAGGTCATGAGCAGGTCCAGATAGCTGACTTCAGGGATGGCGAAGATACACTTGATCTGACCGCTTTTGCATTTGCGGATATTAGCGAAGCAACTGCTCTCATGTCTGAGGCAGATGGTAATGTTACCTTTGCTCTGAATGGCGACACTCTTGTTATTGATAATATCACGATCGCAGCATTACAGGACGATATAGCTTTATAGGTCCAACTGTTGTGAGGCTGTTCTTCCTGATTCAGACTTGCCTGTCCGAGAGGGCCACAGGAGCCAACCCAATTTGGGCTGATTGACGCGGGTCTTATCCATTGAATCTTGTCGCAGAGAGCCGACAAGTTGTATGGCATCGTAATTGCTGGTAATGATCTGGTCCCCGGTATCATGACCAGGGCATGTTGACGTCAGGCAATAAGGTATTTCTATGGTCGATCAAAACCCGATTACGCAAGAAGACGAAGGGCTGTTCGTTAACGGACTATCTGGCCCGGTAGCGTTTTCAACATCACAAATTATTGGTGGCTCCGGAAACGACACGCTTCAGGGTACAGAAGAAAGCGACGACATTCTGGGCTTTGGTGGCGATGACACCATCTTCGGGAATGCCGGTAATGATCGCCTGTTTGGTGGTTTCGGTAATGACATCATTCGTGGTGGTGAAGGCCAGGATGAAATGCAGGGTAATGCCGGCAGTGACCAGCTTTTTGGCGAGGCGGGGCAGGATAATATTCGCGGTGGGTCAGGCGATGATCTGATTGACGGCGGCGATGCGGCTGACATTCTCTTCGGTAACGATGGGCGCGATGAGATATTTGGTGGTGCCGGTGATGATACTATTCAAGGTGGCAAGGGCCGCGACACAATCTTCGGTGGGGGGGATGATGATACCATCAGTGGTGGCAATGATGCCGATAAACTGAACGGAGAAGACGGGTTCGACACTATTTTCGGTGGCGCTGGCAGTGACCTGATCAGTGGCGGAATTAACAATGACATGCTGTTTGGCAATGCCGGCGATGACAGGCTTCTTGGCGATCAGGGTCTGGATCTTCTATCAGGTGGCAATGGCGATGACACCCTGTTCGGTGGCGATGGTGGTGATGATTTGTCAGGTAATGCTGGTGATGATGTACTGTTTGGTGATCGTGGGGGAGATACACTTTTCGGCGGTAGCGGTAATGATGAGCTCTTTGGTGGTCGCGGTAATGATATCCTCTCAGGAGGGGCCGATGACGATATCTTATCGGGAGGGCGTGGTACGGATCAGATGAGCGGCAACGCAGGCGCTGACATCTTCGTATTTGCGCAAGGCGATGATCAGGTAACGATCATGGATTTCTCTGATGGTGAGGATAAAATCGATTTGACGGATTACGGATTTACCTCAACCGGTGTTGTCGGTTTTTTCCTTGAGCAGGTCGGTGCTGACGTGGTTTTCTCACTCGTCGATGACACGCTGACTATTCTAAACACCACCGTAGAAGATATTCTCGACGACTTTCTTTTGTGACACCAACCAAAATAGTCCCTTCGAGATCGCCACACATGACGTAATACCGGCGCTATACGGGTAATACCCAATACGCGCCGATAAATTTTGTGTCAGTTCGTCAAATCACGCACCAGCGTTCTGGTCATGCGCTCACCAGTAATAAACTGCCAGCTGAATTCTTCGTTCCATGGGGCAAGTGGGTCTGCCGCAACGATCTCGTCTTCGCTAAGGCCTTGATCCACCAGTGTCTTCACAGCTGCTTGTGCTTCTTTCAACATCTCAATCGTGCTGAGAACAGTTACTTTGTCCGAGAGCGGACCATGCCCAGGGATGATTTTGGTCTCATCGTCGGCGAGAGCTGCGACAGCCTCAAGGTTGGCAATGAACCCGGCAACCGTGCCGCCAGAGTCCAGATCAATGAAAGGGTAGAGTCCCGCGAACAAGGTATCGCCGAGATGCATTACGTTTGCTGTTCGGAAGTGCACAAGTGCGTCGCCATCTGTATGAGCACTCGGAAAGTGGAATACGTGTATTTCATGGCCGTTCCAGAAAAACGTCGTTGTATCGGAGAAAGTCAGTACCGGAAGAGAGCTTGCGCCTGTTTCCAGCTCCCCTTTTACTTCAAGGCTTTGTTTCAGGCGCTTGCGAACATTGTCATGAGACAGAATTGTTGCACCTTCTGCAGCCATGGCCGCATTGCCGCCCGTGTGATCTCCATGCCAGTGTGTGTTCAACACGTAACTGACGGGTTGATCCGTAACTTCCGCCACTGCAGCCAAAATTTTGTCGGCGATATTGCCAAACTGATCGTCAATCATAAAGACCCCATCCGGTCCAACAGATATACCGATGTTTCCGCCACGCCCTTCCAGCATGTAGAGACCGTTACCAAGTTCGGTCGTTGTAATGATGACGTCATCATTTTGTGCAACAGTTACATGTGCGCTGGCAGACAGGTTGATGCTAAAAACGCTCAGCGCTGCAGCAGCAACTGCTTTTATTAAAGATTTTTTCATGGCGTCCCTCTTAATTTCCTGATCACGATCACATACGTCACTTGCCGATAGAGTGCCAGTCACCGACGCGTGACCGGAATGGCATATTCAGATAAATACAGTTAGGAGCCACATTGCGTTAACGGCCTTACGTTAGCGTATGTTGCTATTCGCCAGATTTGGCATAAAACACTTAAAGATAACTGGTATGAGGCAGATTATGGCCAGCAACGCACAGAACTGGGCACCTGATACATGGCGCAGCAAGCCAAAGAAGCATATTCCCGAGGATTATCCTGATCCTTCGGCCCTGGATGCCGTGGAACAGGAATTGACCTCTTATCCGCCGTTGGTCTTCGCGGGTGAGATACGCACACTGCGAGAGCGCCTCGCGGATGTTGCCGAGGGCCGTGCTTTTCTTTTACAGGGCGGCGATTGCGCAGAGAGTTTCAAGGAGTTCCACCCTGACAATATCAGAGATACGTTCCGTGTCCTGTTGCAGATGGCTGTCGCGCTTACTTATGGTGCGGCTATGCCTGTTATCAAAGTGGGCAGAATGGCAGGTCAGTTTGGTAAACCACGTTCCTCGCCAACCGAAACGATTGATGGGGTAACACTGCCGAGTTATCGTGGTGACAACATCAATGCCATGCCCTTTACCGCTGAGGACAGAACGCCGGATCCCCAGAGGCTTCTGAAGGCCTACGGGCAGTCGGCGGCCACCCTTAACCTCATCAGGGCATTCGCCAAAGGTGGTTATGCAGATCTGCGCAACGTGCATCGCTGGAATCTGGAGTTTGTAAAAGATAATCCGCAGTCAGAACAGTATGGGGCCCTTGCAGACAAGATATCTGATGTCATTGCGTTTCTGGAGGCTACGGGGATTATATCCAATGACAGCCGCCCATTAAACGAAGTGGAGTTTTATACGAGTCATGAAGCGTTGCTTCTCGGCTATGAGCAGGCAATGACCAGAATCGATTCCACAACGGGTCGGTATTATGACACATCGGCACACTTGGTCTGGATCGGAGACAGGACGCGCCAGCCAGACGGTGCACATGTAGAGTTTGCGCGGGGTATAAACAATCCCGTAGGCATCAAATGTGGACCAACACTTGAGCCAGCAGAGTTGATGCAGTTGCTCGATATTCTCAATCCGGATAATGTTGCAGGTCGGATTGTTCTTGTCGCGCGGTTTGGGGCCGACAAGGTTGCTGGTGGCTTGCCAAAATTGATCCGGCAGGTGGAGGCCGAGGGCCGGAAAGTAGTCTGGTCATCGGACCCCATGCATGGCAACACCATCAAGGCTGAGAATGGCTATAAAACACGACCTTTTGACAGTGTACTGAAAGAAGTGGAGACATTCTTCGATGTCTGTCGTGCCGAAAATGTGCATCCTGGCGGCGTGCATTTTGAGATGACGGGTCAGGATGTGACAGAATGTCTGGGCGGTGCGCAGGCAATATCGGTTGAGGAGCTTTCATCACGATACCATACCCATTGTGACCCGCGCCTCAATGCGACTCAATCGCTTGAGCTTGCATTTCGATTGGCAGAGAATTTACGGGGTGTGCGTGCCAAAAAAGCGGCCTGATTTCACGCCGCTTTGATTATTTAGAGAAACTAACTGCTTTTCTTCTCCAACTTCTGGAAATTGCCCAGTCCACAGGCTCCGACCTGCATGTCAATGCCGCGGTCGATTACCTTGATTATTTCTCCTCGGCAGAGTTGAGAAATTGATGTTTCGTACTGAAAACTTGTGCCCATCCTTGACGCGCCACTACACTTTCCATTGGTTTCATTCAAATAATATTCCCCACGACCGGCTCGGACCAGTAATGTTCTGTCGTCGAGTGCTTCGATGTTATCGATACGACGCAGCGAGAGACAGCTTTCGGTCTCGCCGGTCTTTTCAAATCCCGCAAGCGCCGCTGCTACCTTGTCCTCGCCGTCATCGGTTCCGGAACTGGCGCAAGCGCCAAGAGCGAGGGCGCACGCTGCTGGAACTACCATTAGATTTTTCATTGTTTTCTCCTTCGTGGCCATGGCCAAATTCAGAACGCAACAGCAAGCCACTGGTTCCAGCCTAGCGTACCAGGGGGCAACTGCATAACCCTGCCAATCATCAAATTCAAAAAAAGAAGCTATAACGCAGGGTTGTGAAACACCCCGAAACAAGATTTGACAGATTAGTGCAGACCATTGGCATTGCATGGCGGGCCAGTGGTTTTATGTTGCGCTGCGATATAAAGGGTTGCGTATTATGACGATAAGGGCAGGGGTTGCAGGGGCTGGTGTTTTCGGCGGCTACCACGCGAATAAATACGCCGAAACAGATACAGCCCGGCTGTGCGCGGTTTATGATGCATTCGAGAAACCGGCTGTGGGACTTGCTGCAAAGCACGGCGCTGAAGGCACAACTGATTTCGACGCTTTTCTCGACAAGGTGGACGCCCTGACGATAACTGCACCAGCGAGTTACCATTTCGATCTCGCGTATAAGGCCCTTCTCGCCGGAAAGCATGTGCTGGTCGAGAAACCCATTGCGTTGAATCTATCAGATGCAGATCGGCTTGTGGCCCTGGCAACCGAGAGAGGACTGATCTTACAGGTTGGGCATCAGGAGCGCTATGTGTTTGAGGCCTTTGGGCTGCTGGCACGCTCTTCGCCTTTGGAAGTCCACTCGCGCCGTCTTAATAAATTCTCGGGGCGTGCAATGGATGTTTCAGTGGTCTTTGACCTGATGATACATGATCTCGATCTCCTTAACCAGGTGGCGGACGGTGAAGCAACTGATGTGACAGCTACTGCTCGTTTTGAACATGGTGATCTGTCAGATCAGACTCAAACCCGGATTGTTTTTTCAAGCGGCTTGACCGCGACGCTTGCAGCCAGTCGTCTCGAGGTGGAACCGGTCAGGGACATGCGTCTTGTCTATGACGATGGAGAAATTCATATCGACTTTTTGAAGCGTGAAGTGACCAATACTACAGGCACACCACTTCAGACAGATTTCTCGGCAGAAAACTCGCCGCTGGCGTTCAAGGACCCTCTGGCGTTTGGCACACAGAGTTTTCTGCGTGCTATTGAAGAGGGCGGACACCCTGTTGTGGACGGAAAGGCAGGACGCGCTGCTCTGGATCTTGCCCTGCGTGTAGAAGCCGCGGCATCTGTGGCCTGAGTGGCTATTTTATCAGTAAGGATATGAATCATGAATGCAGTATCAAATCTTGCTCTGGAGCGAGAGAGCCGTGTTGGAACAATTGCTTTTATCGATTTGAAAGCGCAACAAAAACGCATTCGTCAGCGCGTTGAAAAGCGTTTGATTGATGTTCTGGATCATGGACGATACATTGCTGGTCCTGAGATTACTGAGTTGGAAGAGAAGCTCCAGGAAAAAACCGGTGCGTATAAAGTAATTGCCTGTGCTTCAGGCACTGACGCCCTGATCATTCCGATGATGGGCCTCGGCCTGTCAGCACAGGATGCTGTTTTCATTCCGGCATTCACCTATAACGCGACAGCCAACGCCGTCCTTATTGCAGGCGCAACGCCAGTTTTTGTCGATGTGGATCCTGACACATTCAATATCTGCCCGGTTGACCTTCAGGCAAAAATTGATGCTGTGAAGGCAGATGGAAAACTGAACCCGGCAGTAGTCTGTACGGTAGATTTATTTGGTCTTCCTGCTGATTATCCCGCCATCAACAAGATTGCTGCGACCGAAGGCTTGAAGGTTTTTGCCGATGCGGCGCAGAGTTTTGGCGGTAAACAGGATGATACATGGGTTGGTAGTCTGGCGCCGGTGTCAGGTACATCCTTTTTTCCTGGCAAGGCTCTCGGGGCGTATGGTGATGCAGGCGCAACATTTGTGCAAAGTGAAGATATGGCTGAGGTCTGTGAATCCATTCGCTGGCATGGCACGGATGCGCAGCGAAGAGAATCTGTTCGTGTGGGAATGAATGGGCGGTTGGACACGTTCCAGGCCGCAGTTCTGCTGGAAAAGCTGGAAATTTTCTATGAAGAGCTGGACGCCAGAAAGAACATCGCAGCTATATATGCTGAAAATTTGGGTGATGCGGCCAGAGCGCAAGGAGGATATGCCCGAACCGAAAACGGGTTCGGATATTACACAGTCCGGGTGGAAAATCGCGATGCTGTGCGCGAGGCCATGGGGACCGCAGGGGTGCCAACAGCTGTTTACTATCAACAGCCACTACATCAGATGCAAGCCTTCGCAAATTATGCCCCCCAGGGCGGACTTCCGAATTGCGAGAAACTGGCTGATCAGGTTTTATCGCTGCCTATGCATCCGTATCTCAGCAAAGACCAGGCGTTGTTTGTCTGTGAAGTATTGCAAGCAGCGGTGAAAGAAACGGCTAAATAACTATCATAAGGCGAAAGAATATAGTTAATCGTGCGCTGTATCACACTGTGGCCTCAATTTTGCTGATAAATGCCGAATTTCTGTTTTGTGTAAATCTGTGACGCGCGTCTTGCCATCTGGTATTTCGGGCGTTGCAGCATGAGAAAGGCACGCAGATGCTGATAAGAAAAGCGGTTACAGACCGATTGGGTGTTTATCCGGACTTTTTCAGAGTGCTTGAAAAAGATGAAGTCGCTCTCAAATGGGTTTTTGATGAGGCTCATTACGCCTATCTGGAGGCACCTTTCCCATCTCTCTGGAAAGAGAAGCTGTTCACCTATCTCTCCCTCTTCACGGAAAATAAGTATTGCGTGCTTCGTCACGCTGCCTTCCTGACGGGGCATGGATATCCGGCAGGGGACAGGGACAGTGCTGTAATGACACCTGCGGATGTCAGGGACTTGCTGCTCACTCCGCTGCCTGATTTTCAGCAATATGCCAGCTACCTCTCATATCTGGAAACTATCTCGAGGGCTAATGCCTGGCCTGAAAACGATCATTCATTCGATGAAGCGATGTTCTTTGGTGCCGTATCTGTATTCCTGAAAGATGGTCCTTACTCCGAGTTCAAACTCAAATTCAGCAGAATTTTCGGGGAGGGATTATACAGCAGGCTGATGTCTTTGTTGGCATTTATCCAGTCTGCTCATTTCTGGACTGAACTAAATGCAGAAGAGCTTTCTATTGAGCCAGATGCTGAGGAATTACTGCGTCAGTTTCCTGGCTTGCAGTCCAGTTTGCGGGAAAGATATGAGGCCTTGCTTCGGCGCGATAGAACGCATGGTGGCGCGATTTATGGCAATAACACGCAAGTGCTTCTGCAAACCCTGACCACACTTGAGCAACAACCTACACTTGATGGCGGGGAAGAGTACGATCTGGGTTACGACATGGCTCTTCGCCGCGTTCGAGACATCATTTCCGCTGCGCGCAAGTTGCTCACCTAAGCCAATGAATATCCTTCAGAATCAAAAAGGCCGCCGATGTGGGCGGCCTTTGCTGTTTTGTTGCTTGTAAATTACATTGCTGGTTGAGCGTCAGGAACGTGTTGACTTTTCTGCTTGAGGCTCATTTTCAGAACGAAAAAGCCGACAATACCTGATGCTATCGAACCGGTCAGTACACCCATCCGCACCTGGTTTAGGGTCTCGGCATCACTGAAAGCCAGCGTACCGATAAACAGACTCATGGTGAAGCCGACACCAGTCAAACAGGCAACGCCATACAGTTCTTTCCAGCCTACGCCTGCAGGCAGTTTCGCAAGGCGAAGGCTCACGGCCAGGAACGACAGTGCCATCACACCAATCTGCTTGCCGAAGAAAAGGCCAAGAGCCACACCGATGGTGACAGGTGCCAGGAACGCATCCAGGCTTAGGCCAGCAAAAGAAACGCCAGCGTTGGCGAAGGCAAAGATTGGAAGGACCATGAAGGCAACCCAGGGGTGCAGATCATGCTCCAGTTTATGCAGGGGCGATTGAGCCCCCTCCTTGCCATGCAACGGGATCATGAGCGCAACCATGACACCAGCGAGTGTCGCGTGCACGCCGGATTTCAGAACAGATACCCAGATGATGAGACCAATGATTGCATATGGCGTGATTTTTTTCACCCCAAGCCTATTGAGTGCGAATAATGCGACAAATCCGATAGCTGCAATAATCAGTGCATTGATCGACAAATCGCTGGTGTAAAATAGAGCAATAATCGCGATTGCACCAAGGTCGTCAATAATCGCGACAGCCAAAAGAAAGACTTTAAGAACCACAGGTACACGGCTTCCCAGCAAGGCAAGAATGCCAAGCGCGAAAGCGATGTCCGTAGCTGCCGGAATGGCCCAACCGGAAATAGTGTCCGGGTTACCCCAGTTAAACCATGCGTAGAAAAGGGCAGGCACTGCCATCCCGCCAATAGCGGCGAAAATTGGCAGCGCAGCTTTATCGAAGGTGGATAGTTCACCCTGCATGATCTCCCGTTTGATCTCGAGACCGACCAGGAAAAAGAAAATAGCCATTAGACCGTCATTGATCCAGAGGAGCAATGGTTTGTCGATAACAAGCGCGCCGATCTGTACTGCGACAGGTGTGGTGAGGAGCTGGTCATAAAGGCCGCTCAGAAAAGAGTTGTTTGCAAGCAGGGCAAGAAAGGCCGCAAACATAAGGATCAGCCCGGCCGATGCCTCCAGTTTGAGGAAGTCTCCTACACGATTAAAAATTCTGGTCATTCTATCCCTCGTTGAATCAAAAACGTAACTATTCGTAGTCGGGATATATGAATGAAGTGTGGGATGGAAAGTGATCAGCGAAATTTGTTTTGATAGGTTTTTCGTATCAAATGCCGGATAGCAGGAGCTTCGCAGCTGATAGATTTTTATAATCAAAAAAAATAAGTTAATTCTATTTACTTATCGATTCTGCAATCCATCTCGTAGCCATCGTCATACAAACCGAAAGGATAAAATTCACATGACCACCGCATTTACCCTGTCAACTGTCGCCATGATCGGGATCGGGTATGTAACAGCCATCGCCATGTATTTTTAATTCCGGGCAAATGAGCTGATACTGAAGCGGGCGGATATCATCATCGATATGCCGCCCTGTTTCCAGTTGACCTTCCGGGTGCGAACCGGCTTACGATGGTTAGTCAAAATGAGTTATGCCGAATGCCGGCAATGAAAGAACAAGAATGGCAGAAGCTGAATCACTGACCTTAAAACAGCTGCGATATCTTCTCGCATTGGATGAAGTAAATCACTTTCGTCGTGCCGCCGAGATTTGTGGTATCAGTCAGCCGTCCCTGACCACGCAGATTCAGTCCATCGAGGAAGTTCTTGGTGTGCATCTCGTGGAGCGCAGCCGCTCTGGTGTGAGTTTTACGCCCACGGGACGCGAAGTTGCTGTCAGGGCACGCCGTATTATGGACGAAGTCCAAAATCTGGTTGATTTTACCGCCGGGGCACAGCGCGGTCTTGTGGGTACTATACGTTTGGGCTCCAAGGCGACACTGGGCCCTTATCTATTGCCCCATGTTGTCGCCCGGTTGCACAAGGAATATCCCGACCTCAACCTCTATGTACGCGAGAGCACACCACGCGAACTTGAGTATGAGCTGACGCGCGGCATCCACGATCTGATCCTGGCGCAGCTGCCCGTAACAGGGGCAGAGTTGGTTACCGAGCGGTTATTCCGTGAGCCTTTATATCTCGCACTTGCTACAGATCATCCTTTGGCGGAGCACGATGCACTGGACCCTTCCGACCTCAAGGGTTTGGAAGTTCTGTCCCTCAATCCACAGTTTCACCTGCATCAGCAGATCATAGATTTGTGTAAGGATTTTGGTGCTGTGCCGGTACGTGACTATGAAGGTACAAGTCTGGATGCTTTGCGGTTGATGGTTGGTATGGGGATGGGTGCGGCATTCTTGCCTGCGCTTTACGCTCGCTCTGAAATACCCAATCGCGGGGAAGTTGTGGTGAAGCGCATCAAAGGAAAAGTAATCAACCGGTCTGTGGGTCTGGTCTGGCGCAAAAGCGCTGGGAAAGCAGAAACATACCGAATGATTGCACAGGTTATCCGTGATGTGATTGGCAAGAAATTCGATGATATCATCGTTGAGGGGTAGGCTGAGCTCTTATGCTTCAAAGCGACCCTGATAGTTTTTTTCAATTCAAATTAGTTGTCGGGGGCTGTTGAGCATATAGCAGCGCAATCCAATATCTACCTAAGAATTCCTCGTCAGTACAGGGAGATATCATGGAACAGCTCAAGACGATGATTAATCAGGCTATGGCCAATGGTTCAACGCCTCAACCAGGGGCTGCTGGACAGCCGGGTCAAGCGGGCGGCTTGACGCTTGATTCATTCCTCACTGGCAAGGGCGGCCTTGCGACTGGCGCGGCTGCGGGCGGCCTGGTCGGTTTGCTTCTGGGCGGCAAAAAAGGGCGTAAAATGGCTGGCTCGGCGGTGAAGCTTGGCGGCGTCGCTCTTGTGGGTGGTCTCGCCTACAAGGCATTCCGCGACTGGCAGCAAGCAAAAAATGCCAGTACGCCGCAACCGGCACCGGTTGCGCGCGAGACTTTTCTGCCGACAGCACAGGCTGAGCAGGAAACGCTTTCCAGAACGATCATTAAGGCGATGATAGCGGCAGCTCAGGCTGATGGCCATATCGATGAGGCAGAACGCCAACGCATTCTGGCTCAGGCCGAAGCCGTCGGTCTCGATGCGCATGATCAGGGGTTCATCGCTAGAGAGCTTGCAAGGCCCGCATCGCTGGATGATCTGGTGGCAGAAGCGCGGTCTCCCGAGATTGCAACAGAAATTTACATGGCGGCACTGCTCGCGGTTGACCCTGAGGGGGAAACCGAGAAAGCATGGCTTCATCTCCTCAAAACCCGTTTGCGTCTCGATAATGATCTGGTGGCGCAAATCCATGCTGCAGCTGATCAACAACAGCTATCAGCGGCCTGATTGCGAGAAGGAGAACTGAAATGGTTTTGGGTGTCCTTTTTTCAATCGCAATCATGTTGTGGATCGTGTCCTGGGTAGCCCGCAGGTTCTTTGGGCGGGAACTGGGCTTGATCCCCGAGCCTGTACGTGTTCGCAGACCCAGACGGCATGACAGGCGGGGTTGACTGATTTCAGGTGTGGCATGCCCTTGGCTGACATCTCACCAGAAAGAGATACTGACAAGGCTGTGTCATACCTGCAACCGTCGCTGAAATGTGAGAAAAATGCTGTTCAGTTGTTAACCTTATTCAGCTAGATACGGAACTTGTATGCTGTTTTGGGGGTTCGAGTTCCATGTCTTCTTTCAAGCTGAAAATGCTATGCGTCGCTATTCTGGCTGCCTTCGTGATGACGGGGTGCAGTTCGCTGCCTGAGCACCAGTATTCAGACCCTTATGAGCGTTGGAACCGTAAAGTTTACAACTTTAATGATGGCGTTGACCGCACAATTGTGAAGCCGGTCAGTCAGGTCTATGTCGCTGTCACACCGGACCCATTGGAGAAGGGGGTCAGTAATTTTTATGACAACCTGTTTTACCCGACCGTTGCCCTGAACCAGTTTTTGCAAGGCAAGTTTGGCGACGGCTTCCGGGATGTGACCCGATTTACCCTCAATACAACACTGGGCGTTGTCGGCATTTTTGATGTTGCAACTGCTGCTGGTCTGCCGCCGGCGCAGGAAGATTTCGGTCAGACTTTTGCAGCCTGGGGTGTTGGCAGTGGTCCTTACCTTGTTGTGCCCCTGATGGGCGGGATGACCCTGCGCGACGGTATTGGCCGGGCTGCTTCCATGCCTGTTAATCCGGCATTTTATATTGAGGATGCCGAAGCACGGTTCGGCCTTGGTGTCGGCGGTGCTATTGACACCAGCGCACAACTGCTGGAAGCGCGTGACCTTGTGAAAGGTGACGCCTATCTTTTTGTCAGGGACACTTATATGCAACGTCGCGCTTTTCTGATCAGCGATGGTGCGTCACAGGAAGAGGATCCATTCCTCGCTGAATAACGGGCGCTGAATGATGGGCGAGTTTCTGGCAAAAACCGGACGTATCTGGTTCGGTTTACCATATTTGTTATTGGCACTTGTTGCAGCTGTTGCGGTGTTTGCTGCCGTGCATGCGCGCAATCTTGCCTATGATGCGTCTGCCGATACGCTGGTCGCGGAGAATGACGCTGAGCTAGCCTATTTTCTCGAAGTCAGTCAGGATTTCGGCGAAGGTGCTTTTGTGTTTTTAACCTATGAGCCGCGTTCCGGAGATCTTTTGTCTTCTGAAAATCTGGAGCGCATCGGAGAGATCCAGGCACGGCTTGAAAGCATAGATGGTGTGGCTGCCGTTACATCCATCCTTGACGTCCCACTGTTTCAAAGCCCCCCGGTAGAGCTGACACGCCTTGCCACCGATTTCCGAACATTATTGTCACCTGATGTCAATATTGACCTTGCCCGTGAAGAATTGCGCAATAGTCCGCTATATAAAGAGTTGCTCATTTCAGAGGACGGAACAGCCACAGCAATTCGCATTGGCCTTGAGCCTGATACAAAGCTGGATGATCTCTATCGAGAGCGTCAGCAACTTCGTCAGATTGTCCCGCGCACCGAAGAGATTACCGCTCGCCTTGCCGAGATTGAACCGGCTTATCAGGCCGCACGCAGGGATTTCGTGGCCGATCAGGAACGGCTGATGGAAGATATCAGGCAGGTGCGTCAGGACTTTGCAGATGACGCCATCACACACCTTGCCGGTGTACCGATGATTGCCTCTGACATGATCCGGTTCGTCAAAAACGATATCGTGACATTTGGCAGTATTTCGCTTGTGATTGTCATGATCGCGCTTTTCCTCTTTTTCAGAAAGCTGCGCTGGGTCATCTTGCCTGTTGTAACAGCGCTACTCGGAGTGCTGCTTACAACCGGGATCCTCGGTTTTCTGGGGCAGCCGATTACTGTTATCTCCTCCAACTTCGTATCTCTGCTGATTATATTTTCGATCGCGTTTACAGTTCATCTGATAGTCCGATATCGCGAAATTGGCCGAAATGAAGAGGGTCTTTCCAGCAATGAAATGTTGACCCGGGCCATGATCGACAAGTTTGCGCCTTGTCTTTACACCGCGTTGACGACCATGGCGGCATTCGCGTCACTAATGGCCAGTAACATTGTGCCGGTTATTGATCTTGGATGGATCATGTGTGTGGCCATGGCAGCTGCCTTTTTCATGAACTATACATTTTTCCCGGCAGTGGTCAGACTGCTGCCAGCGCAGCCGATAGTAGCCTCTGCTGGCAAGTCACCATTCCTGCCACGGATCATGTCATTTATCTCCACCCGAGCGCCATTATCAGTTGTGGCTCTGGCGGTGCTTGCAGCACTCGTCAGCGCTGCTGGCATGGCGCGGCTGAGCACTGAAAGTCGTTTTGTAGATTATTTCCGCCCTTCCTCCGAGATCAGTCAGGGGCTTGAGTATATAAATGAGAATCTCGGCGGCACGACGCCGATGGAGGTTATCCTCTCTTTCAAGCCATTTGAGGCAGAACCGGTTTCTGAAGATGATGACTTTTTCTCCGATGAGCCTGATCCGTATCCAGAGCGTTACTGGTACACCCCTGACAAGATTGCTGCGCTCCGGAAAATGGAAGCATTTCTTGAGCAGCAGCCGGAAGTCGGCAAGATTATTTCAATCGCGACATTGGAAGAGGTAGCGCGTGACTTTAACGAGGGTGAAGCCCTAAGTACCATTCAACTGGCAGCGATTGTTGGTGCTGTGCCCGAAGATCTGCGTCAGGAGTTTCTCACGCCTTACAGTTCTCCTGCAAAAGGCCTGATGCGCATTTCCCTCAGGATGCGACCTGTGGAGCCCCGGCGCTCCCGGGACGACCTGATCGCAGCTATAGAAGCATACGCGGTGACCGAGGTCGGTCTCTCCCCCGAGAATGTTCGCGTTACTGGTGTCACAGTACTCTTCAACAATATGTTGAAAACGCTCTTTGCCTCTCAGCGGGCGACTATTGGCCTCGTTGTTCTGGCGACATTTCTCATGTTTCTGGTGTTACTGCGATCACCGATGCTGGCTGTGGCAGGTGTCTTGCCAAATCTTCTATCTGCCAGTGTTGTGCTGGGGTTCATGGGGCTTGTCGGCATCACACTGGATATGATGACCATGACGATTGCTGCAATCATTATCGGAATAGGTGTCGACAACGCGATTCACTATCTGCATCGCTACAGGCAGGAGAGAAGGGCAGGGCATACCCGGCGTGAGGCAATTGAAATCAGTCACGCGAATATTGGCTCTGCTGTTTATTTCACCTCTTTGACAATCATCGCCGGGTTCTCGGTACTTGCGCTGTCCAATTTCGTGCCAACGATCAATTTTGGCATCCTGACCGCGATGGCCATGGGGCTGTCCCTGACAGTCAACTTGATTGTATTGCCGAGCCTTTTGATGATTTTCGGTCGGGACTAGTTGGTTTTTTGGCTACCCGTCAATCAGTTGCCATCAATTAACTCGGGCCAGATCTGGATTACGCGTTCTATATCACCGTTTTCAGTTTCCATGGCACTGCGGAACTGATTGCGATAGGTAAGGCCAATATTTACACCATCGATAATGATATTACGGGCCTTCCAGTCTTCGCCAATTTCCCGGCGCATTGAGTAACTCACTTCGTAGGACGTTCCGTCAGTTACTGTCACATCAACGATAACTGTCGCGCTTGTGTCAGACCTGTAATTGGTTTCACGCAAAGTAATGTCGCTAATTTCTGTTGCCACCAGCGCGGAAGTATACAGATCGACGATCGTGGCCTTGAATAACTCACGAAAGCGCTGCAACTGATCAGACGTTGCCTGTTCCCGGTAACTTCCCATCACACCTTGGGAAAAGGCTTCGAAATCGGTGACGGGATCAAGAAGGTTCAGCAACTCTCCCTGCAGGATTTCCGGATTTTCATCGTAAGTTGAGCGATACTCTCGAAGTATCTCAAGTGCCTGGCTTGATATGTCCCGGACCATCTGCTCCGGGTCACTCTGGGCGAAACTATTACTGGCGGGTACGAAAACCAGCAGAATTGCGAGAAATTTTAAAAGCGATTTGCGTACCATCGGTGTACTCCGTCATCATATACGGCCCTTTGACCGTTCCCGTTTGATTTATGCTGCTGTCGCGTCAGAAGCAATCTTTCACCCATGCTTATGATGTTCACAAGGTGTTGTTCACAACTCATGTGACATCGAAAAAAGGTCAAAAGATGGTGCCCCTGGCCCGAATCGAACGGGCACTCCCGAAGGAACGTGATTTTGAATCACGCGCGTCTACCAATTCCGCCACAGGGGCCTGTTGCGAATGAGGACCTCTTCTGGTCTGTAAAAAAGCCTCCGTCAAGACGATTGCCCAGTGGTGGCGTTTTCGAGAGGTTACCTCAGTTGCCTTGCTCAGATTGAGTATGTTGATATGCCGGTTATATGTTTAGAACGCCCATAGCTTGGAGTAATGAAAACACGGCAAGTTGATACCGCTCCTGCGCCTGGAAACGACCAAGCCGTGCGGCGAGCAATTCCTGTTCACCGTTCAGGACATCAAGTGTCGTGCGCTGACCAACCCTGTTCTCCAGTTCGAGCCCGCGCAGGGCAACTTCATTTGCCGTGACAGTCTGTTCGCTGGCCTTCAGGGCAGCACGTGCTGATATAACGCGCTCCCAGGCGACTTGCGTCTGTTCGTCGACTGCGCGCCGAGCGGCATCAAGCGTGAATCGTTCAGCCTTCTCGCTGGCACGCGCTTGGCGGATAGCAGAATAATTTTGTCCGCCATTGAATAATGGAATATTGATCTGTGCACCGACGGAAGAGTTTTCGGATGTATCGCCATCAATAAACTGTCCCTCGGCATACTGGTAACGGGCATTGGCCGTCACCGTCGGGGCAAGCAGTCCGCGCGCAGCTTTCAAATTGTGTCTGGCAGCGTCCAGTTGTGCCCGTGCTGCCATGAGTTGCGGGTTATTAGCCCGTGCAATTGCCATAGCTTCATCAAGGCTTTCGGGTAGCTCTGGCATCACTGGTTCAGCGGTCAGGCTCATGGGCATCTGTCCCACAATGCTTTCAAATTGCTTCCTGGCCGCGGCAAGATCAGAGCGGGCGCGAATAAGATCAGCCTCGGCACTGGCATATCGCGCCTCGGCTTGCGCAGTATCTGTCTTGGTGCCTTGCCCAGCGTCGAAACGCGCGCGCGCTGCCTGCAATTGGTTGTCCAGCGCCCGTAATGACCCTTCCGAGGCGCGTACGCTTTGTTCGTTGGTCACAACGGCGAAGTAAGCGGCGGCAGCTTCCAGCAAAATCTGCTGTTCTGTGGCGCGCAAATTTGCTTCAGCGGCGCTTATCCGTGATCGAGCCTCACGGATATTGTTGATATTGCGGAAGCCCTGAAAAAGAGGCTGGGTCGCTTCGATACCAGCCGTTGTTGTCTGGTCACTGCCATTGCCGGCAAAAGCCCCGAAAATTTGAGCGGCGGCGTCCGCTACATCATCGCTGCCGCCAGCAGTCGTCTGGGCGGGTGCTTCAAAAGAGCTTGAGAGAACCTGGGTCACGCCTGCCTGCGCATTGATCCGAGGCATAAGACCGGAGCGGGCCTGTGGCAGTAACTCGCTTGTCGCTTCAAGACTTGCTCGTTGCGCGCGCAAGCTCGGATTTGTCGCATGCGTCAGTTCAAGGGCTTCCTGCAGGGTCTGGGCGCTGGCGATCTGGGGCGTAATTGCCAGACCCGTCATGGCACATCCCAGCGCTACTGCGCCTCTAAATAGAAAATCACACTTTGACATTTTGCCCTCACTCAACCTGTCTCCTGTAGCCCTGCGTGCAGGGCTACCCGTACCTATTTAGGCTACGAAACCGGTATAGAAAGCCTAAACGCGCTGATCGTCCGCGCGTTTCTGCGTGATAGGTCTGTATAATCGTTATCAGAACAGCCATTTCGCTGTTGCAGCAGACACAGGCAGCGCTTATCTGAACGGCAACATTATTAGCGTTAACAGTTTCAACGAACACGAGCCGGGCAGAACAGCCCACAGGACCATCCCATGAAAGACCTCACACATCTTGAACGGCTGGAGGCCGAAAGTATTCATATTATGCGGGAGGTTGCTGCCGAATGCGAAAAGCCGGTGATGCTGTATTCTGTCGGCAAGGACTCATCGGTGATGCTGCATCTGGCTTTGAAAGCGTTTTATCCTTCAAAGCCGCCATTCCCTCTATTGCATGTCGATACCACCTGGAAGTTCCGTGAAATGATCCGCTTTCGCGATGAGACAGCTAAAAAACTCGGGCTTGAGTTACTGGTGCATACCAATCAGGAGGGGGTTGAGCAGGGCGTTAACCCGTTCACTTATGGCTCGGCAGCACACACCGATATCATGAAAACACAGGCCCTGAAGCAGGCGCTCGACAAATATGGCTTTGACGCTGCTTTTGGCGGTGCCCGCCGGGACGAGGAAAAGTCCCGCGCGAAAGAGCGTATCTTTTCTTTCCGCTCCGCTCAGCATCGCTGGGATCCAAAAAATCAGCGTCCTGAGTTGTGGAATATCTACAATACGAAAATTTCCAAGGGAGAGAGCATTCGTGTCTTCCCGATGTCCAACTGGACGGAGTTGGATATCTGGCAGTATATACACAAGGAGCAGATCGAAATACCTGTGCTTTATTTTGCCGCGAAACACCCTGTGGTCGAGCGTGATGGTACACTGATTATGGTCGATGATGACCGGATGCCGCTTAATGAAGGCGAAGTGCCACAAGAAAAGATGGTCCGTTTCCGGACCCTCGGCTGCTACCCGCTAACCGGCGCTGTTGAAAGTGAAGCGACAACGCTTGAGCAAATCATCCAGGAAACACTCTTGACCACGACATCCGAACGTCAGGGTCGTGTTATTGACCACGATCAGTCTGCTTCGATGGAGAAGAAAAAGCAGGAGGGCTATTTCTAATGTCGCACCATGATGAATTGATCGCGACGGATATCGTCGCTTATCTTCAGGCGCAGGAAAACAAGAGCTTTCTGCGGTTTCTGACCTGCGGCAGCGTGGATGATGGCAAGTCAACGCTTATCGGTCGTCTGCTGTATGACAGTAAGCTGATCTATGAGGACCAGCTCGCTGCTGTCGAAAATGACTCAAAAAAATCAGGTACGACCGGTGAAAAGCCTGACCTCGCCTTACTCGTTGATGGCCTTGCCGCCGAGCGGGAGCAGGGCATCACGATTGATGTTGCCTATCGCTTTTTCTCTACCGACAAGCGCAAGTTTATTGTCGCGGATACGCCAGGACACGAGCAGTACACACGCAATATGGCCACCGGCGCTTCAACAGCCGACCTCGCCATAATTCTGATTGATGCGCGTTACGGCGTACAGGTCCAAACCAAACGCCACAGCTATATTGCTTCCCTCTTGGGTATCAAGCATGTGGTCGTGGCAATCAACAAGATGGACCTGCTGGAGTTCGATCAGGGCGTTTTCAGCTCAATCGAAAACGATTATCGCGCTTTTGCCGAAAATCTTGGTTTCGAGGAAATTGTCTGCATCCCCATGTCAGCCTTGGATGGCGACAATATCACCACCCGCAGCGAGCGCTCTACGTGGTATGAAGGCAAGACCCTGATGGAGCATCTGGAGACCGTCGAGATCAACCGCAGTGAAGCGGCCTCCGGCTTCCGCTTGCCGGTGCAATGGGTCAATCGACCAGATCTCAATTTCCGGGGTTATTCGGGAACTATAGCGGCTGGCACAGTCAAGTCCGGTGACGAAGTCATCGTCAGCCCTTCCGGCAAACGCTCTTCGGTAAAATCCATTGTCACATATAATGGCGAAGTCGAGGAAGCGGGTGAAGGAGCTGCAATCACAGTCTGCCTTAACGATGAGATAGATATCTCGCGGGGGGATATCATTTGCGACAAGGACCATCCGGCCGAGCAGTCGGATCAGTTTGCCGCGCACATCATGTGGATGAGTGAAAAGAAGCTATTCCCCGGGCGCCAGTATCTGATGAAGATCAACAATCAGATCATTCCTGCAACGGTGACAGCATTGAAGCACAAGATCAATGTGAACAACTTTGCGCAGGAGCCGGGCAAGACAATGGAACTGAACGAGGTGGGGGTCTGCAACCTCTCCTTATCCAAGCCTGTTGCTTTTGATCCGTATAAGAATAATCGCCATACAGGCAGCTTCATTCTGATCGACAAGCAGACCAATGGCACCATCGGCGTTGGTATGCTTGACTTCTCGCTCCGTCGTGCCGCCAATGTTGTCTGGCAGGATCTGGAGATTGGCAAATCTGCACGGGCAGGATTGAAATTGCAGAAACCGGCCGTTCTCTGGTTTACCGGTCTGTCTGGTTCCGGTAAGTCAACCATTGCCAATCTGGTCGAGAAAAAGCTGTTCGATATGGGACGCCATACCTACACGCTGGATGGCGATAATGTGCGTCATGGCCTGAATAAAGACCTTGGTTTCAAGGATGCTGACCGCGTGGAAAATATCCGCCGCGTTTCCGAAACAGCCAAGCTAATGGCGGATGCAGGCCTGATTACGCTCGTATCTTTCATCTCGCCTTTCCGGGCAGAACGGCAGATGGCCCGGGCGATGCTGGAAGAGGGGGAGTTCATTGAGATATTTGTCAATACGCCGCTCGAAGTTGCAGAGCAACGTGATGTAAAGGGCCTCTATAAGAAAGCGCGCGCAGGCGAAATCAAGAATTTCACTGGCATAGATTCCGAGTATCAGGCGCCTCAAAATCCGGAAATAGAGATTGACACGGTCACCATGTCTGCCGCTGATGCGGCGGAGCAGATCGTGACTTATCTTGAAGAGAAAGGCTTTCTGGAAAGCTAACCTGTATCGCGTGCAAACGGTTCCGGCACAATTACCACAGCAAGTGCGAAACAGGGCAACCTGAAGAGGCTGTGCTTGCTCTTGGGCAGATTCCGGCTAACATGGCTAGAAATGTGGGGTCGGTGCTTGGAAAGTGCCGAAAAACCGGGAGTTGGGGCACCTTGTCCTCAAGGAACGTATGACATCAGAAGTTGTGTTGATGAACCGATCCGCCGTAGCGATGGCTGCTGACAGTGCTGTCACCATCAGCGGGGCGAATTACCTGAAGACCTATCAGTCGGTTGATAAGCTGTTTCCGTTAATTGACGGCCAGCCCGTCGCGGTGATGATTTATAACAATGCGGAAATCATGTCGATTCCCTGGGAAACCGTGATTTCTCTCTATCGCGAGCAGGCTGCCGGTCGGTCCTTCGATACGTTGGAAGGTTACGCTCAGGATTTCATGGGCTTCTTATCGGGTAATCCCGAACTGTTTCCGGCGGATCACCAGGATACCGAGTTTTTCAAGCATATTGCCGTCGTCTTCACGATCCTCGCGCAGGATTTCGACTATCAGGTTGAGAAATTCAAGGAAGCCAAAGCCGGGCGTGTGCGCGATCACGTCAACTCGATCTTTGAATTTGTCGTCGATCAGTTGCTGGGGGATTACGACAAGAACATTGATGACAGCCCGCGTGGTGAACTCGATTGCTTCCCGCAAGGCATGGCCGAGCAGATTCGCCGCCGTTACAAGACAGAGATCAATGACCTTATTGATTCTCTTCTCGCTTCGTTGAAGCAGGAACATCCCACGTTGACGGTTTCCGATACAATCCGTGGACGCCTTATTGATATTGCTGTTTTTTCCGTCACGCGTGATGCTTTCTTCGAGCATTATACAGGTGTCGTGTTTGCTGGCTTCGGCAAGCAGGACAAGTTCCCGTCGATGCGCTCTTACCTGACATCTTCGGTTGTTCTGGGGCTTTTGAAATGCCGTCAGGACCGGGCAGCTGACATGAAAGCTGATACGGGCCCTGTCGTGCAGCCTTTTGCCCAGGACCGGATGATCCGCACTTTCCTGACGGGCATGGATGCCTATCTGCGTCACTTCATGTTTGGTGAGACGCTGAAACTGTCAGTTAATCTTGCTACTGATCTCATCGGTCGCGCACCCGGCCTGTCAGATGAGCAGCGCCAGACCCTGTGGCAGGATTATTCCGAGAATAATCTCGGACATGCGCTGCGGGAGTTCTTCGGAGCTATCGACCATTATCAGCACATGGTTCACACACTGCCAATTTACCGGGCCATTCAGACCCTGCCCAAAAAGGAGCTGGGCGAAACCGCTGCCAGCCTTATCAAGCTGAACTCCTTCCAGCAAAAGGTGATGAATTCCATTGAGACTGTTGGCGGCCCGATTGATGTTGCTGTCATCACGCGAAATGGTGGCCTTGAATGGCGCAAAGAAAAACCGGAGATGTAATCCTTATGACCGATCATCTGAAAGACATCTGGAGCCGCTTTGAAGAGAAAACCACCCGCAACCTGACGGGCTCGGGCGTGGATAATATCCCGCGCCCCGTGATCGAGGAAATGGAGCGTCATCGCTCTCGCTTGCAGGATGCGCATGAAGCGGTTGCCGTGCCGATGCCGGAAGGTGTGCCAGCGCCAGCAGATGCTGCCTTTTCTGCCTTGCGGGACCGTCTGACCAGTTTTGACAAGAAGGGCCGACCCTCCCAGCAGACCGAGCAACAGTTCTCCGTACCAAATATCGCAGACGATCAGTTGACCCGCGATCTGAAAGAAACTGAAAAACTGACGGCGCGCAAGGAACCCGACTACCTGTCGTCCGTACATCGAATGGAAGCCGAGAATGGTCGCCCGAAGCGCAAGAAGTTTCTGGGTATCTTTTAGAGGGGAGCGTTCATGATTGTTACAACAACACCGGATGTTCCCGGGCGCGAAATAAACGACGTCAAAGGCGTGACAACGGGGGAGGCGATCCTCGGCGTCAATGTTTTCCGTGATCTTTTTGCCGGCATTCGCGATATCATTGGTGGACGTTCCGGCAGCTACCAGAAGGCCCTGCGTGAAGCGCGGGACCATGCCATGAATGACATGATCGAGGAAGCCCGCAATATGGGCGCTGATGCGGTCGTGGCGGTGGATATTGACTACGAAAGCATCGATACCAACAAAGGCGCGATGCTTATGGTGTCTTGTTCGGGCACTGCCGTGAGGCTTCGCTAACTTCCCAGCAAGTTCTGCGTAAATAAGTCTGGATAAAAACCCGGATATGGCTCTGGTCAGACAGGGCGAACACAGCGACACTGAGGTGTTGTTGTAATTTTAGTATCCAAAACAGCGGTTTATATCCGGGCAAGCATATGCAGAAACCTTTGAACCCCTCTGGTGGCAAGGAAACTCTTGAAAGTATCACAGAAAGTCTGCGCGTGGCGCCGGAGACCTTTGACGATGACTTCGAGGAGGAACTGAACGCCGAGGAAGCTGCGGATGACACCTCAGCGCCGGAGGAAGATGCGGGCAGTGACGATGAAGATCCGAGCAGGCTGGAAGCTGATATTCTCGCACAGCTTGCAGCCGCGCGTGCTGCAGCAGATGATATTTTGCCACGCAAGAACAAGCCAAAACCTCATGAGCCGGAAGTAGAGGTTGTGCCACCCGCCAGAGTGCCGCGCCAGCAACCTTCCGGGTTCACAAAATTTGTGGAAGCCGTTGCGCCATGGGTAATCTGGAGTTCCATGGCTTGTGTCGTGGCAAGTATTGTCTATGCGCTGGTCTATGGCGCGGCGTCCGGTGTGCCTTGGTTCATTCTGATTGGTGGCATTGCCATGCTCGCGGTCGTCTTGTTGCTCGGCAGTGTAACAAACTCCTTTTCGCCGCTTATGCTGACGGGTTTTTTGATGCGCCGCGCTGCCGGTCGTAGCCATACAGATGCGGTGGCGCTGGCAGGGCGAGACATCCTGCATCCGCTAGGTATTGCCGAGGATATCCTTAATGTTGATATAGACGCCCGGCTTGTAACAACCAGGGATGGTGTTGTGGCGTATGCCAATGAAGCCTATCAGCGCATCGCGCGCGAGGCTGGTATCTCCGGTGCGTCAGGTCTGCCCCCGCGTATTGACCGCCTGTTCGGCCAGTCAGGGCCTGAATCCCGCAAGGTATTTCATCTTTGCCGTGCGGCAAAAAGTGGCAAGGCGGCAGAAGAGATCATTACCCAGATGATGGGTTCTGCAGAAGGTACGGCACGCTTGCGCCGGTTCGAGGTTTCACTGCGACCGATGAAGGACGTTGAAGAGCATATCGCCTGGCGTTTGCGCGAACAGGAAGTTGAGGATGTCGTCGACCAGCTGTCCAGCGCCTACGCCAAATATCCACGACCGGTTTTCGGTTTGGAGCCGTCAGGTCGCATCGCCTGGTATAACGAAGCTCTGGCTGAATGGGTCGGCACATTGTCGAGCTCTCTTGAGATAGGCGATTTCATTCTTGGTGAAACCAATGAGCTTGTCAGTGGGCTCTGGGAAGATGACATGGAGCCTAGCCCTGCCAGAATGCGCAAGCGGGGCGGCGGCATAGATGTTCAGTTGACACCATTTCTGCGCGGCGGTGTGGGAGAGGGTTTTGTCTGTATTGAATTGCAACCTGACTCTGCCGCAGTTATGGCTGAGCAGGCGAGTTCCAGTCTCGGAGATAGTACTGAAGCGCCATTTGGTGTCGCCATGATTGAAGGCGATATCGGCTCCGATGCAAAGATTGCAGATGCCAACAAGATGTTCACGGAGATTTTCGAGGTCAGTGGTAAAACGCCTCTATTATCAAGCTGTTTCGATGAACGCATCATTCGTGACCTTGCCAGTGCCATCAAGAACCGCAGTGCCAATGCTGCATTGGCAAGGCCTGTCGAAGTGCGGCTCGGTGAGGGGCCTTCTGCCAAGATCATGCACCTGCATGCGCGACCGGTAAAGCGTCGTCGCGGGAGCTATGGCAAGCGCCAGACCGTTTTGTATTCTGTGGACGTCTCATTCCAGCGTCGTATGGAGGAGGATTATTCTCAGGATCAGAAACTGAAAACAATTGGTCACTTGGCCGGCAGTATCGCCCATGACTTCAATAACCTGCTTCTGGTTATCATGGGCTCCTGCGAATTTCTCATGCGGCGACATGCGGCGGGCGACCCCTCCTATCCTGATCTGGTTCTCATCCAGCAGAATGCCCAGCGCGCTAAAAACCTGACCAGTAACCTGTTGGCCTTCTCTCGCAAACAGACGCTACGCTCGGAAGTGCTATCGATCACTGACCTCTTGAGAGATTTCTCACCGTTCCTGAATAGATCCCTCACGGAGCGCGTTGACCTGAATGTTATCAATGGCCGTGCCTTGCCAAAGGTCAAGGCTGACAAAGGGCAGCTTGAACTGGCCGTCATGAATCTCGCTGTTAACGCGCGCGACGCCATGCCGGAAGGCGGTAAGCTGACTATTGAGACGAAGCTCATCCCGGGGGACAAGGTTGCAGATTACGGCTATGCCGTCCTTGAAGAGCAGGATCAGGTCCTGATTGAAGTTTCAGATACCGGTAGCGGCGTTCCGGCAGAAATTGCCGACAAGATTTTCGAGCCGTTCTTTACGACAAAAGCTGAGGGCAAGGGAACTGGCCTTGGGCTTTCTACCGTGTACGGTATTATTGGCCAGATGGGCGGGCGCATCTTCCTGGATAACAGGGTTGGTGAGGGCGCTACTTTCCGTATATTCCTGCCCGCTTATGAAGTTGATGCCGAAGAGGAGGCTCAGGAAGCAGCTGCAGCCGCTGATGCAAGGCGCAAGAATGCCGAACCAGCAGACCTTACCGGTAAGGGGCGCATTCTCATCGTTGAAGACGAAGACGGTGTGCGTGCTGTCATCGTGCGCACCCTGCAAATGTGTGGCTATGAGATAGTCGAGGCTTCTGATGGAGATGAGGCTCTTGAGATCATTGAGGATGATGACGGCGCTTTTGATCTTGTCCTGACGGATATCATGATGCCCGAAATGGATGGGCCGACCCTTATTCAGGAAGCGGGTGACAAGCTTGGCAATGCCAAAGTTATCTTCATGTCCGGCTATGCCGAAACCGCCATGCGCGATAAGCTCGGGGCGATTGAAGGTGCAGGATATCTACAAAAGCCATTTAGTATCAAGGTGGTAGCGTCAAAAGTTAAAGAGGCGCTGCAAACCTGAGATATAACTTGATCTCCGGAACCTGTTGCATTCCACGGTTGTTAACCGTGGCAGGGAGTGGCAAACTGGTAATTCCTGTCAACCATAACACGTAAGGGGTGGGTTTATGTGCAACTGTCATTCGTCCGGGCATCATCATGAGCAACCAACAGTATCGCGCCGCCATTTGCTGAAAACGCTGGCGGGTGGCACGGCCATCGCTATGGCACCGGGCTGTGCGTCTGTTGCAACAGCCTTCACCCCGTCTCCAGCCCAAATGGCCCAGGCAGCCTCACCAGCCTGGGACCAGTTGAAGCAGCAGCAGCGCGTTTCTACAAATTCACGCTATACAAGCCGCGTCAACCGCGTTGCGCCGCGTGTGCTCAGGGCAGCAGGTGAAAACCCTGCAAACTGGGAAGTTGTGACTTTTGAAGACAAGTCCCTGAATGCCTTTGCGCTGCCCAACAACAAGATCGGTATCCATACGGGCATTCTGGATATCATGGAGAATGATGACCAGATTGCCGTCGTCATTGGTCATGAGGTCGGGCATGTGAAACTCAACCACTCCGGTCAGCGCTATGGTCAGCAGGCTGCGACCCAGCTTGGTCTTGGCGTGGCCGGTGCCGTGCTCGATTCAAGGAATGTGCAGAGTTCGCAGTCCATCATGCAGGCGCTCGGACTTGGCGCGCAGGTTGGTTTCTTGTTGCCATATTCTCGCGACCATGAGCTGGAAGCAGATCGTCTTGGCCTTCGCTACATGCCAAATGCCAATTACGATCCGCGCGAAGCCCTGGCGTTTTGGACTCGGATGGCGAATGCCAAGGCGCAGGCTGCGGGCAGCCCACCAGAGTTTCTCTCTACACACCCGGCAGATGCAACGCGCATCAACTTCATCCGTCAGGAACTCAACGCCATGGGGTATTCAGCTTGAGCTGCTGCGCGAACTTCCATTTTTCAGCTTGATAATCAGAAGAAGCGCGCCTAGTTTGCGCGCTCGCATTCAGAAAAGCCGCCTTAGCTCAGCAGGTTAGAGCGCTAGATTGTGGATCTAGAGGTCCCTGGTTCGAGACCAGGAGGCGGTACCATCTTGGCAGGTTGAATTCAGGGATACGCTTTACGAGCGTGTTTAACTTGTATCTGTACCGCCCTGACCGTATATTGTTACGAAGTCACAATGGGAACGCAGATGCCGCTTTATGGCCACATCAGGAGATGTCGCTTTACTTTAGGTAAGGCTCTGGCTCTTGTGGCGGTATTCATGATGCTGGTAGCGCCGGCGCACTCTCATGCTGATCATGAAGATCACTATGGTCATATGCACGATCATTCGGTGCATGAGCACCATCATGACCATAATCAGGGAGAGGGTGAAAACAGCGAACAGGATGAGTGTCTGGTTTGCTGCATTATCTCACATCATTCTGCCGGTGCTGTCCTCGCAGAAGACTCCGCCTGCCCGAAACTGCACGTCGTTGCGAACTGGGTTGCGCCTGTCCTCCAAAACTTTCGTGCACTTCAGAGCCTCTCTGCTCACAATGCCAGAGCGCCGCCCTTTTCCTGATTTTTGAATGACTTGGTTCTTTCGAATTTCTGGAGAAAAATTATGGCGTATGAATATGGCATCGCGACGTTTGATCGCGGATTGGAAAAAGTCGGGGAGCGATCTTCCCCGCGCGCACCCCTCAAACTCAGTCGAAATGAGGAGCTGGTTTTCAGGGAGTTGTCTTTGAAGGACACGCCCGTCAAGGCATATCAATTGCTCGATTCATTGATGGCTCATGGATTGCGATCCCCGATGACAATTTACAGAGCGCTTGATTCACTGATCAAGAAGGGCTTTGCCAAGAAGGTTATCTCACAAAATGCCTTTATCGCCCTGAAGTCCGATGATGTGGCAAAGGTCAGTGCTTTTATGACCTGCAGTACCTGCAAGCAGACGCGCAAAATCGAGATCAGTAAATCTCTTGTGGAGGGTATGTTCGGTACCGAAAGCATTGCCCTGCAGGAGGTATTCATTGAGGCCAATGGCAAATGCCTTGGCGATGATTGCTCCGCGCAGGGCATCGGTATGGAGCCGAATTAGGATTATGTGCATGCACCAAGAGAGGAAATGAAAATGCGTAAATTGGTCTTGGGCCTGGGGGCATCCTGTTCATTGATGTCAATTCCGTTTGCTGCTCTGGCACAGCATTCACATGATCATGTTCACGGGGAGGGTAATCTTGTCATCGTGACAGAAGCCAACCCTGTGACCGTGGAGTTCAGTAGTGATCTGTGGAACCTTGTTGGTTTTGAAACTGCGCCGGAGACAGAGGCTCAGAAGACCTTGCTTTCAGAGGCCAGGGTGACTCTGGAAAGTACCGACAACATTCTGGCGTTCAACCGTCAGGCAGGCTGTGTTCTCCAGAGTGCAGAAAGTAATTTTTCCACATTGTTTGAAGAACATGGTGATGATCATAATCACGATCATGACCATGACCACGAAGATCATCACGACCATGACGATCACGGTCTGGCAGGTGACCATGACGATGGTCATGTGAAAGCGGAAGTCAGGTACACTTTTCAGTGCGAACGCCTGGATCGCTTGAATAGTCTCTCAACCAGCTTGCTTGAAGAGTTTGCAAATCTTGAAAAGGTTGAGGCTGTTGCCTTCACGCCTGCAGGTCAGCTCTGGCATCAGTTCCGCAAGAGCGCCCCTAAAATGGATCTCAAGTAATAGATGATCTCGACAGTTTTGGCCCGGGCGGCATTCCTGCTCGGCATTCTCTTGCCGGCTCTCTCAGTGTCGGGCTGCAGCGGGCTGCAGCCTGATAAACTCGAAGTGCAGCAATTTGATCCGTCGGTTTTGAGAGGCGGGCAGGATATTTCCTCACTTGCCTGGGATGATCTCTTGCCAGAAGGAGAAGAGCGGATAATCGCCCGGTTGCAAGACGAGTATCTTGATGATCTCGCCCGACAACTAACCACGCTACAACCCCGGACACTGGCTGAGGCAGGCAGGGCAGATGCTTTTGCCGAAGTGGAAGAGGGGTCTGCGCTCGATTTCATGCCGCAGCTTGGGACGTTTAATGTCGTCAGTGAGCTGCATGACCTCAAAGTGCGCATACCGGGTTTTATCGTTCCCTTGCAGTCTCAAGGTACAAATTTATACACGGAGTTTTTGCTGGTCCCGTATTTTGGGGCCTGTATTCACCTGCCACCTCCGCCACCCAATCAGATCATCTATGTCATGTCTGACGTAGCTGTGCACGTAGAGGATACGGGCCGGGCATACTTTCTGGAGGGGTTATTACAGACCGATAAAATGGAGACGGAGTTGGGCAATACGGCTTATACGCTCAAACTTGACAACATCATGTTCTACGTAGAGTGACGCCTTCCGGCTGAAACTTGCCTTGTGGTGGGCAGTCTGGGTAGACAGGCGCGAGATCATGCGCTGGAGGTTTTGATATGGAAGAAGTTCTTTTTGAAGAAAAAGAGGGGTGGGGGATCATCACTCTCAATCGACCCAAGGCCTTCAATGCGCTGACCTGGAACATGTGCCGCCTGATGCTGGCCCGTCTGAAAGAATGGGTAACGGATGATGAGATCAGGGCGGTTCTGATTAGGGGAGAAGGCGAAAAAGCATTTTGTGCTGGTGGAGACATTCGCTGGCTGTATGAAACGTCGCAAGAAGATCCCCATGGTGCAGCGGAGTTCTTCCGGACTGAATATAATCTCAATTCCCTGATCCATCATTACCCGAAACCTTACGTTGCACTTATGCATGGCGTTGTCATGGGCGGCGGCGTCGGGGTGTCGATTTCGGCCAGTACACGGATTGTGTCTGACACGCTCACCTGGGCCATGCCGGAAACCGGCATCGGCATGGTGCCTGATGTGGGGGGCAGTTATTTCCTACCGCGACTGGGCGGAGGGCTGGGGCTTTACCTTGCGCTTACCGGACATCGCCTGAATGGCACTGACAGTGTCTATGCTGGCATTGCAACGCACCACGTGCCTTATGAGCAGTTTGAGGCATTAGAGGAGGCGTTGGCTGGTATTGGCAAGCAAGACCTGACACAGAAGAGTATAGATGCGTGTGTCGCGACGTTTGATAAACCCGGAGATACGGCCCTAAAGGACAGCCGTGCACAGATAGATCAGCAGTTTTCTGTGCCCCAGAGCGTGGAAGATATTATCGAGGCGCTTGGTCGCGAGGGCGGGGCCTTTGCTGAAAAAACCCTGCAGTCTCTTGGCCGCATGTCTCCCACAGCTCTCAAGCTGACCTACGAGGAAGTGCAGCGCGGCGCCGACATGACATTTGACGAGTGCCTGATCATGGAATTTGCTCTGGTGCGCAAAATCATGGAAGGCCCTGATTTCCACGAGGGCGTGCGCGCACAAATCATTGACAAGGACCGAAATCCCAAATGGTCTCCCGAGGATTTGTCAGGTGTGACAGACGACCTGACTGCACCGTACTTTGCTGATCTGGGGCAGAACGCCCTGCGGTTGGATCACGGGGTTACAAAACAGGCGGGATAGGTCCTGGTCCAGGCGTGTCAGGCGGCTTCCACCTCTTTCATGATCGCAGCACCTTCCTCGCGTGACAGGCCAAGGCCGCGCTCGATTGCTTCGAGCGCGAGGCTCTCACCAGCTTCAACAAGCCCGTCCGCCAGAAGAACCATATAGGCGGATTTGAAGATAAGCACTTTCTCATCCTGTGTCAGCGATGCCTGCTCGTCACTCAGCTTCTCTTCGATATCGACGCGCTGGTCGAGGAAGGGGTAAGCAATCTGCCCAATTGTATCAGCTCCCAGCTGTGTGCCGGTCAGGCCAGCATAGATCTCGTCAATCTTGGCCATCTCTTCTGCGGCAACATCACCATCTGCGGCTGCCATCGCCACCATGGCGTGAATGGTCAGACGTCTGCCTTCGACACTTGGCTCAGGATGTTTGCGTGATTTGAATTTCTTGAAAATGCCCAGCATTTTACTCTCCCGGTTCCTCTGGCACATCTCCTATCACAGGTTTCCGGTTGCGGTAAATGCTGCCACGCCTGTCATCCGGACAGGACTTGTGTGAGGGATTTCATTAGCATGATCTGTCACACTTTTGGAAATAGTGCACGCCCTCTTGCGGGTTTATCCGCGCCGGGGATCGCTCGGGCCCACCTAACCGAACCATGTTCGGATTCTGTATGAGCCTTATCCCATGAGGATATAAACTTCTTCCGTATTCGTCTGCCAGTTCATCTTGCGTGCCACAATTCAGGTCACAGATAACCGTACAGGGAATAATCACCAGATTGTCAAAGAGCCGCCAGACCTGCACCAGAGACACTGGCGATTGCTGACCTGCCGGAGAACATAAATATCCAACCGACACATTAGCATATAGAACAAATCATGATAAATGTCAATTGGTAATTTGGCGATTATGTCTCTTTTTCTCTGTTTCCGCGGTTCATGCGCTTGGCTCTCTCTACAGGTATGGAGCCGCACAGGGACACGCCATGCCTGTCTGGCGCCTGGCTTGCTCAAGCGGGGCGGGTATTTGCCTCAAATTTGTCTCATTCCGGGAAATTTAGCAGTCAAACTGCCCAACTCTTGCCACAATTCAAAAATAGGTGCTACTAGCATTATATTCCCGGAATGGGTCCGGGGGGAAATCAAGGGAACGAGATTTATGAAACTGAAGTATGGTATTGCACCGATTGCACTTGCTGCGCTTGTTGTGACAGGCTGCGAGAGCACAGGTATCGGCAGTGGTTCATCATCTG
>JALEGJ010000084.1 GCA_022763115.1 Aquisalinus sp.
GACATTCATCGTAAATCCTCGCTGCGTCCCGAAGGGATCGGGCCAAATGGCCTTCTCACATCGTTGCAAGTCCTTGAAAGTAGCAATACTTCCTGCGACCTTGCGCCTTGTGAGCAGGCCATTTGACCTCGACCAAAAAGGTGAGATTAATGGGTCCTGACCCTAGGTCAGGCAAACATACCTGTCCTTATCATGAACTTGTCGAAGGATGATCTGATTCCATCAGCCGGTATTCAGCATTCAGAAGGCTTTCGCCTTCCTGCGTCACCCTTCCCGCAGAAACATGCCGCTCAAGATGCGCCTGCACGTTCAGCGCCGCAGCGATATGCAGGGACTTGTCCACGTCCTTGTACATCTCTGCGACCATATCCATGATCCGGGTATGCCCCGCCTTCAGTTGGGTCAGCACCTGCGCATCACGCATTTCGCGATGCTCTTTCACGGCCCTGACAAAATTCTGTGGATCACTCACTGGTGCGCCATGGGTGGGGTAATAAATCTCGTCGTTGCGCTCAAGCAACAGGTCGAGACTGTTGTAATAGTCTGTCATGTTGCCATCCGGTGCAGCCACAACTGTTGTGGCCCAGCCCATGATGTGATCGCCGGTGAATAGGACCCTCTCGGCGGGCAAGGCAAAGCAGAGGTGATTGGAAATATGCCCCGGCGTGGCAAGTGTCTCCAGATGCCACTCGTCTGTGTCGAGAACGTCACCATCGGCAAGGACTTCATCCGGTCTGTAGGTCAGGTCAGCGCCTTCATCCAGGGCCGGGGCGTTCATGCCATCATTTTCGGGATGGGCGCGCGATCCATAAACGCTGGCGCCGGTCGCTTCTTTCAAGGCAGCGACACCGCCGCAATGATCTTTGTGCGTATGGGTCACCACGATATGTGTAATCTTGCCATTGCCGGCCGCCGCCAGCAGGGCTGCAAGGTGGTCGTCGTTGGCTGGGCCCGGATCAATCACGGCAATGCTGTTCTGGCCAAGAAGATACGTGCCGGTACCTGTAAACGTGAAAGGCCCGGGATTATTACAGATAACCCGCCGGATCGTTGGCGAGAGACGGTCTGCCCGGCCATACTCGAAGTCAAATGATTTGATGAAGGGAATGCTCATGAAGGTGCGTCTGCCTTCAGGCGCTCTGCCACAAACGCCCGAAAGCTGTCGGCAAGCGCCCGCATGGCGGTCAGTTTATCCTGGCGGGGCAGGGCGGTCGGCGGCCCCATATCTGTCTTGTTAACGTCAACGATATAGATGCGCCCGTCCTTGCGGTCCCGCAAAACATCCATACCGCCAAAGTCGAGCTTCATGGCGCGGGCAAAAGCGATAATCTTTTGCTGCTCTTCAGGCGTGAACTGCTCATCCGCTGTCGTCAGGTCGACCCGAAAATTATCATTGGAAAAGCGTGCCATGGCTGAGCGGCGTTTCAGGTAAACGGCAGGAATGGTTCCGCCAACAATCGGTGTGCGGATGTCAGTGTAAACGCGGCCGTCTTGCGTGTTATCAATCAGGCGCTGAAAGACATGGCCTTGAGTGTTGGCGAAATAAGGGCAGGGAATGATCTGCCCGTCATGCACGCCATTGCGCTCTGACTTCCGCAAGGCAAGCCCATGGTGGATCAGGGGATCAACATCCAGCGTATAGCCGAATACCTCCCTGAACTTTTCCGCGACCATGCTTTTGCGAATATCAAGGCAATCACCATTCAGCACAGGTCGTCCGTCAGCGTTCAACGGCAGGCGCGTCGTATATTCACAGTCTTCAAAGTAGAAGAGAATATCAGCCGCTGCGGGATCGCGCACGATGTCGAGGTCAGCGAGATGACTGACAGCCCAGATCGCATACCAGGGGTAAGGCGTCACAGGAGCAAAGCTGATCCGTATCCGCTTCTTTTTTGATTTGCCAAGACGCCCACGCGCCTGGCGCGCCGCAGAAATGGCGGATACTTCCGCCGCGAAACTCGCACCGCGGGCAAAATCGCGAAAAAACTCTCCATTAAGCGGAATATGCGCGCCTGTCTGTTTCACCAGAATGCGCCCATCCTGCAAGGCAAAGTCACTGAAGGTGTAGTCCCGGAAGGAAAAGTCTCTCAGCATACCCACGAAAACCACCTAGTTCCTGATACTGGCTGAGACAGACTTTGCCATGGTGAGGCGCCTGTCAAAAGTAAAATCTTTGCGCTCTGGCCCTTGTCTTGCGAGCGTCATGCGTATGTGTATCAAACGTAAACAGCGCGTTAACTATTTTCTCTGGGGCTTTTTCTTCATGGCCCTGATCACGCTGGCAGACTTTTTTATGTCGCGCGCCAGCGCACAGCAGGCGGAAGGGCCGGAAAAAGCCGTCGAAACTGAAATCGGCGGAGTCGTACTTGGCGACAATCTGGGCGGTGTGTTGGATCGCATCTATATCGCAGCACCACCCAACTGGCAGTTTACGGTGAGTGTTGAGCGCGGCAGTTTTCTGGATTGCGGCGCCGGCATGGCCGTGGCGCAAACTGATCAGGATGGACGCGATGTATTCCCCATGACCTGCGGGGTGACCCTGCCGGAAACACTTATCATTCCCTCCGCCAGCAAACCGGCCCAGGTCACGATCCATTTTTAAGTGACAGAAGCAGTGTTTTTTGCGCGCTGATGTCAAAGCCCGCATTTGATGCTTCAAGGACAAGTCCATCGACATCTTCGCCGGATTGAGCAAGGGCCATGGCGCGTATCATCACGGAACGGAAGCCGCTTTTGCAGAACCCGAGAACTTTCTTCTTGCCGGAGGCGCTGGTGCGAAAGCTCTCAAGGTCCTCGGCAGCCAGTCCGCCAGGGCCAACAGGCAAATAAATGTAAGTCAGCCCTGCTGCTTCGGCGGCTGCCGACAACTCGTCGTGTGTCGGTTGGCCCGGCTCCTCATGATCCGGCCTGTTATTGACGATATGGTCGAAGCCCTCCTGCGCGATCATGTCTATGTCGCCCGCGCTAATCTGGCCTGAGGCGAAAAAAGAGTCTGTTAGTTGTCGCATGGGGAGTCCTTCTTTCTAATGGAGTTCTGCGATGTGGATTTGCCAAGACGTTTCTTAGCGCACATTTTGCAAAAAACAGCATTGCAGAAATCAGATGATGCCGCTATGTGCAGCTTCCTCAGTTGGGGCGTCGCCAAGTGGTAAGGCAGCGGTTTTTGGTATCGCCATGCGGAGGTTCGAATCCTCCCGCCC
>JALEGJ010000085.1 GCA_022763115.1 Aquisalinus sp.
GATGTCTCAGTCACAGCAGGCTCCGACACCCCACTTACGTAGGAAAAGGGATTGAAAATCGAAATGTTCATACGGTCCCGGCCTCACTTGCCCCGGCTTAGACACCGCAATCATGTCTTCAGACTAAATAATAGATTGATTCATCTGGTTGGTATCGCAGCGTTTTCTTTTCTATCGGCGGCACAGGCACAGAGCATCTCTCCACTCCGTGTTCTGTTGTCTCCAGAAAAGGAGAAAGCTGTCGTGACAGTTGGCAATTCTACAAATCAGAACAAAACGATTCATCTCGACTGGAAAGACCTCACAGCACTGGAAAACGGCACGTATCGCGATAGCACAATAACTGAGCGACTGGATAGATCGGCAGCACCACACCTTCTGGTGAGTCCGGCCAGGTTTCATCTGCGCCCCGGTGAGCAACGGCAAATAGAAATCCGTGTCCGCAGTGAAACTCACTTGCCGGAAAAAGTTGAGAAGCGCTCTCATCTTGTCGTTCACCTGACGGATAACAACGGCCCTCTGCGAAAAGTAGACACCGGCCTTCATCTCGATATGGCCCGCGCAGTATCTGTACCCGTTATCCTTCGATCTGAGGAAACCCACCTTCTCGACAATTCGGTTCAAATCGGGGACGCAAAGCTTCGGCGGCGGGCCGACGGTGGCTTGGCACTCGATGTTCTACTGGAACGTATCGGGCCACACAGCGTTTATGGCAAACTGCGTGTCGAAGGTGCTCTATTCGCCGGCAGCAAGTTTCAGACTCTTCACGAGCAGGATAATATTGCCCTCTACACAGAGAATGAGAACAGGACTGTATCTTTTCCTCTGGGAGTTCAGGAGCTGCCGGAAAGCACTCTTTCTGTGACATTCACTGGCTCAGGTGAATATGCTGGCAGCATTTTTGCCAAACGGCTTTTTGTAGTTGAGGCACAGAGCAAAACCGCTGTGAAAGGCCTTAGAGACTAACGCCTGTAAATGGCATCACCGCGCAGTACGCGCCGAGTGATTTCAGATCATTGCAGGCGGCTGAAGCCTCTGCACGCGAACGATAAGGCCCTGCCAGCAACCTGAAAAAAGTTCCCTTTCCCGGAATATCCACGATGCGAAGCCTGGGCTCCAGAGAGCCCAGATACATGTCGTATTTGCCCGAGAGTTCGCGCCAGCCACTGCTGGCATTCTGCTCAGTTCGGTAACTTGCAAGATGCAAAGCGAAAGCCTGAACAGATTGTGAGGGCTGTCTTTGGCGGGTTGGCACAGGCTGAGGTGCCGGACGTGAGGCGGGTTGCGCTGGCACTTGCGCAGTGCGCGATGGTATGTAAGCGGGGGCCGCAGGTATTTGCTCAGGCGCTTGCGATCTGTCTGACGGTGTGGGCGCGTCATACGATGAAGCGCCAGTGCGTGAGGTCGATCGGGTATAGTCATCAGCCACAGGCAGCGATGCAGACGCCGCAGAGGGTGTCGGTTCCGGATCAGGCACATATTCACCCTGGCTACTCTGCCAGACAGAGTCGTAATCACTATTAAACGACCCTGTAGACTTTGGTGGCGCTTCTGGAATTGCCGAACTGCCATCGGTTACGTAAAATTCAGCCTCGCGAGGTGCAGGACGGTTTGGCCTGGGTGTCCTTGCCGCAGGTTGCGGCGTCGCCTCGACTGGCCGAACCTGCGATTGTGCGGGAACGGAAGGCCATGCTTCTGCCGGTGACAAGCGATCTGGAGCTTCCGGCAATCGACCGCTACCAATGGATTCGCAACCGGCTACTGCCAAAGCACCGAACATCAGCATCAAAACCAGCGTTGGCCGCCCCTTGTTTCGCCTTAAGGCATGGTGCATTGCTTTTCCCATCTCGTTTGCCAGATTCATGGAGCATGATCAGATGTCCTCACATAGCAGCGATTCTATGCCAGCCGTTAGCCGCAGCGTAAAAGACTTGCGCGAGAATGTAAGCAGCTGGCGCAAGCATGGGCTGAAAGTCGCCTTCGTGCCGACGATGGGCGCCTTGCATGAGGGGCATCTTTCGCTTGTAGAACTGGCACGCAATAAAGCTGACAAGGTTGTCGCCAGTATATTTATCAACCCCCGACAATTCGCAGCGCATGAAGACCTGGATACTTATCCCCGAAACGAGACGGAGGACCTCATGAAACTGGTGACCGCCGGATGTGATCTGGCTTTCCTGCCGGATGCAGAAGAGATGTATCCGCAGGGATATTCTACCAGTGTTGCCGTTGATGGATTATCAAGGGATTTATGCGGCCTGTCACGGCCGCACTTTTTTGGTGGCGTGGCCACTGTTGTCTGTAAGCTCCTCAACCAGTGCCAGCCGGATATCGCTATATTCGGCGAGAAGGATTACCAGCAGTTGCTTGTTATAAAACGCATGGTGCGGGACCTGGATATGCCTGTATCAATCATTGGTGGACCAATTATTCGGGAAGAAGACGGCCTGGCGATGTCCTCACGCAATGCCTATCTGTCGAGTGCAGAGCGAGAAGTTGCTGGCAAGCTGAACAGGATCATGACGTCAGCTATCAACGAGATAGCTACCGGCGCAGATATTCAAGTGACTTTACAGCGGGCGACCAATACCCTGCTTACGGAAGGTTTTGACAGGGTTGATTACTTTGAACTGCGGCGAAAAGCGGATCTGTCGTTTATTGATAAAGGCACCCTGCCGGCAGCCCAGCTTGATACTGCCCGCCTTTTCGCGGCAGTGATTATCGGCAAAACGCGACTGATTGATAACATGCCATTGTCCGGCACTTGACCCAATCGGGGGTTCTGCAAACGGGTAAGTGTACCTTTACAGCAATCCAAGTTCAGCCAGCTGCGTTGCCAATGCAGGCTCCAGGCCGCTGCCTGAGCAGATGTCCGGCGGGGCATCATCCGCCTTGAGATACCGCCACCCCTGAAATGGCCGCTTTGGCCATGGTTCTGTCATGATGAACACCGGCTCAAGAAGGATATTACAGCGCTTGATATCATCACTGCCGATAACTTCTTCAAAGCCATGAATTGGCTGACGCACACTGACCAATCCCTTGATGACCCAATAGAGTGATCCACCTTGCAACAATTCGTCTTCGCGGCGGGGCCACATGCGGGTTGTATGAAATGTGTGCGGCGACAGGCCCGCTTTCTTACGGATGGCCATGCTGCGCTTGCGCCAATCGACAAGATCATCAACGCTGTCTGCGCCGACACAGAGCTTAATCAGATGAAGATCGCCTTTGGTCAAATCAATCGGTTTCAGTACAAATGAAAATAGAGGCTAGTGAACGCGCTGGATGTAACTTCAGGAAGCACTTTTTACACGTGCGATTTCGCGAGCGCGCTGCTTTTTGAGATCGTGTCGCGCAGCGCGTTTCACAAGTACGTAAAGAATAAAATAGCACATGGCAGCGCCGATAGCTGCAAGCCAAACCGGCAAATTCTCCAGAATGACAAGCAGAACTTCTTCTGAAATGCCAATTGTCTCGGCAAGGCTTGGCCATTGCAGGCCGAACATCAATCCACCGCCCATCAGGGTGAGGCTGAGCGCCAGTAGCCCGGCCAGAGCTGCACCGATTGTTACGCCAAGATCCTCGCGCTCTTCGGCCTTGGAGATAATCATCTTGGTTGGATCCCCGGACAGGGACTGGGTAGCCGCATAAAGCGCGCGCAAACGAAGATTGCTCTCTTCCTCGGAAAGCTGCTGATTCTTGCGATCACGAAACTCGTCAAAATCAACCAGAGGCGTGGATTTCAATTCTTCTTCACTAACCAGTGCCCCGTCGCACTCAGGTGCCGGCTCCACTTCCGATGAGGGGACAACAAGTGACGCATCTGTCGGCATCAGGAAAAGGGATTTTTCCGCTGCCCTGCGTCGGACCAACCCATCCAGAGTGACAAGCTCACCGTTGACTTTCGCCTTGGTCCACTTCTCGAATGCTTCTGCGGCACCCAGCTTGTCGCCAGCATTGAGCTTCCGCAATACTGTTGAGCGCTTGAAGTTGCCTTCACCGATATTGAACAGCAGTGAAATCAGGGCGTCATGCTCATTCTGGTTCAACGGGGCGCGGACGTTCTCTTCAATGATTGTTTCGAAGGACTTTACATCCTCCTGCAATAACCGAATGGCATCGCCTTCCGTGACGCTCATTCCATGTCGTGCTGAAGATCTGTGACCGTAACCGACGGTCCATTCCTGACTCGGGGTATAATGCGCAGTCATACGCAGGCCTTCATACGCCTTAATCAGATTGAGACCAGTCTCTCCCGTTTGCATCGCCATCAGAACCCGCTTTTTACCCCAGACCTTACACACTAAACGATATTAACGATTCTTACCACGGTGTTGCTGGTAAATACAGTCACCAGAAAGGCACAGTCGCAATTTTGCGCTTGTTGGCCATTGAGGGACATGCTTCAGCCAATTTTAGGCATCTGGAACAGAATGATCAGGTGTGTTGTCGGGATCAAGACACTTGTAAAGTGTGCGCTTTGGTTAAAAGTCCTTCTATTTCAGAGCCTTACCCCCATAAAAGGCCTCATTAACCCTCTTTCCGGGATGACTTGGCACAGCTTTTGTTTATAATTCGGTAACCAATGGTGTTTTGCCGATTGCTGCAGGCAGTTGATACCATTCTGACACAGTATGATGAGTTAGCAGCAAGAAATGTAGGATCGCCATGAACGGCCTGTTTAACGTAATCGCTTTTGCCCTGCTCGGAGCCTGTATTATCGGTGGAGCCTGGATGTGGACAAACCGTGACTCTGCTGAAGTCATGAGCCCGCAAGAACTTGCTGCATTCAAGGAACAGGTTCGCGAGGAAGTTCAGGCTGAAAATGCGATGAACTGTGATGAGATGGCGAAAGCCTGCGAAACAGACCTTACCAGGTTCAGCGAGATGGAGCAGCCTTATGCATCCGGTGTTGCCGTTTCCAACGGTGACGCCACGACTGCTCAACCCGCAACTGCCTCAGCACAACCAACAGCAACGTCATCTGACAGTTTCGTTTCGGAGCCTCGCACTGCCGTGCTGGCAGCTTCTTTTGGTGGCGGCGATGAAGAGACAGAAGAAGGCTCCTCGACCCGGACGACCAGCAGCGCGCTGATCGACAAACCAGACACGAATGAGTATTTCACCGAAAACCGTACACTGCGTAACAGTGAGGCGACTTCATCGCCGACAGCTGGCCTGGTCGATAAACAGGACACGCAACAATACTTCACCGAGAACCGTCGCACCGATGGCTCGCCCATTGATAAGCCAGATGACAGCCAGTATTTCACGGAAGCAAAGCCTTTCAACGATCCTTGCATTCGTGATGACGGCACAGTCTACACAGGCCCGGGCACAGCCAGCGATCCGTTTGCTGAAGGCGACCCTTGTCTGACGCAGCAGCGCTTTGCCGAGCAACCTCTCGTCGACAAGTATGATGACGGTGAGTACTTCACGGAGTTCACCCCCTTTCAAGACCCTTGCATTCGTGAAGATGGCTCAGTCTATACAGGACCTGGCACAGCTTCTGACCCGATGGCTGCTGGTGATCCTTGCCTGACGCAGCAGCAGTTCGCCCAACAGACACCTTCTTATACTTTTGAAGAGTATCAGGACCCATGCATCAATGCGGATGGCAGCCGCTATACCGGACCGGGCACAGCTTCCGACCCGATGGCTGCTGGTGACCCTTGCCTGACAGGTCAACAATTCGCTGGTGGCGTTTCTCCATATACTTTTGAAGAGTTTGAGGATCCTTGCAAAGAGGGTCGGATGATGCCGGGCGGCAATGACTTCCTTGGTGAAGCCGACCCTTGCGTCACCGATGTGCGCACACCACCAGAGCAGTTCGCTGAAGTTCCCTCTTCACCACAGCCAATTCAGACGGTTCCACAACAGCCAACTGATGGTGGCACCTACACAACGCCTTATGGATATACGTCTCCATATGGCCAGTACGGACCAAACTTCCCGCGCACAACGCTGGGGCCTCGCGGGTCAGACTATCCACGTCAGACAGCTTCTTCATAAGAACACTGGCAGCTGACTACACCAGGAATACAGCTGCCAGTCCCAAAAAGGCAAAGAAACCGATCACATCGGTGACTGTTGTGACAAACACGGCAGAAGAAACGGCAGGGTCAGCCCCTGCCCTTTGCAGGCCCAGCGGGATCAGGATACCCGACAGACCCGCGCAAAGCATGTTGATAATCATGGCAGCCGCCAGAACTAGCCCCAGAGTCACACCCGCCTGAAGGCTTTCCCCGCCACCGATTGACCCGTACCAGATGCCTGCCAGGCCGCCCATCAGTATGGCGAAAGCAATACCATTGATGAACGCAATCGCGGTTTCACGACCGACAATACGGAAGGCGTTAGAGGCGGTCAGGTCCTTGGTGGCAAGGTTGCGCACGGCAACGGTGAGGGTCTGGGTGCCCGCATTGCCGCCCATGCTGGCGACAATCGGCATCAGGATCGCAACAGCGACAATCTGTTCGATAGTGGCATCAAAAAACGAGATCACTACAGAGGCAAGAATGGCCGTGAACAGATTGATGAAGAGCCAGGTGAAACGCGACCTGACCGTGCCAGCAAGGGACCCGGAAAGGCCACCCTGGTCCGCCTCCACACCGGCCAGCGCCAGCATATCTTCTGTGGACTCCTCGTGCACGATTTCCATCACATCATCGACGGTAATCATGCCAACCAGCCGTCCGCCATCATCAACGACCGGGGCCGAGATGAGATTATATTTCTCGAACATGTAGGCGACTTCTTCCTGATCGAGATTGACCGGAATGCGGCGGATATCATCCGTGACCAAGAGGTCGGACACGACCGTATCTCGCGGTGCCTTCAGGAAGCGGGAAAGGGATACCGAGCCCAATGGCTTGAATGCCGGGTCGATGACATAAACCTCATAAAAAAGGTCCGGCAGGTTTTCAGCCGAGCGCAAGCGGTCAATGATCTGACCGACAGTCCAGTAGGACGGTGCAGCAAAAACATCCCGCTGCATCAGGCGACCAGCAGTCTCGTCCTCGAAATCAAGCGCTGCCTGGAGGGCCAGTCGTTCGGTGACTGGTACCTCTGCGAGAACTTCGGCCCGCGCTTCCTCGGCCATGTCCTCCAGAACGAAAGCCGCATCATCCGTATCAAGCTCTGCCACCGCCTCGGCCAGTTGCTCGGTGGGCATCGCCTCAACGATATCGTCGCGAACGTCCTCATCGAGTTCCGGCAGAGTGTTGGCATCGAACGCATCGCCCAGCATAGCGACGAGAACGCGGCGATCTTCCTGCTCAAGCTGCTCGATCAGGTCCGCAAGGTCAGCCGGGTGCAACCCTTCACAGAGGCGACAGACCTCGTCCTCGTTACCGGCATCAATCGCCTCATCAACGGCGCGAATAAACTCGGTAGTCAGGGAATTAGTCTCGGACAGGGCTTCATCTTTCTGATCTGTATCCTGATCTTCAGAAAGTTTGTGGGCATCCTGCGCCTGACCCGGCGGGGGCGATGACGCCTGAGGGCGTGTCTCTTCACTGCCGGGCTCTGTGGCCATTCAGGTAACTCCTGCCGAATTGCGGAATGCTTACGCCCCAGCAAATAAGTTGACTTGGGCACAAAGACAAGGCTGTGAGGCGCGGTTGTCCCTATTGGCGGAAATCAATAACGCCGCTGAGCATAATCAGGACAACCACCAGCCAGATAAGCCCCGCAATCCAGGTGGTGCGTTTTATTTTTTGCCAGATCAGGGCTTCCTGCGGCGCCCCCGGATTAGTGCCCTTGACCACATTATCAGGGTCTTCCCAGCTGCCACGCACGCCCCATTGCAACACGGGCAGGAAAACAACCCACCAAAGCATGAGATATATAATTAATGCGCCTACAATACTCACATTCAACTCCGTATAATGAGCACATCAATCGATGAGCGTTTGCCCCAGCGGGCTATCAGAACATCCCGAACGGCACGTCGGACAACTTTGGTCAGTTCATCATCATCCTCACGCCGACGCCGTGGCAGATTGTCCACCGCTTCTTCCACAATGTCCTCAATCAACGTCTGGAACTCTTCCCCATGATTATCTTCCTCGGGGACGCCCGCAAGCGAGATCTCAGGCGGCGCAATAAGCTCCGGCCTTTCATCAAACGCAATGGCAATAGTGATCTGACCGCCATAGCCCAGCTTGCGCCGTTCCCGGATGGATGTGCTTGCCTCAGATACAAAGACCTTGCCATCCAGCAGAAGTCGCCCAGAGGGCACCTCGTCAATGACCTTTGGCGTGCCGGGCGCAAGACGGATCAGGTAGCCATTACGCGGCGCGATACTGTGCTTGGCCCCCAACTCCTTTGCCAGTTTCGCATGTTCCTCCAGATGCCTTGCCTCTCCATGCACCGGGATCGCCGTTTCCGGTTTCACCCACTCGTACATTTTGACGAGTTCGTCACGACATGGATGCCCCGAGACATGGATGTGCTCATCTTTTTCCGTAATAATCTCGATACCCTGATCGACAAGCGCGTTTTGCAAGTCAAAAATTTCCCGCTCATTACCCGGAATGATTTTTGAGGAGAAGATAACTGTGTCGCCTTCCCCGAGGGTTATATCCGGATGATCGTCGCGGGCAATGCGCGCAAGCGCCGCGCGCGGCTCCCCCTGGCTGCCCGTACACAGATAAAGCACTTTATCATTAGGCAAGTAGCCAGCTTCATTCGGTTCAACAAAGGTGAGGCCCGACGGCAGAATGCCTGTTTGCCGCGCCACATCGACCATGCGCAGCATGGAGCGCCCGAGCAGGCAGATGGCCCTGTCGTTCTGGACAGCCGCGTCACATATACTGACCAGCCGGCCCACATTAGAAGCAAACGTCGTGACCGCTACCTTGCCCTTCTGGCTGGCGATCAGGCTGGCAAGGTTTTCCTTTACGCCCATTTCTGATCCGGACTCACCCGGCGAGAGCACATTGGTGGAATCGCAAATCATTGCGAGCACGCCGTCGTGCCCCAGTGCGGAGAGTTTGTCACTGTCAGTCAAAGGCCCCAGCGCCGGGGAGGTATCAATCTTCCAGTCGCCGGTATGCAGGACTGTCCCGAAAGATGTGCGCAGGATAACCCCATTCGGCTCCGGTATCGAATGGGTCAGCGTCACAAATTCCAGGTCGAAGGGACCAATACTGAATGTGGCACCCATCTCAACAATCGTGATTGGCACATGCTTGAGGTTTTCCTCGTCCAGCTTTCGCCGCACAAGTTCCGCTGTGAATGCGGTCGCGTAAAGCGGGCATTTCAACATTGGCCATAAACGCGCCACCGCCCCGATGTGATCTTCATGACCATGGGTGAGCACAAGCCCGAGAAATTCCCCGTCCGTATCGGCCACATCATCCAGAATATAGGCCGGGTCCGGACAGATCAGGTCAATGCCCGGCGTGCGCAGATCACCGAACGTGACACCGCAGTCGATCATCAGCCACTGACGGGCATGGGCCGGGCCAATGCCATACATGTTCATGTTCATGCCGATCTCGCCAGACCCGCCGAGGGGCAGAAAGACCAGTTCATTATCTGTTGTCATCAAATCTCTACTTCCAGCGCCGTCAACCAATCAGCTCAGACGGCGACAAATTTCGATCAGTCCCTTGATCGTCAGTTCAGGGTCAAAATGGTCAATACTGCCGGTCACGCCTTCGAAAAGCGAAGAAACGCCACCCGTTGCCACAACTTTCAGATTGCTGCCATGTTCCTGCTTGATCCGCTCCAGCAATCCTTCGATCAACCCGACATATCCCCAGAAAATGCCGGACTGCATGGCGCCGACAGTATTTGTACCGATGATTTTTTCAGGCTTCTCGATGGCTATTCGTGGCAATCTGGCCGCAGCATCATGCAATGCCTGCATGGACAGGTTGATACCTGGAGATATCACGCCGCCTTCGAAACCGCCATCCTCGGCAATGATGTCAAAGGTTGTCGCTGTACCGCTATCGACGACAATCAGCGGCCCGCCATAATGCGCATAAGCACCCGCTGCGGTGACAAGCCGGTCAGCCCCGACCTCGGAGGGGTTCGGGATGCGTACCGGCACGCCCGGAATGGACGATGCCTCGACAATGAAAGGGTCAACACCGAGATGCCTGCGCGCCAGATTGCGGACATGGAACAGAGACTGCGGCACCACGGTCGAGATGATGCATTTGTCGATGTCGGTCAACTCGTGACCTTCCATCTGCATCAGCTGATGCAGCCAGACAGCGTACTCGTCAGCCGTGCGCTGGCTGCTGGTCGAGGCGCGCCATTGGGCAACCGCCTGCCCGCCTTCCACCAGAGCAAAAACGGTGTTGGTATTGCCGACATCTATCGCAAGTAATTTAGACAAGATTGCCCTTTCGTCGTTCACAGGATTTCATTTCTCATTAGTCATAGCACTCTATCCAAAGGGGCACACTCAGGTGGAGGCAAAAAATACATCTCCTGATGTAATGTGATGGATAGCAGTGTCACGCCGCAGAATAAGCGCGCCGCTTTCATCAATGCCCTCGAAAATGCCGGTCAGGGTTTCGCTCGGCAGTTTTACTGTTATGGCGCTGCCGAGATTTGCGGCCCGGTCGAGCCAGGCTGAACGAATGTTTGCAAAACCGTTTTGCGCCAGCGACGCCAGCAATGGCTGCAACCGCTCATCGAGTGTTTCCAGAAACTGCTCCGGGGTTGGTGTCGGATGAGATGAGAGAGACTGGGCAAGGCAGGCGGTCGCGTATTCCGGGACATCCGGCGCGTAAGCGATGTTTACACCGATGCCAATGACGAGGGCGCGCGTGCCCTGCCGCTGCATCAGCTCCAAAAGGAGGCCGGAAAGTTTTCGCCCCTGAAGCAAAACATCATTTGGCCATTTCAGCGTCAGGTCTGTTGCTTGTACGTGAAAAGCCTGCGCGGTTTCCGCAATGGCAAGAGCACAGGCAAAACTGGAGAGCGCCAGTTTATTCGCGCTGTCTTCAGAAGAGATCGGCAGGAGGAGAGAGGCCGCGAAATTGCCGGGCTGCTGCTGCCAGGCCCTGCCCTGACGGCCATATCCCCCCGTCTGATGTTGGGCCAGAAACCAGGTTGGCGTGCACAGTCCCGCATTGAATTGGCGCTTTGCTTCGAGGCTTGTTGAGTCTATTTCCTCGAAAAACCTGATGCCGGTGCCAGATGGAAGCCGTGTGGACACTAACGGAATAGTGTCTCTGCTGCCGCTGAGGCATAGGTATTCAGCACAGGCACAATCGTGAAGATACCAACCACCATCAGAACCGAGGCAGCCACCGCGATGCCTTTGACCGACTGCCCGACCTGACGCTCAAACTCCGGTGCAGGCTCGCTGACCCAGATCTTGATGATGACGGAAAGGTAGTAATATGCCGCCACAGCACTGGCGAGTGCGCCGGCGATAGCGAGCGGATACAGACCAGCATCAATGGCCGCGATAAAAACGTAAAACTTGGCAAAGAAACCGGCCAGTGGCGGGATGCCCATGAGCGAGAAGAAGAAGACCGTAAACATGACCGCCAGCCCGGGCTGTGTCCGCGAAAGTCCGGCCAGATCCGAGATGTTCTCAGCCATGCCTTCCGGCCGGCGCATCGCCAGAATGCAGCCGAATGTACCGAGGGTCATAATCATGTAGATGGACATGTAAATCAGAACAGAACTGATCCCCTGCTCTGTCCCGGCGGCAACCCCCATCAGGGCGTAGCCCATATGGCCGATAGAAGAATAAGCCATCAGACGTTTGATATTGGTCTGGGCAATGGCGGAAAACGCGCCGATGGCCATGGACAGAATGGAAATCATAATAACCACGGGCTGCCACTGGTCGATAATGCCCGGGAACGCCTCAACCATGAGGCGGGCAAAAAGCGCCATGCCGGCAAACTTTGGTGCTGCGGCGAAGAAGGCCGTTACCGGTGTCGGAGACCCCTCGTAGACATCCGGCGTCCACATATGGAAAGGCGCGGCAGAGACCTTGAAGGCAAGACCTGAGATCAGGAATACGAGGCCCAGGATCAAGCCTGCTGTGTTGGCTGTCAGGCCAGCTTCGGCGATTGCCGGGAAAGTCGTTGCGCCTGTGAAGCCATAAACGAGAGAAGCACCATAAAGCAGCAGACAGGACGACAGGGCGCCGAGCACGAAGTATTTCAGGCCGGCTTCTGTCGAGCGGCGGCTGTCGCGGTTGAATGACGCGAGAATGTAAAGAGAAAGCGATTGTAGCTCAATGCCGAGGTAAAGAGAGATCAGGTCCGTCGATGAGACCATCAGAGACATGCCGAGGACGGAAGTCAGGATCAGGATGGGGTACTCGAAGCGATTGATTTTCTCGCGTTCCATGAAATGCCCGGAGAGCAGGATAGAGAAAATGGCCCCGATATAGATCACGGCTTTGGAGAATTTCGCAAAACCATCCGTTGAGAAAGCATTATTGAAAATGCTTGCCGGTTGTGAGGCTGTGCCGAAGAACAGTGGATAGAGCGCGAGCAGCAACACGGCGATGGCGCCCCAGTTCAGCTCGCGAGCATATTTGCCGTTGGTGAAGACACCAAACATGAGAAGGCCCATTGTCGCAATGGCGATGAAAATTTCCGGTACGGCGAAGGAGACGTTTTCAAGAAGTGTCATGTCAGGTCCCCTAATTCGCAACAGCCGTCAGGGCGGCATCATAACGGTTTAGCACGGTATCAACTGCCGGGCTGAACACATCCAGCGTTGGCGTGGGGTTCAGGCCAAGATACAGTGCCGCAATCATCAGCACCAGCAGCATGGCAGCTTCCTTGCGGTTCACGTCTGTTATCGCCTGCAAAGGCTCACGGGTAATGGTGCCGAAGATGACCTCACGATAAAGACGCAAGCCATAGGCTGCAGACAGGATGAGTCCGACAGCTGCCAGGGCGGCTGTCCATGTGCTGACTTTGTAGACACCGACCATCGTCAGCATCTCGCCGACAAAACCGCTTATGCCTGGCAAGCCCACATTCCCCATGGTGAAGAACATGAAGAAGAATGCATAGAACGGCATACGCTGGACAAGTCCGCCATAGGCAGCAATTTCCCGCGTGTGCATACGGTCGTAAACCACGCCAACACACAGGAAGAGTGCACCTGAGATAAATCCGTGGGATAGCATCTGGAACAAAGCGCCCTCAACGCCCTCTTCCGTGCCACTGAAGATACCCATGGTCACAAAGCCCATATGAGCGACGGAGGAATAAGCGATCAGCTTTTTCATGTCCTCCTGTGCGAAGGCGACAAGCGACGTATAGATAATCGCAATCACTGACAGCGCGAAAACAAGCGGCGCGAAGAAGTCACTCGCGATGGGGAACATCGGCAACGAGAAACGGATAAAGCCGTACCCACCCATCTTCAGAAGGATGGCCGCCAGCACGACGGAGCCTGCTGTCGGCGCCTGCACGTGTGCATCAGGCAACCAGGTGTGGACAGGCCACATCGGCATTTTCACTGCGAAGGATGCGAAGAATGCCAGCCAGAGCCAGGTTTGGGCACCGCCGGGGAAGTCCACGGCCGAGAGCAGGGTCGGAATATCCGTCGTCGGTCCATCTGGCAGAACGCTACCGGAGAACAGGTACATCCATATCAGCGCAACCAGCATCAACAGCGAACCGAGCAATGTATAAAGGAAGAACTTGAACGAGGCGTAGACGCGGTTCTTGATGATCCGCCCCATGAAGGTGCGCTCCCCTTCACTGCCCCAGACACCAATGATGATACACATCGGGATCAGGCTGCCTTCAAAGAAGACGTAAAAGAGCACAAGATCGAGCGCACAGAAAACGCCAATCATCATGGTTTCAAGGATCAGGAACGCAATCATGTAATCTGATACGCGCTTGTTGATGGAGTTCCACGACGCGATGATGCAGATCGGCATGATGAACGTGGTCAGCAGCACGAACAAAATAGACGCGCCATCCACACCCATCTTGTAGCCGATGCCGGAGCCAATCCAGGCAGCACTTTCGACCAGCTGGAAACCTTCCAGCGATGTGTCATATTCAAAGAAATAGACAACCAGAGAGACGATGAAAGCCAGACTTGTTGTCAGAAGAGCAACACGCTTCGCAGCAAGGTCAACCGCTTCACGCTCGTCCTCGCGCGACATGGCGCGGCGCAGGATAATCAGCAAAACGCCGATCAGGGGCGAGAATGTCAGAAATGACAACCAGGGAATGACTGAGGCTGTTTCGGTCATTGGCCGCCTCCCGTCAGGACGAAAAAGAGAATGAGAGCAATGCCAAGCAGCATGGCAAAGGCGTAGTGATAGATGTAACCGGATTGCAGTTTAACGATTAGTCGGGAGCCAATCCCTGCCAGACCGGAAATGCCGTCAGGCCCGAGGCCATCAATGATGCGGCCATCCCCGCCTTTCCAGAGCGCACGACCAAGACGCTGCGCCGGGCGCAGGAACAGGAAGCGATAGACTTCATCCACGTACCATTTGTTCTTGAGAAAATCATGGATGACACCGCCCGGTTTCAGGAGTCCCGGACGTAATGGGTCACCGCCGCGCATGTAATGCATCCATGCGCCGAACAGACCAATCAGCATCGCGACTAATGGTGAATACAGAACCCATGTAGGCAGTTTGTGGCCACCATGATCGTCGCCGTGAGCCTTGTCGCTAGCATGCGCTTCATCAGCATATTGCTCTTCGGCTGCGGCGTAATCACCAGAGATCGCACCATCAGCATCGCCAGTCTCTTTATAGGCGTAGCTGCTTTCATAACCGAAGGACTGGTAGATCGCGCCATCCCAGAAAGCATCGCCCTTTTTACCCGTGAAGTGCGGATAGAACATCATTCCAGCCACAAGCGCACCAACTGCCAGAACAGCCAAAGGTGCCAGCATCCAGTCAGGTACGGAATGCGGATGCTTCATGACTTCTTCCGGGGCACGCGGCTTGCCATGGAACGTCAGGAACATCAGGCGCCATGAATAGAAGGAGGTCATGACCGCCGCGATCAATCCCATGCCAAAGGCATAGAAGCCAAAGGCACGACCAGCTTCACCTGCGGCGTAAGCGCTTTCGATGATGGCGTCCTTGGACGCAAAGCCTGCAGTACCGACCGGGAATCCGGCAATATCATACAGGAACGGGAAACCAACACCGGTAATTGCGATAGTACCGATGAACATCATCACATAGGTGTAGGGTTGAACACCGCGTAAACCGCCATACTTCTTCATGTCCTGCTCGTGGTGCATCGCGTGGATGACACTACCGGCGCAGAGGAAGAGCAGCGCCTTGAAAAACGCGTGCGTGAAGAGGTGGAACATGGCTGCACCGTAGGCACCAAGCCCCGCTGCAAAGAACATGTAGCCCAGCTGCGAACAGGTCGAATAGGCGATGACCTTCTTGATGTCATCCTGAAGGAGACCAACGGTGGCAGCGAAAAAGGCCGTGCTCGCACCGACAAACGTCACCATGGCGGCTGCTGTCGGAGCGTATTCGTAAATCACGGAGCAGCGGCAGACCAGGAAGACACCGGCTGTCACCATGGTGGCTGCGTGAATGAGCGCAGAAACCGGTGTCGGGCCTTCCATCGCATCCGGCAACCATGTGTGCAGGATAAACTGTGCTGATTTACCCATCGCACCGATGAACAGCAGCACGCCGATAAGCGTGAGTGCATGAACATTACTGCCGAGGAAATTGATACTCAGATCTCTGATATTACCGCCTTCAGAGAAGGCGAATGGTGTGACCACAGCGTCTGTGCGGATGGCGTCAAAGACACTGTCGAACTCGACACTGCCGAACACGAAGTAGATCGCCATGATGCCGAGAGCAAAACCGAAATCCCCCACCCGGTTGACGACAAACGCCTTGATGGCCGCATCATTGGCTGACTTCTTGTGGTGATAAAAGCCAATGAGAAGATAGGACGCGAGGCCCACCGCTTCCCAGCCGAAGAACAGTTGGATGAAGTTATCCGCTGTGACCAGTGTCAGCATCGCGAACGTGAACAACGACAGATAGGCAAAAAAGCGCGGGCGCGACTTGTCGTCGTGCATGTAGCCGATCGAATAGAAATGCACGAGGAACGACACGGTGTTGACCACCACGAGCATGACGGCAGTCATGGTATCGAGGCGAACGGCCCATTCTGCAACGAAGTTACCCGACGCGATCCAGGTGAAAAGGAGGGCGGCATCGCGGGCATTATGGCCAAGGCCAATATCAATAAAGAGATACCAAGAATAGATTGCAGCAAGACCGACAAGTGCCGTGGTCAGGAGCTCTGCAAAACGCGCGCTGACCAGTTTACCGGCTGGCATGGCCAGCAGAGCACCGAAGAGCGGTAGAAGGACGACAAAAGGTTCCATGCAGCCCTCCCCTAATTCTTCATCAGGTTGGCGTCATCAACTGCGATGTCGCCGCGTGTGCGGAAGAAACTGACCAGAATGGCAAGACCGATCGCGGCCTCGGCGGCAGCAACAGTCAGGACCATGAAGGCGAAGACCTGCCCGACAAGATCACCCAGAAACTGGGAGAAAGCCACGAGGTTGATGTTCACGGACAAGAGCATCAACTCAATCGACATCAGGATAATAATGATGTTCTTGCGATTGATGAAAATGCCACAGGCGCCAATCGCGAACAGGATGGCGGCAACAGTGAGGTAATTTCCAAGTCCGATTTCCATGTCCTCTACCCCTCGATGCCTTTGCCGGTCGGCACGCTGACGACTTCAACAGCTTCCTCGCGTTTGCGCCCGACCTGGCGGGTCACATCCTGCTTGCGCACGCCTTCCCGCTCCCTGAAGGTCAGAAGGATGGCGCCGATCATGGATACCAGCAGGATCATGCCGGCAATCTGGAAGAAGTGGACATAGTCCGTGTACAAGATCATGCCGAGGGATTCGACGTTGTTCGGCCCATCAGGATCCGTAATCACCTGACCTGCTGTCGGCGATGGATGCTCGCGCGCCAGTTCCGCATTATCCGGGAATTGCCAGGCCGCAACGATGAAACCGATCTGCACGGCCAGCACGACACCAATCGCTATACCGAACGGAATGTACTTGGCGTATCCGGCATTGAGTTCGGCAAAATCAACATCGAGCATCATGACCACGAAGAGGAACAGAACCGCGACCGCACCAACATAAACGACGACCAACAGCATCGCGAGATACTCAGCGCCCATCATGACAAACAGGCCGGAGGTGGAGATGAAAGCTGTAATCAAAAACAGCACGGAGTGAACCGGGTTACGGGCCATGATGACCCCCAGACCCGCAGCAAGTGTCGTCCCTGCGAAAACGTAAAATGCGATTTGTGCAAACATATCTTCAGGTCAGGCGCCTTCGC
>JALEGJ010000086.1 GCA_022763115.1 Aquisalinus sp.
ACATTTCGATTTTCAATCCCTTTTCCTACGTAAGTGGGGTGTCGGAGCCTGCTGTGACTGAGACATCAACGCATGTGATCGTTGTCGGTAATGAGAAGGGCGGTTCGGGTAAAACCACCGTTGCCATGCACCTGATCGTTGCGCTTATGAGGGCTGGTTTCAAAACCGGTGCCATGGACCTTGATATCCGCCAAAAAAGTCTGTCCCGGTATCTTGAAAATCGGGCCAAATGGGCAATCAAGAATGACCTTGAACTGGAAGCCTTGCCTATACCCCAATTGTTTCCGGCACCTTCGAGTAATGAAGATAGTCGTGAGCGGGCTTATGCCCAGGAAGCGACAGGCTTTCAGCAGGCTCTGCAAAAATATGCAACTTGCGACTTCCTCGTGATCGACTGTCCTGGCGCCTACACACATCTGTCCAAATTGGCACATGCTCACGCCGACAGTATCGTAACCCCGATGAATGACAGCTTCATTGATTTTGACCTGCTGGCGAAGATCGACCCCGAGACGGGCGAAATCACGGGCCCGAGCCTTTACAGCGAGATGGTTTGGGAAGCCCGGCAAATGCGCGCTAAAGCAGGCGTCATGGGTGGCATCAACTGGATCGTTATGCGCAACCGGGTCGGCGGGGCCAACGCCCATAACAAAAAGCGGGTCGGGGAGAAGCTGGAAAACCTCTCCAAGCGGATCGGCTTCAAACTGACCAAAGGCTTTGGCGAACGTGTAATATACCGGGAGCTTTTCACCATGGGGTTGACCCTGCTTGATCTTGGCGCGCCAGGCATCCCGACACGATTGTCATCTATGAGCCATCTTACTGCCAAGCAGGAAATACGAAACGTCCTCTCTCTGTTACGTTTGCCGGAGAAAAAGCAGATCAAGGAACAGGCAACGAAAGAAGTCGCCTGATGCCGGGCATCTGCTTTACTTATGGTCTGTCCTGATTCAATGATGGGTCCATAACACAGGGATAACATCTTGTTCTGGCTTTTTCTGATACCTGTCCTGATTTCAGTAGCTTTTCTACTGCCTCAGGGGCCTATGAAGAAAGCTGGACTGACCCTGCCAGATCAGTCTCACCGAAAGCATTTTTGGCAGGTGATACTCTTTCTGTCGCTCATGCTGTTGATGTTGTCCCTTAGACTTGTGCCTTTTGCCATCATCATTTTCCTCGTGGGTCTTGGCGTTATCGGCAACAGTCTATGGCAGGATTATGCCAGGCAGGGCGATGGTCTTGATGACAAGGAATTACCGCGTCGTCCCCCGCCTGTGCTCTCTGGAAAGATGACGACGGATGAAGCGTGGAACGTGCTGGGGCTTGAACCAGGGGCAAGTTCTGATGAAATAGATGCTGCCTACAGGCGCCTTATGGGGCAGATACATCCGGATAAGGGGGGGACTGATTATTTGGCAGCAAAGATCAATGAGGCACGTGACCTGCTCAAGAAGGAGCCGGATTAAGATCTGTCACAAGACCTTTATGCAGCCCAGTCAAGAATGACCTTGCCGGACTGTCCCGAGCGCATCACGTCAAAACCTGCCTGATAATCTTCAACGGGCAGACGGTGCGTGATGATTGGTTCCAAATTCAGGCCGCTTTGGAGCAGTGCACCCATTTTGTACCAGGTCTCAAACATCCGGCGACCATAGATACCCTGTAACTCCAGACCTTTGAAAATGACCTTATCCCAATCGATACCGGCACCATTCGGCATGATACCTAGCATGGCGATCTTGCCGCCGTGGTTCATGGTCTCCAGCATACTGGCAAAGGCCGATGGCACGCCGGACATTTCCAGACCGATATCAAAGCCCTCCGTCATGCCAAGATCGCTCATCACATCCCGCAGATCAGTATTGCTGACATTAACGGCGCGCGTTGCCCCAAGATCAGAGGCGAGTTGCAGACGGTAGTCATTAACGTCCGTAATCACCACATTGCGAGCACCGGAAAATCTGGCAATGGCGACGGCCATTGCGCCAATAGGGCCGGCACCCGTAATCAGGACATCCTCTCCGACAAGGTTGTAGGCTAGCGCCGTGTGGACGGCGTTGCCGAAGGGATCAAAGATTGCCCCCATTTCATCGCTGACAGCTACGGGCAGTTTGTACACGTTGAATGCCGGTACTGAGATATATTCAGCAAATGCGCCGGTTCTGTTAACGCCAATGCCAACCGTGTTACGACATAAATGACGTTTGCCAGCACGGCAATTGCGACAATAGCCACAAGTGACATGTCCTTCAGCGGAAACGCGGTCGCCAGCTTTCATGTTGAGGTGAGCAGGATCAACTTCTGATCCTATTTCGACAATCTCTCCCATGAATTCGTGCCCCACGGTCATAGGTACAGGAATTGTTTTTTGTGCCCATTCATCCCAGTTATAGATGTGAATGTCCGTCCCGCAGATTGCGGTCTTACGCACCTTGATGAGAACATCATTTGGTCCGATTGTTGGGACTTCGACATCCTGCAACCAGATACCTTCCTCAGCCTGTGCTTTTACAAGTGACTTCATTTTTCCACCTCAAATAATATCCAGTTCACGACCTGCCTTGGTGAAGGCGTCAATAGCCATGTCAATATGCTCAGGTGTATGCGCGGCAGACATCTGCGTCCTGATCCTGGCCTTTTCGTGTGGCACGACCGGATAGAAGAAACCGGTCACATAGACCCCCAGTTCCAGCAATCTGGCTGCCATTTGCTGCGACAGTTTTGCATCATAGAGCATGACGGGGATGATCGGATGCTCACCTGGCAGGAGATCAAATCCGGCCTCGCTCATGCCCTTGCGGAACTGCCTTGCATTCGCGAACAGTTGCTGGCGTAAATCATCACCATCACGGACCAGTTCAATCGCCTTGCGACTTGCGCCAACCAGGGCAGGCGTGAGGGCGTTTGAAAACAGGTAAGGGCGTGCTCTTTGGCGTAACAGGTCAACCACATTCTGCCGCGCGCAGATATAGCCACCCATAGCGCCGCCCATTGCCTTGCCCAGAGTGCCTGTCAATATGTCTACCTTGTCCATAACATTACAGTGTTCAGGTGTGCCACGCCCACCAGCGCCCATAAAGCCGGTCGCATGACAATCGTCCACCATCACCAGCGCATCATATTGTTTGGCGACACGGCACAAGGCGCCGAGGTCTGCAATGTAACCATCCATGGAAAACACACCATCAGTCACAACCAGAATCGTGCGCGCACCGTCCTGCTGGGCTTTTTTGAGCTGGCGTTCCAGGTCTTCTGAGGCATTATTTTTGAAGCGGTACCGCTTTGCTTTGCACAGGCGCACGCCGTCAATAATCGAAGCGTGGTTCAATTCGTCAGATATGATAGCGTCTTCCGGCCCCAGTAGTGGTTCGAAGACACCTCCATTGGCATCGAAACAGGCCGCAAAAAGGATTGAGTCGTCATACCCGAGGAAATCGGCCAGTTCTGTTTCCAGTTTACGATGTATGTCCTGAGTCCCGCATATGAATCGCACTGAAGCCATGCCATAGCCGTAATCCCTGGCTGTCGCATTAGCGGCTTCAATCAGGTCCTGGTGGTCTGCCAATCCAAGATAGTTGTTGGCGCAAAAGTTAAGCACCTGCCGCTCTTCGCCATCATGTCTGACCCGTATGCTGGCTGATTGGGGGGAGGTGATCTCTCTTTCTACCTTAAGCAAACCCTTTGCAGTGAGGTCGGAAAGTGTTTCATCAATACGCTGGAAGAAGCTTTCACTCATAGTCAATTCCTGAATTTTGTGCGTTACGGGCAGCGGAAATCGTTAATTCTGTCAACTCACGTCACCGTGTACCCCTTATGCGGGAATATAAAAATTTTTTGTGATAATTATGCGCTATCAGAAAGATCGATTTTTCGAGATAATGGTGTAACTTGTTGTTATTAAAGCGGAAAATTTGTTTGCAACAGTCCGCTAATATTACAGACGGTTTTTATCGTAAAGATTTGACTCAAAAGTAATAATTCGCCTAAATCGAAATACGGAATGGTTAACGCTGTCGGCAATGAGGCATGGTCGGCGTTTTATTCTGAGGGGCTATAAAGCCTCTTCCTAAACGGGGAATGGAGAATCCTTTATGAAACTGAAGTATGGTATTGCACCGATTGCACTTGCTGCGCTTGTTGTGACAGGCTGCGAGAGCACAGGTATCGGCAGTGGTTCATCATCTG
>JALEGJ010000087.1 GCA_022763115.1 Aquisalinus sp.
CCACATGGTCAGCAAGGTCCATCTCCGGCGGCTTGCCATAAACCTGACAGCGGAAGCCGAGCTCGGCATATTCTTCCGACCGCGTGATGCCGGATGTCCCCTTGCGCAGGGCGTCCGTTACATCGTCGGCGTTGTTGCCGATAGAAGAAACAATGCCGAGACCAGAAATAACGACGCGCCGCATGAGCAATCCTCCGATTATCTTTATCTAGTAGAGGGAGCGTTTGCCGCTCCTCTTTAATATTGTCAGGCGTAGACTGTTAAAGGGCACCAGCCTGCAGGGCTTCCTGTGAGAACAGTCCGACACGCAGGTCTTTCGCCGTGTAGATGTGTTTGTCATCGACAAACATCTTGCCGTCCGCAATGCCAAGAACCAGCTTGCCGCGCATCATCCGGCGCATGTTGATCTCATACCGCACCAGCTTTGCATGCGGGAGCACTTGCCCGGTAAACTTGATCTCCTTGGCACCAAGGGCGCGCCCGGAACCTGGTTCACCGGACCAGGTGAGGAAAAAGCCAACGAGTTGCCATAGGGCATCAAGACCGAGGCAACCCGGCATTACCGGGTCACCGGGGAAATGGCAGTCGAAAAACCATAGGTCCTTGTGCACATCCAGTTCCGCCAGAATATGCCCCTTGCCATACTCGCCGCCGTCTTCGGTGATTGACGTGATGCGGTCAAACATCAGCATCGGCGGCACAGGCAGTTGCGCTGTGCCGGGGCCGCGCAGGCCATTCATGCCGCAATCAATAAGTTCATCTTTGGTGAAGCTGTTTTTCGTGGTCATCCGCTGCTTTCCGGAAAATGTGAGGGCGTGAAACAATATGTAACAATTGGAAACCCACACATAAAGGGCGCTGTAAGCAGCGTCAATCAATCCATCATCGCAGTGGAAAGTGCCGAAACTAGTGGTCAGCCAGGCCCCAAAGGGCCTGCTGCGGCACCCAGCCCCGAAAGCGCCCGGTGCGCACCTGACACCAGTCCTGTTTGCAGCCTTCCGACTTGACGATCAGACCGTCGGCCAGTTGTGCACGCGCTTGCGCGCCTGCCTGTGGCTGCTTGTGCAGGGCTGTGCCGCCCTCTGTTCGTACCATCACCATATCGGCGCTGACCAGCTGCGAGCGGTGCACCCAGGCTGTCGCGCCTTCAGGATCCTCGATCTGTCGCCAGACATCATCGCGCGTTTCCGCGATGATTTTCACCGGCAGGTGCTTGCGCTGGAAAGTGTAGCGGATCTCGCCGTCGAAGGACGGACGCAGCCGCCCCCATGTCTCGTCATTCTTCAGGTTAACGAAGCGGGGCACCGGCAGGCCGGAATGGCCGATGCGTGGTTCCTGCGCGATCGCAAAAGAACCGGTCAGCAGAAGTGCGGAAGTCAGGAGGAGGGTGAGGCAGGTTTTATACATTTTGCGCGACGGTGCATTCTTTACGAAACATGAAACTTGTCGCTACAAACATCATAACGGGCTTAATGCCCGGTTAAGAATAAGCGCAGGCGGGAAAGAAGTTGAGCCAATGAGTGAGCAGCCATTGAAAGTTATCCTGACGCGTAAATTGCCAGCGGAAGTCGAGCAGCGCCTGTCGGATCTTTTCGATGTTACGGCGTATAATGATGACAAGCCGATGCCCCAGCCAGCCCTCGCGGAAGCAGTGCAGCGGTGTGATGTCCTGGCGTGCACACTCGGGGATCGCATTGACGAAGACCTGCTCACGCTCGCCGGGCCGCGCCTTAAGCTGATTGCAAATTTCGGCGCCGGGGTGGACCATATTGATGTGCAGGCCGCATCAGCCCGGGGTATCACGGTCACCAATACGCCTTCCGTACTGGCCGAGGATGCAGCCGACATGGTTATGGCGCTTATTATGGCCGTGCCACGTCGGCTTGTGGAGGGGGTAGAGGCCCTGCGCGATGGTCGCTTTACGGGCTGGTCCCCCACCTGGATGCTGGGGCATCGCGTCCGCGGCAAAAAACTCGGTATCATCGGACTTGGCCGGGTAGGTCAGGCTGTTGCAAGACGCGCCCGTGCCTTTGGGTTATCCGTACACTACCACAATCGTAACCGCATCAATACGCATATCGAGAACGAACTGGAGGCAACCTACTGGGACAGTCTGGATCAGATGCTCTCCCGCGTCGATATTGTTTCTGTCAATTGCCCGCAGACCCCCGCAACCTATCACCTGCTGTCCCGGCGACGGCTGGAGCTGCTGCACAAGGACGCCTATATCGTCAACATATCGCGTGGTGACATTATTGATGAAGAGGCCCTGGCTGACATGATTGCTGAAAAGCGCCTTGGCGGGGCGGGTCTTGATGTGTTTTCAAAGGAACCTGCTGTCAACGCGCAGTTGATGAAGGCGCCCAACGTAGTCCTTCTGCCGCATATGGCCTCCGCAACAGTCGAGAGCCGTATTGATATGGGGGACCGTATGCTGATTAACATAAAAATGTTCGCTGATGGCCATAAACCGCCGGACAGGATCATCCCCGAGATGTTGTGATGCAATGGCTTCTACGAGGCTGCCCGGGCCTGCCGGTCTGGGCGAGAGTAATTATGGTCTCGATAACAGGGCTGTTATTGTTCTACGGTCTGTTTATTATTTTCTATCTGGTATTTGATGCAGATTATCGCGCATCAATGTTGAAGTCCGAATCTTTAGATTCGGACTATCACCAGCAATCAAATTGACAATCTTACTGCCGGATAAACTCGCCATAAAATTCCAGTGTCACATCATCTGACAATAAGCCTTCATAACGGTCCACACCGAATGCAATCCGATCAATCACCATGCTGCCCTCAAAGCCAACCGTATAGCGCTGGTTAATTGTATTCCGGGCACCCCCGATAAAGACAACGTCCATGGAAACAGGCTGAGTGATGCCTTTCAGGGTCAACTCGCCATCTACAACACCCGTTGTCTCGCCAGTGACTGTAATGCCCGTTGAGACAAAGCGCGCTTCCGGGTGATTTTCAGTATCAAACCAGGCGGGGCCGATCAGTTTCTCCGCAAAAGGCGGGTTGTTAACGTCAAGAGAGCGCACATCAACAAGTGCCTCAAGCCTGGCACGCGCCGGGTTCGCTTCATCAAACTCAAGGCTGGCGTCGAACGTGTTGAACCGTCCCACATAAGTGGACAATTCCAGGTGCCCGATCTTGAACAACAGTGTGGCATGTGCCGGATCCAGCTTGTAGGTGCCAGCGCGCAAGGCGCTTGCTTCGGTCGTCACATTCGGTGCCAACACACTGGCACAAGAGACGGATAAAAGGGCTAATAGGGAGATGAGCGGGAAGCGGATCAGTTCATGTTTCATGTAAACCCTCCTGCCATGCGCACTGGCATCTGGCTAATCACCTTTATGCGCGGGGCAAGCGGGGTCACGGAGGAGTTTTACGCGGCGCGTTTCACCCGTAAGGCCGCTGTAAATGAGAAGGTGTCCTGTGAGGCTCGGCCCCAGCCCGGTGATTTCCTTGATGACTTCCATGGCAGCCATATGGCCAACCGTTCCCGGTACAGCGCCCAAAACGCCTTCCAGTTCGCAGTCGGCGAAGTCTTCCGGCTCTTCCGGCACAAAGCATTTGTAGCAGGGCTGGTCGGTTTCATGGCCGTGAAAGACGGCAACCTGCCCGTCAAACTTGCCGATTGCGGCGCTGACCAGTGGTTTCCGTGCGGCAATGCAGGCGTCATTCAGGGCGTAGCGCGCGCTGAAATTATCGACACCCTCAATCACTAGATTATAGTTGCTAATCAGATCTTCGGCATTCTCATCCGTAAGGCGCTCCGTATACGCTGTGAAAGTTACATCCGGATTGAGGGGCGATAAGCGCTGGATAGCAATAGCCACTTTCGGTTTGTCAATGTCTTCGATTGTGTAAAGAGTTTGTCTTTGCAGGTTGGATAGTGCCACCGTGTCATCATCACAAATACCGATATGGCCGACGCCAGCTGCGGTGAGGCAGGACAGGATCGGGCATCCAAGCCCGCCAGCGCCGACAACAAGTACACTCGCATTGAGTAGTTTTTGCTGCCCTTGCCCCCCCACTTCCGGTAAGAGGATGTGGCGTTTATAGCGTTCGATCTGGTCAGGCGTCAGCGGCATTTTATGCAGATACGTCTCTTATACGCCGGTTGAACCAAAACCGCCTGTTCCCCTGGCCGTATCATCCAGTTCATCAGCTTCTTCAAAGTGCGCCTGCCACACGGGGCAGATCACCATCTGTCCGATGCGATCTCCACGATTGATTGTAAAGTCTTCTGCACCATGATTGATCAGGATAACTTTTAACTCACCGCGGTAATCCGCATCGATGGTGCCGGGTGCATTGACGCAAGAGATGCCGTGTTTCGCAGCAAGACCGGAGCGTGGGCGCATCTGCGCCTCCCATCCGGGGGGCAGGGCAATGGCTATACCTGTTGGCACCATGAAGCGCTCACCGGGCTTGAGCGTCAATGGCTCTTCTTCCGGCAGTGCGGCGCGCACATCTGCGCCAGCTGCCAGTTCGGTTTCATAAGAGGGCAAGTCAAGGCTCGCTCCGTGAGGCAGGCGTTTTACTTTAACCAGAGGTGAGTCGTTCATGGGGCATATCCGTGTGAGAGAGTGTGCCCCTGTAGTGGCATATTCCCGGCGGATTTCCAAATTGCAATGTAAGGTTTAGTCAGATTGTCTAGCGTACCACTCTTCACGTGATATGGCCCAGACCGGCAGGATATATTCTTTGTAGTGAAAAATCTCTTGTGTCTTTTGCTGGCCAAGGCGGCGGGCAACAGCTTGTGAGTTTGTATTACCGTCATCAATCACGGAAATGATACGATCGAGTTCTGGTTTCTGCTCGAATATCCAGTTGATGGAGGCTATGGCCGCTTCGGTCGCGTACCCCTTTCCCCAGGCTGGGCGTGCCAGTGTCCAGCCAAGTTCGATGCCCGGCCAGCCCTCCGGACACCATGGACCAACCCGGCCCAGAAATGTGCCGGTTTCTTTTTCTTCCAGAGCGAAGAAGCCAAAACCACGCCAGTGCCAGTGGCCCATAACCGAGGCCATGTAGCGCCATGAATCTTCCCGGTTCAACGGGCCACCAATAAACCGCGCAACATCTTCGTCTGCCATCATGGCAGCGTAGCTGTCGAGGTCGTTTTCCTGCAAAGCCCTCAGGATGAGTCTGTCTGTTTCGAGATGGGGTATTGTCACGGGTGATATCTCACATGTTCATCAGAGTGCGCGCCAAATCCATCACGCGTCGGGCGTTGCCATCCCAAGTCATATCGCGGTCCATTATTTTTTCATGCGCGGCGCGACCCAGTTGTTCTCTCAGTGCTTGATCGGCAACCAGCTTGTCAAGCGTCGCAAAAAAGGCATTTACATTGTCCGGTTCGAACAGCAGGGCGTCCCGACTGTCGTCAAGCACTTCATGTATATTATCCTGCGCCGGTGCAATAATCGCCTTGCCGGCAGCCATGTATTCAAAAAGTTTGAGAGGCGAGGCATAGGACGTGACGCGCGGTTGCAGAGCTATGTCGAAAGCAGCCACGTAATCCGGTAACTCTGTACGCTGGACAACGCCGGTGAATGTAACCTGCTTCTCGATATTCAGGCTGGCCGTCTGGCGCTTCAGTTCCGGCAGGTGAGGACCATCCCCGACAATCAGGCAGTGCAGGTCCGGGTTTTGGCGACTGGCTATATACTCGAGCACCATGTTGACGCCATGCCAGTCTCGTACGAAACCGGTAAAGCCCAGCACAGTTTTGCTTTGCAAGTTGTAGCGATTTCGAATGGTACTTTTGTCAAGCAAATTATATTGCTCGGCATGGATACCATTTGGCATGATATGGATCTTATCCGGGCATACTCCTTCTGCGATCAATTTATCAGCTAGGTTTTGTGTTACCGGCAGAAGAATATCAGCACCCCGCCAAACCTGACGCTCGGTCCATCTGGCGAGCCACGGAAGAGAGAGGCCTCCATGCTTTTCACGCTCCTCGCGTAATGGTGCATTCACTTCCAGTATGTACGGCAATCCGGTTTGCTTCTTGAGCCATAACCCGGAGAGAAAGAACAGGTTGTAGCGTTCATAAATAACAGCCGGTTTTGTCAGTCGTGCTGCTCGGCGCAGGCGCCACCAGGCGGGCACGGAGTAGGCAAGTTCCATCAGTTCGTAAACTGCCCGTGGCATCAGGGCCTTGAGGTTGTTCGTTTCGCCAGTACCGGCGTCCATTTTGCGAGAGGGTGTGCCATCAAATTGATCAATCCCATCCGGACTGCATATTGTCAGCTTGCAGCCCTGTTCTTTGAGTGCTGTCGTCAGTGCTTCGATGTGGACATATTGCCCGTCAGCAGAGCGTGTGCGGTGGCTGTAGAGAATCTTCATGATGCCCAGTTTAGGGCGTTCGGGTTTGCAGGCGCTTAAGAAAGTGATTATGGCGATAATTTGTCGTGAGTTTTACTGTTGCACCCAGACATAGCGCGACTGCGTGACATGACCTTAGTGCTACTAGCACGTATTTGTTCTCCCGAAGAGGAAACACAGCATGTCACAGAAAACCCAAGTCGCAGCCTTGTTCTCGAATGTGCGGGATCTTTCAGCGGAAGCTGATGACCTTGGACTGAACGAAGTAAAATCAATCCTGGATTATGCCTGCGACAGGCTTGTTCTGGCTTATCACCAGACAATTTCTTCAGCCGAAGCTGAAGCCGATGCCCTTGACTGGAACCGGGAAGCCTGGCCGTCAGCGACCGCTGTTTTGCTGGAAATGAAAAGCATGATTCGCGCCATGGAAAGTGCTGAAGGCACTGATCAGAACCAGACAGCGTAGCCGCTCAGTACTCTCCCTCCCGTTCGGCTGCGCAAATCCGCGCCGTCCACTCTCTCCCCCCTGGATGGTACGCGGCCAGAAGCCCGCAGGCATATGCACCATGTCCTGCGGGCTTCGCCATGCCTTAAACCGGTCGTGGATTAGTTAGCCAGATGCTTGAGAATGCGGGCTATGTCGCCAGGCAACATTGAATCTACCAGCGCATATTGAACATCGCCCCTTGCATCTACAAAATAGAACTGGCTTTGGTGGTCCATCGTGTAGCCGAGCGCTGAGTTCGGCATCGGGACTCTCTTTGTGTAAAGCCGCATGGCTTTTGTTGAAGCAGTTATGTTTTCCTGAGTCCCGGTCAGCCCCAGTATCCGCTCGTCAAATGCCAGATGGGCCTTCAAAACTTTCCGGGTGTCGCGTTCCGGATCAATCGTGATGAAGAGGGCCTGGATCTTGTCATCATCACGCCCCATGGCTTCAAGGCTGGCCGACATCGTGCTGAGTGCGGCAGGGCATACATCCGGGCAGCTGGCAAAGCCGAAATAGATCAACATTGGTTTGCCCTCAAAACGCTCGTCCGTGGCTTTCTCGCCAAAATGATCGACAAGATCGAAATCTGCCGCGAAGGCGTCAGATAACTGGATAACGCCCTGTTGGCGCAATGGGTCTTCGTTGCTGCATCCGAGCAGAAACAGGATCAACAGGACACCGGTAAACTTTTTCAACTTTCTATCTCCATATTGTACGCAGTACTGTTGCGGCATATTTGGCGGCATCAGACGCTGGCTCACGTCACCCCTCATACAGGGGGTGTCACCAGCTCTGTAAACTACATAAAAGAAAACATTCGTGTTTCCAGAGGGAGAGGGGAAGCGCCTATGGCAAAAGGTGATAATCTGGATATGTCGCGCCATTCGGTATCTGTTTTGGAACCTCTTGATGCGCTTGAAATCGCCATGGCTGCCAGTTCTATCGACAAGGCCTGGGAAGAGATTCAGCCAAGACTTGCATCTGCGGGCTTTGAAAATTGCGCACTTGCGGTGGCACGGCGTAGCATTGAAGCACCTGTCGGACATCCCGATACTCGCTTCTGGGGAACATTTGTGTCAGATCGCTTCCTGATCGAAATGGCGGCAAATCCTGATGTCCAGCGACTCTCACCACCGTTGCAGATGCTGCGCCGCTCGGCGCGCCCCATCGCCTTGTTTGGCGACGAGGTGCGCGTGAAGGAGTCTGATGAGAATGGCCGGACTTATAACAAGATGATGAAGGAATACGGCATCGTTGGTCGGGCGATCGCGCCGTTTCATGCACCTGCTGCTGATTGCATGATGGCAGTGGGCTGGTGGGATTTCAATGATGCCGTCCGGGCACAGGCGCACTGGGAAGAAGCTGGTGGTGCCTTCTGCCTAGCCGCAACTTACTTCTGTCAGGGTATTCTTGATGCTTTTAATCCGTTGGAGCACCCTGTTGAAAAGCTGTCGGTGCGCGAAAAAGAATGCCTGCTGTGGGCAGCTTTGGGGAGACGGACCGGGGAGATTGCAGATCTGCTTGGCCTCGCTGACACGACCGTGAACGAATATCTTAACCGCGCCATGAAAAAGCTCGGAGCCAAAACGCGGTCCGAGGCGTGCACCCGTGCCGTCATCAGTGGCATACTCAAGCCCTGAAAATCGGGCCCTTAAAAATCAGGACGTGAAGCGTCCCCGTTTTTGTGACATTTGAAGTGTCAGGAATACGAAAGTATTCATGTGGCGGTGTCCGAAGGAAGCTCATATCGGGGGAGAGAGTGAACTTCTTGTCGCTGAAAGCGCCAGACACCGCCACCTTTCACTTAAGTCCCATTCAAGGTTCGCGCAAGAGTGGTAAACGCAGCTCTTCAACCTGTGATGGGTAATGCGACTTATTCACACCCGATCAGATGCAGCTTTCAGTCCGGGCAAGTCGATGAGCCGCCTGTCGCGCAAATGACAGAGTCAGAGCCTTGCGCCTTGCCGGTTTCAGGGACATCTCCTCGGCTTGACGCATAATTGCAGCACCGAACTGGTCGGCCAGAATAAGGCCCTGATCTTCCGGCAGGATGTCTCTAGGAAATGCAGGATTGACGGCGAAAAAAAACATGTCGCAGAAGTTTGCGTAATCCGGCCATTTTGTATCTACCATGAAGTCTTCCCGACAGGATTTGACTTCAACGATCAGTAGATGCCCCTTCGAGTTTAAGCCGGCGATGTCGGCCCGCCGCGCGTTTGGCAAATGCAATTCTGTAAGCACCGCATAGCCCATGTCACCGAGCAAGCGCCTGGCTCCGCGTGTGACTTGCAAAGTTGCATCAGGGCGAAGGCTTTGAGAAGCCAGCGTGATATCTTCAACGATCAGATCGTTCTGCATTTGTTCAATGCAGCATCAAATTGATATTTGGTCAAGCGACCGCCGCAAGAAATGAAGTAATATCAGCCCTGAAACTCGGGCAGTTTGACAACGATACCGTCGAGCTCGCCTGAAATCTTGATCTGGCAGGACAGTCTGGAATTCTCCCGGCGGTCCTGTGCGAAGTCCAGCATGGATTCTTCCATGGGATCAGGGGTGCCAACCTTGCTAAACCAGTCGCCCTCTACATAGATATGACAGGTCGCACAGGCGCAGGCGCCGCCACAGTCAGCGTCAATACCGGGCACCATATTCTTGACAGCCGCTTCCATGATGGTGAGCCCGTTATCTGCTTCAACACTGTGTTCCGTGCCGTCATGTTCGATGAAATTTATTTTTGCCATGTGCTTTTGAATTCCTGCTGTCTTCACGCGAACAGCGGATGTAGGGCCTTGCCGGGATTTTGCCAAGCACCTGATGGGCTTTTCCGCATAGAGGTTTGCCGTATAAACAGCGCTATGGTCAAAACGCTTTTTGCTCTCAAAATTGCTGACGAAGCCTCAATGGTTGCCTGCGGTGCCCGGCTTGCGCATTTGCTTGATGCGGGTGATGTCGTCCGGCTTGAAGGTAACCTTGGTGCAGGCAAGACCGTCCTGGCACGGTCTATTATTCAGTCTCTTCATCCCGATGAAAAAGATGTGCCGAGCCCGACCTTTCCGCTCGTCCAGCTTTACGAGGGCGCTAAAAAACCAGTCTGGCATTTCGACTTGTACAGGCTGGAGGAACCGGAGGAAGTCTGGGAATTGGGACTGGAAGATGCGCTGGAGGCCGGCATCACGCTTGTTGAATGGCCTGAGAACGCGGGTAACGCTTTACCGCATACAGCGCTCACTGTTGAAATAGAACTGACCGGTGAAGTCAGTCGCAAACTGATCTTTGGTACCGGCGCGAATACCCATAACTCATGGCTGCAGCGATTGAGCAGTATCAATGCACATGGCCGGAGAGGGGCAGATGTCTGACAGGCAGGACCAGATAGAAGCATTTCTGAAGCAGGCTGGCTGGCAGAATGCAAGCCGTGAGGCGCTGACGGCTGACGCATCCACCAGAACGTATCACAGACTTGGCCATGGCGGTAAAAATGCCCTGTTGATGAATGCCCCACTGTCGGCAGAGCAGCCCTGTTGCCCGCCAGTGGCAACTCCGGAGGAGCGGCGTTCCCTTGGATACAATGCAGAGGCGCGCCTCGCGGGTCCCAATCTGCATGCCTTTGTGGAGACAGCGCGACTGTTGCGTGAGGCAGGGCTGTCTGCCCCCGATATATATGCCTTTGATGCCGGTACAGGCCTTGCTCTGATTGAAGACCTGGGGGACGATCTGTATGCGCGCTATATAGCCTCACCAGACAAGGAGCGTGATCTTTATGCGATAGCCGTCGAAGCGTTGGCGCACCTGCATCAGTTCAAGGGCGCCTGGCCTGTCTCATCCGATTATACGTTTCAGGAGTATGACGATGTTGCCTTGTTGGCTGAGACGCGACTTCTAACGCAATGGTATTTGCCGTACCGGAGAGGTCTGGTCGTGACTGATCAGATGCTGCAGGATTACGACGGTATCTGGATGGAGCTACTGGAAAAGCTCACGTCACCAGCGGTTTTCGTCATGCGCGATTATCATGCAGAAAACCTTCTCTGGTTACCAGGCAGGGACGGCATCAGGCGCACTGGCGTCATTGACTTTCAGGATGGCCTCATCGGTCAGCCTGCCTACGATCTTGTTTCCCTGCTGGAAGATGCGCGCCGGGATGTGCTGCTGGATCTCGTTCAGGAGATGAGAGGGAGGTATGTCAGGTGCATGAAGGCTTCTGACAACAATTTCAGCCAGGCTGCTTTTGAGTCTGATTATTCGATACTGGCAGCGCAACGAAACGCCAAGATCCTGGGTATTTTTGCGCGGCTGGTAAAGCGGGATGGCAAACCGAAATATGACGGCCTGCTGCCGCGTGTCGAGCAACATTTCAGGCGGGATCTCGCCCGGCCAGGTCTGGAGCGTCTTCGGGATTGGGTGAAAAACAGCTTGCCGACACTGGAGATAGAATGACCGTTCGTATAGAGACAGCCATGGTTCTGGCAGCAGGTCTAGGCAAGCGTATGAGGCCGCTAACGGACAATATGCCAAAGCCGATGGTGCCAGTTTGCGGAAAACCGTTGATTGATTACGCATTGGATCGTTTTGCTGGTGAAGGTGTGGGGAGCGCCATTGTCAATGTGCATTATTTCGCAGAGCAGATAGAGGCGCATCTGGCCGCGCGCACAGAACCATCAATCACGATTTCAGATGAGCGTGGAGAGTTATTGGAAACTGGCGGCGCTCTGCTCAAGGTGCGCGAAAACTTAGCGGATGGCCCGTTTTTCTGTACAAATACGGACGCGATCCTGCTTGATGAGAGCACAGGTGCCTGTGCCCAGTTAAGAGATCAGTGGCAAGATGAGCGAATGGACGCACTGCTGCTGCTCTGCCCCAGAAATCGGGCGACGGGGTATGATGCCCGAGGTGACTTTGTGATGGACCCGTCTGGCAGGCTGGGCTGGCCGCAGAAACAATATGATGCCGGGCAAGGTAACCTATACGTTTTTACCGGCTTGCAGATTATCCACCCCAGATTGCTCGAAGAGGAACCTTTACGGCGCGTCTCCACTAAAGACTTCTGGGAAAAGGCTGTGGAAAAAGGCCGGTTGCATGGCGTGATCTATGATGGTTGGTGGATGCATGTAGGCGATCCGGATGGCCTGGCAGAAGCTGAAGCCTTATTGGAAAAATCAGAGGGTCATGCGCTGATATGAACGTGCGGCAACATCCCTTTTCTGATCTTCAGTGTACAGACACGTTAAATCTTTTTACCATTCCGTCAGGTCAGCCTTTTCTGGGCACTCTAGCAAGAGACCTGTTGCAGCGTTACGCACCTGATCCATCAGGATTATCAGATGTCACAATCTATTTGCCCACGCGCCGTGCTGTGCGCGGCCTTATGGATGCATTTTTAGCGGTATGTCCGCCTGATAATAAATCTGTCCTGTTGCCGTTAATTCGTACTCTTGGTGATCTTGATGAAGAAGCGGTGCCGCCTGCGCAAATGCTTGCGCTTGCAGATGGATTACCAAAGCCGCTATCAACAATAACGCGGCGATTGTCGTTAGCTCAATTTGTGATGAAGGCGGCGCAAAATGGCCAAGTTGCCCGCGCTGGCTGGGATATGGCACTTGCCAGCGCAGATGAATTGGCCGGATTGCTTGATTCGTTCTATGCGGAAGATATTGCCTTCGAGGCATTGCAAGATCTGGTACCGGCACAGCATGCGGTCCATTGGGACAAAACGCTTTCCTTTTTGAAGGTGGTGACACAGATCTGGCCAGAATATCTTGAAAAACAAGATGCCGCTGATCCGGCAGCGTATCGCCGGGATTTAATCGAGACCTTTCGGTGCGCGATTGATCCCGTCGAGGGTGGGCAACCGCCAAAGCACCCGATCATTATTGCTGGGTCTACCGGCTCAATGCCAGCGGTCGCGCGGTTGATGCGTACAGTTGCTGGTTTGCCGGACGGGTTTGTCATTCTGCCCGGCCTTGATCTGGAAACGGACGATCAGGCCTGGCAACAGATTGAAGACCCGCACCCTCAGGCTGGCTTAAAGCACCTTCTCGACCATCATTTCGGTAATGTTGCGCGGTCGGAAGTGCGGCTTTGGCCAGGTTGTGACGCGGCACCAACGGACCGCCAGAAGCTGCTGTCTCTGGTGTTGAGACCAGCCGAGGCAACGGCAGACTGGCTTGTGCAATTGGACAAGTTCACATCCGGTGCCAGTCTCGCTAAAGCCCTTGAGGGCGTGTCTCTGGTTGAGGCAGATACGTCATATGCAGAGGCCAAGGCTGTCGCCATGGCAATGCGGGAAACGCTGACGCACCCTGATCGCTCCGCACTGTTGGTGACACCGGACCGCGAACTGGCGCGGCGCGTGTCGCTTATTCTTGAGCGCTGGAATATTGCCGTTGATGATTCAGCCGGTGTGCCATTTGCCAACACACCGTGCGGTAACTTTTTACGACTCGTCATTGTCTGGCTGACAGATCCTTCGCATCCTGTCAGCCTTCTATCGGTATTGAAACACCCCCTTTGTCGGGCCGGTTTTAGTGCGCCAGATTGGCCCGGATTGGTCTCTGAGCTTGATTTTCGCCTTCGGGGTCTGCGCCCGGGGGTTGGCTTTGAGGGGCTTCGTGCCCGATGCGCAGGCGGCCCTGAATGGGATGCTCTTGATACGGCAGAAGATGAGCCGCAAGAGGGCCAAAGGACCACACAGCCTGTATCAGTTCAGGCGCAGGCATTGCTGGACAGGCTTGAAGAGATTGCCGGGCTTGTGCAGCAAGAAGATCAGTCTGTTGAGGCATTCCTTACCGCACACCTCCAGGCTGCTGGACAGCTAGCGGCAACAGAAGATGAGGACGGTCGGCAGCGCCTGTGGTCTGGAACGGATGGCGAAACGGGCGCTGCTTTCATGCGGTCACTGTATGAAAATACTGACCTCATGCCCGATCTTGATTTGGAGCAATATGCCGATGCCTTTCCGGCCATGATCGCAGGCGCGCCCGTTCGGGGAAAAGGGCGCGGGCATCCCAGGTTGCAAATTCTCGGGCCGCTCGAAGCACGATTGCAGCACGCTGACCTTGTGATACTCGGTGGGTTGAATGAGGGTACCTGGCCGGACGAAGCGCGGACGGACTCCTTCCTGTCGCGCCCGATGCGTGAGGCAATCGGTTTGCCCTCGCCTGAGCGCCGTATCGGGCTTGCTGCCCATGATTTTGCGCAAGGGGCCGGGTCACCTTCGGTCCTGCTGACAAGAGCAAAGCAAAAAGGGCGGGCACCGACAAAACCATCGCGCTGGCTTGTACGTCTGAAAAACATCCTTACAGCAACAGATACGCTGAACTCTGTGGATCGCTCGGCGCAATACCGGGCCTGGGACAAGGCGCTGGACGCGAAAGGTGCGGCCCGGCTCTGCTCGTCGCCAAGGCCGTGTCCTCCCGCGGACTCGCGCCCGACTGTATTGCCAGTAACCAAGATAGAAAAATTGCTGCGTGACCCTTATCATATATATGCGCTTTACATACTAGGCCTTAAAAAGCTGGAGAGTTTTGATCTTGATCCGGATCGTGCCGTGCGCGGGCGTTTTTATCATAGCCTTTTTGCCCGATTTGCCGGTGACTACCCTGAAACCACACCCGATCACCCCGAGAGCATATTGGAAAACTACGCACAGGACCTTTTTGCCAAAGCCAATGTAAGCGAAGAGGTGCAGGTGTATTGGCGAGCGCGGATGCAGGAGAGTTTTATCTGGTTTGCGGGCTTTCATGCTGACACACTGAAGCGTGGCAAGCCGATCGTCATCGAAGGGAAGGGCACCTACAGTTTTACCGATGCCGGTCGTGACTATACGCTGACAGCGCGGGCTGATCGAATCGATCAGTATGGTGAGGGGGCCTTCATCTATGATTATAAAACCGGCAGAATACCCAGTGAAAAGCAGGACGCCAAATTCAGTCCGCAATTGCAACTCACTGGGCTGATTTTGCAAAATGGCGGCTTTGCAGAGGCCCCGGCAGATCGCATTGCAGGTTACGCCTTCCTGAAAGTTCTGGGCGGAAACAATGACAAAACGGAAGTCGTTGACGATCAAGCCAGAGAAAACATTCTGATGGCAGAGGAAAAGCTCCGCGACCTGTTGAGCCACTATAGCGATCCTTCAACGCCCTATCGTTCGCAACCACGCCCGTTCTATCGCGATGATTATGGCGATTATGACCATCTGGCCCGTCGCCCGGAATGGTCAGCTGAGGGTGATGAAGGGGGGGATGAGTGACTACATCATCAGTTTACGAGAAGACCGTCGCAACGCAGCGTGTCGCATCAGACCCTGCGTTATCCGCCTTCGTGGCGGCAAATGCCGGCGCCGGTAAAACCAAGGTCTTGACAGACAGGGTGATGCGCCTCCTGCTGACAGGAACGCCGCCCGCGAAAATTCTCTGCATTACTTTTACCAAGGCTGCTGCCGCAGAAATGGCGGAGCGTTTGTTCAAGCGCTTGGGCGCCTGGGCATTAATGGATGACGCCGAACTTTCTGCGCAACTGGCTGAACTGGATCAGAAAACCGAACGACAGGCAGATGAGTTGTCTCGCGCAAGACGGCTTTTCGCCAGAGCGCTGGAGACACCTGGCGGCTTGAAAATACAAACGATCCATTCTTTCTGTGAATCGCTGCTAAGGCGCTTCCCGCTCGAGGCAGGCATTGTGCCCGGCTTCACGGTGATGGAAGAGATAGATGCGAACCGTCTATTGAAAAATGCACTGGATACGGAGGTTTTACGTATCTGGCGCGACGGCGGTGAGGCAAGCCAGCAGTTTCTGGCGCTTGGCAGGCGCATGGTCGATCAGGATATCAGAAAACACACTGTAAGTCTTGTTTCGCATTTGCCGCTAATCGCCAAAGCCATGAGTGATGCTGGCGGTGCGGATCAATACTGGTCGACTATGGCAACCCTTCTCGGGGTTGAAGAGGGTGTGTCTACGCTCGAATTGGAAAAAAGGTTTATCGATCAGATGGACACTGCCTGGCTGGAGGCAGCGTATTCAGCACTCCTTGCCGGTGGAAAAAATGATAACAAACGCGCAGCTGCTTTAAGGCTTTTTCTTGATGCAGAAGATAGTGAGAAAATTGATTGTGCCAAGGCTCTCTATCTCAAGTCTGACAAAATTGAGCCGCTTAAGGATGTGTCCTCGAAGCAGGCCCGGAAACATCTGCCCGGGCTTGAGGAGAAGTTGAAAGAGCAGCAGGAATCATTGTTGCAGCTTGCGGATCAATTGAGAGGGTTTGAGATCTATCAGGAGACAAGGTTTCTGTATGGTCTGGCTGAAAGCGTTGCAGGCAGATATGCGGCGCAGAAGAGTTTCCGTGGTTTTCTTGATTTCGATGACCTGATCCGAAAAACAGCAGAGCTTTTCAGCCGAACAACATCAGCATGGGTTATGTATAAACTGGATCAGGGTCTGGACCATGTTCTGCTCGATGAAGCGCAGGACACGAGTGAGGTTCAGTGGCAGGTGGTGATGCAGCCCCTGAAAGAGTTTTTCTCGGGCGAGGGCGCACGGGAGGTCAGCAGAACCGCCTTTGTGGTCGGGGATGGCAAGCAGTCTATTTATTCTTTTCAGGGTGCTGATGTTGAATTGTTTACGCGCCATCAGGGAATCCTGCATGACCTTGTAACGGGGGCAGGCGAGCGCTTTGAGTTTTGTGACCTGGCTCTTTCCTTCCGCTCTGCAGCCCCGGTGCTCGATTTTGTGGATGCGGTATTCGATGCGGACAAGGCAGAAGGTGCTGCTCGGGGCGTGTCAGAAGAAGTCAGCCTCAAACATTACTCAAATCGGACTGGTGCAGCAGGACTGGTTGAACTCTGGCCCCTGTTTGAAAAGCAGGAAACCAAGAAGGGAAATCCCTGGGACGCGCCAGTCGATATGCCCGATCCGGACAGCCCGGAAACGGTTCTGGCCAAATCAATCTCATCCACCATCAGGAAATGGCTTGATACTGATGAAATTCTGGCTTCTCGAGGTCGCGCCATCCGGCCTGGTGACATCATGATCTTGTGCAAGCGGCGCGGATCTGTTTTCAGGGAAATTGTCAGGGCATTGATAAAAGATAATGTGCCAACAGCGGGAAGCGACAGATTACGCCTGCAGGATCATATTGCTGTGATGGACCTGATGTCCGTGGTGCGCTTTATCCTGCAACCAGCTGACGACTTAAGTCTCGCCGAGGTACTCAAAAGCCCGCTTTTCAGTTTGACGGATGAGGATCTTTTTCAGGTGGTGCATCATCGCCCACGGGGCATGAGCCTGTGGCAAAGCCTCCTGAAGAGAGTGAAAGAAGAGCCTGCAGGCAAATATACTACGGCAGTTTCGGTGTTGCAGGACGCTATTTCACATGGCGAGCGACAGGGTCCGGTGCGGCTTTTTCAGTTCCTGCTGGAAAGTGGTGTACCGTCCGGCTGGCAGCGCTTTCATAGTCGCCTTGGGGCTGGCGCAAGGGAAATCATCGAAGAGTTTCTTGATGAAGCTATGGCATATGAGCTTGGCAACCCGAGAACGCTTCAGGGTTTTCTGCAGCATTATGAGGGTTTGCAAGGTGACCTTAAGCGGGAATCCGAGGGTGGTGAAGATCTTGTTCGTGTCATGACGGTACACGGATCAAAAGGATTGGAAGCAGATATCGTATTCATCGCTGATGCCACCTACCCGGACTCTTTTTCGGTTGATCCGTGGCTGCAACTGGTTGGTCCGGGGACGGCGGGCCATACCGTGCCCCAAAACGGTTATATGGCGTTCAGTACCAGCAAAAAACGGGATAACGCCGCAACAACAGCAGCACGAGAATATGCGGAGATGCTGGAGGCTGAAGAATACCGCCGGCAGTTCTATGTGGCGATGACGCGTGCGCGAGACCGCCTGTATATCTGCGGAAAAATGCCGGGTAGAATCACGAAGGAAAAACTTTTGGAAAAGCCTCTTGCAGCAGCGAGCTGGTACACATTGGCCAGAAAGGGTTTTGATACGCTGGAATCTGGCGGCGTCACTATTTCAAGGCATGAGGCATCATGGGGTGGTGATATTCTTCGTTACGCAACAGAGCAAACAGTCATTCCTGATACAGAAGAAAAGAAAGAAGTCGAGGCGGAAATAACTCCACCTGGCTGGCTGCACATACCCGCTGAACCAGAAGCTGCAGTTTCACGTCTCCAGCCCTCAAGGCTCCAGGCAATAGAAGCGGACCAGCAAACAGTCATATCAGGTAAACCTGAACCTTCAGTCTATGCGCCGATTGAGGCTACGGGCGGTATGCTTTCGCCCTACACGCGGGGCAATGCCCTGCACCTCTTGCTGGAACGTTTGCCGGACGTGCCGCATGATTTGCGGCAGGAAACAGGTCTGATGTTGTTGCGCAAGCATTATGCGGGACTGCCTGATAATCTTTATACAGAGTGGTTGTCGGAGGTCATGATAGTTTTATCTGACGACATTTTCGCGCCTGTTTTCGGGGCGGGCTCAAAAGCGGAAGTCCCGGTCACAGGCTTGCTGGAGACGGTCAGAGGGAAAGAGATTGTCTCGGGCCAAATAGATCGGCTGATTATCGGCGAGCGACAGATCAGCATTGTGGATTATAAGACAAACAGGCCACCGCCCAAGTCAGCAGAAGATATTCCCTTCGCCTATCTCGCCCAGCTTGCCTTGTATCGCGCTTTGCTGCAGCAGACCTATCCGGACAGGGAAATATCCTGTGCCCTGTTATGGACCTGGCAGGCGCGCTTGATGCCTGTGCCCGACAGCCTTCTCGATCACGCATTTGTGCAGGTGACCGGCGCAAGCACATGACAGAACGCCTTGATCGCAGAGCGTTGCTGCTTATGTTGATCCCGAACAAGATTGTTAAAGGAGCCCTGCCATGGCGATTATAAACGTAACTGACGACAGCTTTGATGCTGATGTATTGAAATCATCAGAGCCTGTGCTGGTTGATTTCTGGGCAACATGGTGCGGTCCGTGCCGCCAGATTGCCCCTGCGCTAGAAGAAATTGCCGGGGAGTTGGATGGCAAGCTGACGGTCGCCAAAATTGATATTGACGATAACCCGAACACCCCGGGTCAGTTTGGTGTGCGCGGCGTGCCAACCCTGATGATCTTCAAGGGCGGTGAGGCTGTGGCAACATCTGTTGGCGCCAAGCCAAAGAGCGACCTTCTGGCCTGGGTCAATCAGACCATCTCGGCTGCTGCCTGACGCACCCGGCAGAACTTTTGAGAAAAGCCTGCTCCGGCAGGCTTTTTTACATTGATACGCCTGTTCCCGGATGGTGCGAATGCCTGGTATAAAACTCAGTAGCGGGACAAACACTCCCGCCTAGAGTGTTATACACTATTAAGTGCAGGTGTTTCGGTTGCGTCCATTGACAAAATGTCCAACCAGCCTGCATCTGTCCTGTAAGCGAATAGAATTCCGGGAAGTCAAATGACGATATATCTGCATCAGGGCGATCTGCCCGAAGACATCAAGTTTGAAGGCTCAGTTGCTGTTGATAGCGAGACAATGGGGCTGAATCCGCATCGCGACAGCCTGTGCGTCGTGCAATTATCTGCCGGTGACGGTGATGCTCACCTCGTTCAACTGGACCGTACGTCTTATGATGCGCCTAATTTGAAGAAACTGCTTCAGGACCATCAGGTCTTGAAAATCTTCCATTTTGCGCGCTTTGACGTGGCGGTTTTCCGCGCTTACCTCGGCATAGAGACATCGCCTGTTTATTGCACCAAAATCGCATCAAAACTTTGTCGTACCTATACTGATAAACACGGCCTGAAAGACGTCTGCCGCGAACTGGGTGGGGTCGATATGTCCAAGCAGCAGCAATCCTCGGATTGGGGAGCAGAGGAGTTGAGCGATGCGCAGAAGAATTACGCAGCCGCTGATGTCCTGTATCTGCATTTGATCAGGGAAAAGCTGGATGCCATGCTCGCGCGGGAAGGGCGTGCCGATCTGGCTGCAGCATGCTTTGAGTTTCTCCCGTTCCGGGCGCGTCTGGATCTGGAGGGCTGGCCGGATCAGGACATCTTCGCGCATTCGTGACTTGAAAGTCGCCAACTGGTCACAATTTCCAGATAATAAACGATTATTAGCTTTTTCGTTTTGTAACGAAGTGCAATAACTCGTGAGCAGGTGCTGGCCCCGCATCATTTTCAGCCAACAAGGCCCTTAAGGCAAAGGTCATGGTAACAGGTACAAGACATTCCGCGACGGCAATGCGGAAGAAACGTGTCAGGCGACACAGCCGCTTCGTGCGGGCTGCGCGTTTGTCCTTGCCTGTATTGATCGCCGGGATCGTCGCAGCCTACGTCATCACTGCCACCCCCCATACGGTGGACCAGTCATTTCTGGCCCAGTTTGAAAATCTTGATGCACCAACCGAAGATCTGCGCATGGAGCAACCGCGCTTCCTGAATGAGGACAAGCAAGGTCGCCCATATGAGGTCAAGGCAGGAGCCGCTGTTCAGAACCCCGCCATTCCGGATTTCATCTCCCTGGAAAATCCTGAAGCCTTTAAGGCCCTGGGCGATATTGACCAGTCATTGGTGACAGCGCGCACCGGGCTTTACAGCCTTGGTAACAAGACCATTAAGCTGGATTCAGAAGTTGAATTCAAGCAGGGGATTGGCGACCAGGAAATCGTATTGAATATGGAGGCGGCAGAAGTACGTCTCGAAGACAGAACGGTCCATTCTGATGTTAATGTGTACGGCGAAAATCAGAATGGCAGCATCAGCGCTGAGGGTATGACAGCCTTTGAGGAAGAGGGGCGTACTGTCTTCTATAATGCGCGTATGGTCATCGCGCCGAAAGGTGAGACCAAAAAGCTGCGTGACGGTGAAACGTCGCAGTCGGCAGAAACAGGGGAAGACGAAACGCCTGACACATGATAATTAACAGGCATAATGCCTAATATTGCCGGATTGCCAGAATGCTGAAAACAATAATGAAAAAATCCTGTCACGCCTTGATCGCGGGGGCGCTCGTTCTGGGCGCTGCATCCGCTAATGCACAACTCAATGCCGGGTCCGATGCGCCGATTGATATCACCGGGGAGCAGTTTGAGGCATTTCGTGATCGGGATTACGTCGTCTGGACGGGGGACGTACAGGTCGTGCAGGGCGAAGCCATTTTGACAGCTCCGAAACTAACCATATTCGGTGTTGAAAGTGGCAATCTGCAACGCATCAACGCTGAAGGCGGCATCCGATACACGAACGGGGCTGAAGCCATTTCCAGCCGGGATGCTGTGTATTCGGCAGAAGATGAGACGGTGATTTTCACTGGTGATGTTGTGGTGGTGCAAGGTGAGCAGGTTTTAACCGGCGGCAGGCTTGTCTATTACACCCAGACAGGGCAGTTAAACTTCACTTCTGCCGGTGACGACAGAGTGCGTGGCATATTCATTACAGAAGACTAACTACCTTGCGAGCAAGGGACCGAGATTGTTGAAAAACCCGGATATTCAGGATCGTGCTGCCGATATTGCGCGCAAAGTCCCTGTAAAGGAGCGGGCGCAGAAAAAAAAGCGTGCCGGGCTTGTCGCAGAAGGGTTGGAGAAAACATATCGCCGCCGTCCCGTCGTGCATGGTGCCAGCGTTTCCGTGCAGCGCGGCGAGGTTGTCGGCCTGTTGGGGCCGAATGGTGCTGGCAAAACCACCTGCTTCTATATGGTAACTGGTCTTATTCCGGTTGATGCGGGGGAAATCTGGATAGACGGTTTCAATGTCACCCGGCTGCCAATGTATCAGCGCGCGAAGCTTGGCATCGGCTATCTGCCCCAGGAAGCGTCGATTTTCAGAGGCCTTACGGTCGAACAGAATTTACGCGCTGTCGTTGAACTTGCTTACAAGGGCAAAGAGGAGCGCGAGCAGGTGATTAATCGCCTGTTGGCTGAATTCAAGATTGAACATCTGCGGACATCTTCAGCAGTGTCTCTTTCCGGCGGGGAAAGGCGACGGCTTGAGATCGCCAGAGCTCTGGCTACAGGGCCAGAGTTCATGCTGCTCGATGAGCCCTTTGCCGGTATTGATCCGCTGGCCATCAGCGATATCCGCGAACTTGTGGCCGACCTCAAAAATCGTGGCATCGGCGTTTTGATTACCGACCATAATGTGCGTGAAACGCTCGAGATTATCGACCGGGCTTACATCATCCATCAGGGTGAAGTGCTGGCAGAAGGGACCTCCGAGGAAATTATTGGTAACCCTGATGTGCGTCGCGTTTATCTTGGAGAAACCTTCGCATTGTAGACTGACCCACAATAACAATCTCTTTGGGGTAAATGTGGGAGTTACGGTGTGAGCATATCGCCTAAACTTGAATTAAGACAAGGCCAACAGCTGGTCATGACGCCGCAGCTGCAGCAGGCCATCAAGCTGTTGCAACTGACCAATCTTGAACTGCAGGAATATGTCGAGAGCCAGCTGCTCGAAAACCCTTTTCTGGAACGTGATGAACGGTCCTCCCAGCCAGAACGTGGCGATGGGGCGTCAAAGCGGGAAAAGGATGGCAGCGACCCCCATGACGGTGAAAAGCCGATCTCGCTCTCGGATCAGGCATCCGGAAAGGATGCAGCCAGCACGCTGGATACCGACTACGATAATATTGATCCCGGCGCGTCTCGCGCTGACAAGTATGAAGCCATGAAGGCTGACAGCGGTGGCTCAGACTGGGCATCTGTCAAGCCATCGCGTGCTTATGATCTCTCGGATATGGATATGGATGCCAATCTGACGCGCGAGAAGACGCTGCATGAGCACCTGACCGAGCAGTTACATCTCTCAGTCCGGGACGAAACACGATTGATGATTGGCAGTTACCTCATCGACCTGATTGATGAGGGCGGCTATTTCCGGGATGACACGAGTGACGTTGCGGTGCGTCTTGGCACCACTGACCTTGAGGTAGAACAGGTTCTTGAGATCATTCAGGGCTTCGAGCCAGCCGGTGTCGGCGCCCGCAATCTGAGCGAATGTCTGCGGCTGCAACTGAAAGAGCTCAACCGTCTTGACCCCCGCATGGACGTCTTTCTGGAAAACCTGCACCTTCTGGGGGCTGCCGATCTGCAGGGGCTGAAAAAAGCGACCGGTTTCCGGGAGGATGAATTACAGAACTTGATCGCAGAAGTTCGCGCACTTACTCCCAAGCCAGGTCTTGCTTATGGCTTCGAGACGGTACAGGTCGTTGTGCCAGACGTTTTTGTTGGTCAGGCGGATGATGGTGGATGGAAAATTGAATTGAATTCGGAAACCCTACCCAGGGTGATTGCCAACCAGAAATACTTCGCGAAGCTCACCTCTTCCTGCGCTCATGACGAGGAAAAAAGCTACATCACGGAGCAGATGTCGAATGCCAGCTGGCTGGTGAAAAGTCTTGACCAGCGCGCACGCACCATTCTGAAGGTATCATCAGAGATTGTTCGTCAGCAGGATGCGTTTTTTGTGCACGGCGTCAAATATCTCAAGCCGCTCAACCTGAAGGCTGTGGCAGACGCAATCGGAATGCATGAGTCCACAGTCTCCCGAGTGACGTCCGGCAAATACATGGCGACCTCCCGTGGCACGTTCGAGCTGAAATACTTCTTCACCTCGGCTATTGCAGCCACGACCGGGAATGTAACCCACTCGGCGGAGTCCGTACGTCATCGCATCAAGGAGCTGATCGAGGCCGAGAAAGCACAGGCTATTCTCTCGGATGATAGAATTGTGGAACTTTTGAAAGTTGAAAATATTGATATTGCGCGTCGCACGGTTGCCAAATATCGTGAGGCCATGCATATCCCCTCGTCTGTCCAGCGGCGGCGCCTCAAACAGAGAGCAATTTAAGCCAGCCCGACAGATACACCGGCTTGCAGCACAGCCCCCTGCGGCTTCGGGCCACATTAATATAAGAGGTAATTCCGTATGGAAGTTCAGATTACGGGCAAGGGTATTGATCTGGGTGCAGCCTTGCAGACCCATGTTGAAGATCGTATTTCGGCCAGCGTGCACAAATATTTCGAGCGTTCTGCAGAAGCGCAGGTCACGTTTGCGCGCGACGGCTCGAGCATTCGCTGCGAGGCGACAACGCACCTCGCCTCAGGAGTTTTTCTGGTCGCTCAGGGTGACGCACATGACGCCTACGGTGCTTTTGATGAAGCTCTTGAAAAACTGGAAAAAAGGGTCCGCCGTTACAAGCGTCGCCTGAAAAACCATCATGCCAGTGGCAAGGATCCGCTGCCAGCCGAAAATGCGCCAAGCTATATCCTGAAACCGCTGGACGCAGATGAGGATGGTGACGCGCCGATTGAGGATGATCCAAACCCGGTCATTGTGGCTGAAAGCACGACCAAGCTGCGTGAAATGACAGTTGGCGCTGCTGTTCTGCAGCTTGACCTGGCGGAAGAGCCGGTTTTTGTGTTCCGTAATGCGGCGCATGGCAATGTAAGCGTCGTTTATCGACGCTCGGATGGAAATGTGGGCTGGATCGACAGCGGAAAATAACCTTCAAGCCCGCCTTCAGCTTTGACACGGTCACTTTACTGAGACCCGGAAAGTGATCGGCAAGCCCTTCATCTTTTGGGGTTGTGGTCATATATGAAACCCGCTGACTTTGGCAGGCATCTTGAACTGAGGATTTGTATGAGTGATCTCGGTAATCTGCTGACCCCCGAACGGGTCATTGTACATGCGCAAGCAAACTGCAAGCGGGAGGCCCTGTCCCTGCTGGCGGAAAAATGCGGAGACCTCTCCGGCATTGCTTGCGACAAGATACTGACGGTTTTGCAGGAGCGTGAAAAACTCGGCTCCACGGGTGTCGGCGGGGGCATCGCAATCCCCCATGGCAAGGTCAAAGGCATTGATGAGATGCTTGGCGTTCTCGCGCTTCTCAAAAAGCCGGTGGACTTCGACGCTGTAGATGGTGAGCCGGTTGATCTGCTGTTTTTGTTGCTCGCCCCTGAAGAGGCAAATGCCATGCACCTGAAAACATTGTCCAGGGTTGCGCGGTTAATGCGGAATGATGATGTGCGTGCGTCGATGCGCGGTGCCAGCTCTGCTGATGCCCTTTATGCGATTGCCATGGAACGCGAACGCTCCCGCGCCGCCTGATTTTTTGCAGAAGTCGCCATCTTTTAATGAACGCTGACAGGCGTCATTTCGTTCTGCCGTGCCGCGGCAAAGGCGAGGTCACGGTCGCCCATCAAGGCAATTCGGGCACCATCAGCAGCATGCAGCGCGTAGAGGACCGTTTCGGCAGGAATTTCGACGTCGAATTCCTCACCTTCTGTGAGATCTTCCATGACATCAGCCGCGATCACAGGACGAACATAGACAAGATTTTTGCCGCCCAGACGCGCGAAGGCGTTCTGTGTTGGTTGCTTCGTTGTATCCGTGTTTTCTTTGGAATTTATCATGGATCTGAAAAGTCCTGTCTGGTCTTGAATTTTTCCCGGTCGGATTATTGCGGTCCTACCAGAAGTATGTCTTTCGGCTAGTCTAGCAAGCAAACTCTATTAAACGGTAAAGTCTGCTGCTTTCTTCGTACCTCTACCGGTATAATATGACCGGATTATGATATACTATAACATATCATAGCGTAACTTTATCACATTTCAAGTTACAGTTGTTCACAGGGTCGCGATGCCTATCAATGCGAGTCCCAGAAGGATCCTGTAAGCGACGAAAGGCGTGAAGCTCATATGTCTCGTCATTTTCATGAACAGATGAATGGTTGCAAAAGCTGCAAGGAACGACAGTGAAATCGCGATTGCGGCATCTCTCAGGCTGGCTTGCGCACCGTCAGCAACCAGCTGAGCGCCTGCCAGCAAGCCGAAGGCGAGAATTGTCGGTATCGACAGCAGCATGGAAAAGCGCGCTGCCTCCGTGCGTGAATATCCCAGAAAACGGGCTGCGGTGATGGTCATGCCGGAACGACTGCTGCCCGGGATCAGGGCCACAGCCTGCGCACAACCGATGCTCACCACGGCTTTCCAGGAAAAATCTTCACCAGCCTCTTCTGTCACGGGCTTTCTGTCCGCATACCAGAGCACAATGCCAAAAACGATACTGGCAACGCCGATCACAATCATGCTGCGCAGGTGGTCAATCAGGCCAGTGAATACGATAATCGGTGCCACCACCATGGTCGGGATGGTCGCCGCCGCGATCATCAGGAACAGGCGACGGTTGCGGCTGTCGCGCATCCGCAGCGTATCAATCCCGCCGAGAAATAGCTGACCCGTCTCGCGCCGGAAATACAGCATCACGGCCCCCAGTGAGCCCACATGAACAGCCACATCAATCAGCGGCCCCTGATCTGCCCAAGAGGGAACTGCCTCCGGCACAAGAATAAGATGTGCGGAAGAGGAGACGGGGATGAACTCTGTGATGCCTTGCACAATCGCGAGGATGATGAGCTGGAGAAGCGGCATGGGCAGTTTCCTGTTCAAAAGCCCTGTCTGCAGCAGGTGCAGGCCGCAAATAAGGTCAGGGATATCTTTTTTCTGCCTTTATAGGGCATCAGGTTTACAGAATGTTTGCTGTAACGGCAGGAAAGTCTCTATAGTGTTCGCAACCTTGAAGATTCCTGTCGAAAGGAAATGCCCCATGAGATTGTCTGTTTTGCTTTTTGCCCTGTTGTCGCTCGCCGCCTGCGGATCAATGCCACAGTCCGGTCCAGCTATAGGCGCTCCACAACCGGACCTGCAAGTCGTCACGGATGATGTAAGGGAATATACGCTTGGACCGGGGGACAAGCTGCGCCTTATCGTGTTCGGCGAGGAGGACCTTTCCGGCGAGTTTCTGGTTGATGGCAGCGGCATTGTTTCTTTGCCGCTGGTGGGAGAGATTTCCGCTCAAGGCAAAACCGTGCGGGAGTTCCAGCGTTCTGTAGAATCCTCCTTGCGCGATGGGTATCTGAACGATCCGCGCGTCAGTGCCGAGGTGCTCAATTTCAGACCCTTCTACATTCTGGGCGAGGTCAACAGCCCTGGTACCTACCCCTATAGTGACAGCCTGACCGTGCTGAATGCGGTCGCGGTTGCTGAAGGCTTTACCTATCGCGCCAATCAGCGTGTTGTCTTTATCCGCCGGGACGGCGCGACGACCGAGCAGCAATACCCGCTGACCTCCACGACGCCGGTGCGTCCAGGGGACACGATCCGGATTGCAGAGCGCATCTTTTAGAAAGCCGGCGGTGGTGTCCCTGATACCGTAGCAGGATCTGCCACGTTTTTGCGAAAACTTCACGCCCTCTCCCTTGGGGCGACCGCGTGAAACTGTAGCTCGCGCAAACGGCACCGGCAGGGTAGCTGGCATGCCTTGCGGCATATTCAGGTTACGGCCTGACAGCTTCGGTTGTAATTTGTCTCCATCAGAATGAAACATTTCCCTGCTCCTGCCTGGTCAATGACCAAGTTAATCAATCTGTTATATTCTCACCGTTAAAAGAACATATGTAGAACAATGTATATAATGTCAACACCTTTTCTCTGGTCTGATGCAGGTTTTCTCCCGGATACCCTCTAGCAGATGCCGTCTGCCGCAAAGTCTCACTATCGGGCAGCAGTTCGCCTGCCGCGCGAAAGACTTTGCAAGGGTTCCCTAACCGGTTGATTTTTCTGGAAAAACCAGAGTTAACCAATGCTTATCTTCTGGCTGTTAAGCATATCCTGCATTATGCTTGGTGTGAGGGGCCCTGTCGGGCGCTCCGTTGCCGGGCAACGGATAGGTTGCAGACAAACGAGGACTGCGCATGTTTGACTTGAAAAACGTATTGACGGTTACGCTGTCACTTGGGGCACTGGGCGTTTGTGACATCGCCGCAGCGCAGGAATCACTTTTCGCACGGGATCGCAACACCAGCGTTCTTCAGCGCGAGCGACCTGAATATGCGCCGCAAGGCGTGCGGGCTGGCAGCTTTATCGTGCGACCGCGCGTTGATCTCAGCCTCGGGTACACGGACAATACGTTCGCGATTGATCCGGACATCAATCCGCAGTTCGGCGAGCAGGAAGATTTCTACTTCGTCTTGCGCCCGAGCGTGCAGGCAGAAAGCAACTGGAACCGTCATTCCCTTGTGACTGGCGCTTATGTCGAGACTTATCAGCATGTCGATATCGATGAAGCCAATGCGCTGAATGCCGGTATCTTCGCTGATGCGGTGATTGATGTATCCCGCACCACAGCGATTGAACTCGGTGGTGCCTATGACAAACTGGCAGAAAGCCGCAAGGTCTCAACAGCTGACATTTTTGATGATCCTGTCGACTACAAGCGCGGTGAAGTTTACGCCGGTCTGCGTCAGGAATTCGGTCGCATTCGTTATCGTGGTCGCCTGTCCTATGCTGATTATGACTATGATGACGCGTTCTCTCTCGTCAGCAATACACCGGTAGATCAGGACTTCCGTGACCTGGAAGAAACATCTGTTCTCCTGCAGGCTGGCTATGCGGTGACACGTGATGCCTCTGTGTTCATCCGCAGTACATTCCGCCAACGGAACTTTCCGACGCCGACACCAGGCGGGCTTAACCGTGACTCTGAAGGCTACACGATCGCCGCAGGTGTTGATTTCGACATCACGCGTCTTGTTCGCGGTACGCTCGCGCTTGGGTATCTGGAAGAAGAATTCGATGACCCGGCACTGGAAACCATTGATGGCGTAAGTCTTGATGCCGGTCTGGAATGGTTCCCGACAGAGCTGACAACAGTTGGCTTGTCTGCATCACGCGAAGTGCGGGCCTCTCCGCTGATTGCTGATGCGGCGTTCCTCACCAGCGAAGTGGTTCTGGGTATTGACCATGAAGTCGCACGCAACATCATTCTTTCTGCATCTGCAGGCTATGCGATTGATGATTATGAAAATCTGGACCGTGAAGATGAGCGCTATGCGCTGCAACTGGCGGGTACGTATCTCATCAACCAGATTCTTTCTGCCAAGCTCGAATATACCTATGAGCAGCAGGAGTCAGATGGCACAACACCTGGCCTCTTTGCCAAGGATTATACAGCAAATGAGCTTCTGCTGACCCTGACCGCAGAGCGCTAATCAGAGAAATTCGCTTTAAGCGCGAAAAAAATATCGAAATGCGCGTCAGACTGGCGCGCATTTTGCGTATTTGGAAACCTCTATGCCCTAATATGGCCATGAAGCTGATAGCCAGCTAGACTGATGAGGTATCATGGATACGCACCGCAGCGCAGATGAATTGACGCAGACAATGGCACCCTACGCAGACAATAATTATCCACAAGGCTATGCCCGCCAACCGAGCATGACGTCGGTAATGTCTGATGCTGCCAACAATCTGCTGATTGACCTACCGCTGCTGCTTGCCATCTTTCGCCGTCGTATCGGCTTGTTCGCTGGTGGCCTGCTGACCGTTCTGGCGCTGGTTACGCTGGTGACCTTCCAGTTGACCCCGAAATATGTTGCTGAGGCAACTGTCCTGATCGACACACGGAAAAAGCAGGCGGTGGATATCAGCGCGATTTATTCAGGCGTATCTGCTGACTCTGCTACCGTAGACACAGAAGTGGAACTGATCAGTAGTCGGGTGATCGCCGAGCGTGTCACGGAAAAACTTTCTCTCTATGAGGATGCAGAGTTTAACCCCACCTTGCGAAAGCCAAAGGGTATCCGTGGCTTCATCAAGAACCTGTTCCCGTCACAAGTGACCGAGCCCCTGGATGCCGCCGCCGAGCAGCGTATCGCGCGCGAAAAGACAGTCGATAATGTCATGTCCAACCTGTCTGTGGAGCGCGCTGGCCTGACCTATCTCATCGCCATCCGCTTTGAGAGCGAAGATCAGCAAAAAGCCGCCGCCGTTGCCAACGCCTTTGCAGAGCAATATCTGGTGCGCCAGCTGGATGCCAAGTTTGAATTTATCCGTCGCTCCCGTAGCCATTTGAGTGAACGGACAGAAGAATTGCAGGAAGATGTACGCATCGCCGAAGCGGCGGTTGAGCAGTACCGGGAGGAAAATGGTCTGTTTGAGTCGCAAGGAGCGACCCTTACAGAGCAGCAGATTTCCGATATCAACAGCCAGTTGATCACGCAGCGTGCCGCCCTCGCGGAGCGCCGTGCGCGGCTTTCTTCGGTAACGAGCCAGCTTGATAACGGACTGGGTGCCGACTCCATTTCTGAAGTGCTGAATTCGCCTGTTATCGGTCAGTTGCGGGCCCAGCAGTCGGAACTGGCACGGCGCAAGTCAGAACTGGCGATTAAATATGGGGAGCGCCACCCCGAGATTCTCAAAGTCAATCGCGAGGAAGAAGACCTCCTTGCACAGATTGACACAGAGATTTCGCGTATTGTGACGAGCCTTGAAAACGAAGTGAATGTGGCGCGAAACCGTGTCATCTCGCTCGAATCCAGCCTTGCTGGCAAGCGCGGAGAGCTGGCTGATAATAACCGCGCCCTTGTGCGTCTGCGCGAACTTGAGCGTCAGGCTGAGGCAAGCCGCACCATCTATGAGAGTTTCCTCGATGCGTTCAAGGAAAGCAACGAGCAGGAAGCCTTGACAGAAAGCGATGCCGAGATCGTCTCGGCGGCGGTTATCCCGACAAGTCCGGCTTTCCCGAACAAGATTTTGAACATCCTGCTCGGTCTGGTGCTGGGCGCTGGCATAGGGGCCATGCTGGTGACGCTGGCCGAGATTTTCGACAATGGTCTGCGTACGGCAGATGATATCGAACGGATGTTGTCCTTGCCACTCGTGACGGCGATCCCAACCCTTTCACCGGGTATTTTATCTGGCAGTGGCGCGAGGGTCGTGCCGCAGGATTATCTGGTGGATAAGCCGCTTTCCAGTTTTGCGGAGGCCTATCGTACGATACGCAGTTCCGTCTTGCTGGAGACAGGCTCGCGCACGAAGCCCAAGGTGCTGGCGCTGACCTCTGCCTTGTCTGGTGAGGGCAAGACGGCGTCGGCGCTTTGCCTTGGTCGCATCTGCGCCATGTCCGGCGACAAGGTTATTGTCATCGACTGTGATGCACGCCGCCGCATTCTGTCCGATACAGTGCCGGAAGCGACAAAAGGTCTGATGGAAGTGTTGACTGGCGCTGCTCAATTGAAGGATGCCGTGCGCAAGGATAGCAAGACCAACCTGCATATCCTGCCGATTGCGGGCGCCCAGCAGGATGTAGTTGATGTGTTTGGCTCGAATGCCTTTGACTCGCTCATCAGTAAGCTGAAGACAAAGTATGACCTTATCATTCTGGATACGGCGCCTGTGACAGCTGTAGCAGATACGCGGACGATCATCAATTCAGCCGACAGCACATTGCTCATCGTGAAATGGCGGTCGACTTCCTCAAAGGTCGCCAGATCAGCTGCATCCATTCTCTCCAAGCTGCCAACGCCAGTGCATGGTGCTGTTTTGACTCAGGTCGACGCGAAAACGCAGACCCAGTATGGCTATGAGGGAAGTGCAGCTTATTACAGCGAGCACGGAAAGTATTATCATAACTGATGCGGTGGTTGGGTTAGCCGAATTTAGCTTTCGCCCAGGTATAGATTTCAATATCCGCCCGGCAGAGATTCTTTATCTCTTCGCAATGCATTGACAGACTGTCTTTAGTCTGCGGTGCGTTACTATTCGTTCTATTGTCATGGCCGGGCTGGAAAGTCTTCCCCATCAAATCGCTGACTTTTTCCGAAAATCCGGCAAGCTGATCGAGAAAGCCGACAACCTGAAACTGCTCAAGCTGCTGCTTGCTGAGGGCGATAGCCTCATCGCCAGAAAAATCAGCCGACATGGGCAGGCCTGAAAAATACTTTCCATAGAGATTACCCATCACTTTGGCGCGCGGTGTTTTCAGAAATGCCTCCACCGGCATTTCTATGCGACCGTGGCCGCTTTGCTCTGTCTGATTGAACCTCAGATGTGAATGGAAGCGCTCAATGGGGTCGCGCAGAACTGTAATGAAGTCGTGACTGTCCGCAGCGGCTCTTATCGTGTGCGGGCCAAGCGGCGCATGGCCGGTAATACATTTGTACCCGGTCGCTAGCGCATAATGCAGCAGATGGCGTCTCAACTCGCTTGCCTGACCCAGCCTCGCATGTTGCTCCTGCTCTCCATACAGGCGGCTGGCGCTGAAACTGGTTTCCGGGTCAATCATATAACGGGAGAGCCGATAGTGGCGGCGCAGGGCGTTTTCGACAGACGTGCCAGCGCATTTGGGCACATGCACGAAAACGATACCCCGCGCATGAACCCGGTCTGCGAGCTGCCGCGGGGGCAGGCCGTTTTTCAGGTCAACAAGTGTGCTGCGGGCCAGTCCCATGGCGCTGCCTGCCTCTGTGGTAATCAGGCCCCAGCTTTCTGCGTTTAGGTTAATTTTTTCTGCATGATTTCTGCCCTAAAATGGCCGTGTGGCGATGCCACGTCCGGATCAGAATTATGCCAGTGCCACTGCCAAATATCCTGAGAAAATTGCTCCAGCAGAAAAGCCTGATGGAAACCGTCGGCAATGCGTCGGTGCTGGTGCTGACACGCTTTGGCGGTGCGGTGGCGAATTTCATCTTCACCCTGTTGCTGGCCCAGTATCTGGCCCCATCGCAAGTGGGTTTTGTGATGACAGCATTGTCCCTCGGCGCGCTGGCGTCCCTGTTCACGACCCTGAATATGGAGAACGGCGCGGTGCGCCATCTCCTGCAACCGCTCGAAAAGGGTAACACGGCAGAAGCTGCCGGGTTCATGGCCTATGGCTGGCGTGTACTGCGCATTGCGACCCCGATTGTGATCGTAGGGCTTATCGCCTTTATGTTGCTAAGTCAGAGCCTGAAGAATGAGCTGACCCGGCAGGAATTCTGGGCCGTCTTTTTCCTTGCCATTTCTGTGCCCATGCTGGCAATGCTGCGGCTTGGCACCCGCTGGGCCCACGCTTTGTCGAAGATCAAGCGCAGCATGTTGTCCTGGGCTCTATTCCGTCCCCTGATCCTGTGCCTCGCTGTCGGCGGGGCAGCGCTTTTCTTCGGTGGCCTGCGCGTTGATATCGTGCTGCTGGCCAATGCTGTGGCGTGTCTGGTCGCGCTGATTATCCAGCACTTTCTGTTGCGTAGTGCTTTCGCCTTCACAAAGGACGCGGAACCCGATACCAGCCGCTCGCGCGACTGGATGTCTACCGGGCTCTATCTGTCTGTCACGATCCTCCTGATAGACTATTTCCAGAATGTGGTGATTGTGACGTCGGCTCTGGGCCTGTCAGATGGAGATGTGGCGCGTCTTGCCGTGGCTTTGCGCTTTATCGGCTTCCTCCGTATGGGGCTTATGGCAGTGAACATGGCTGTCAGCCCGCGTGTCTCCAAGGCTATCAGTGCTGAGCGGATGGGTGACGCGCAGCATCTTCTCTCCCAGTCAACGCATCTGAAATTCTGGCCAACGGTGATCGTGACAGCACTGGTCTGGTGGCTGGCGCCGTTCCTGGTGGGTCTTTTTGGCGAAGACTATGAAGCGGCGGCCTGGCCGCTGCGTTTGTTCGCATTGTTGCCATTGGTGGCAGCCTTCTTCGGTCCCTCCATCATGGTACTGAACGTGACAGGCCGTCAGCAGGATATTTTCAGGCTTTCTGCTGTCAGCCTCGGCCTTTTGGTGGTTTCTGTGCCCGTTGCTGGAATTTCACTGGGATTAAATGGCGCAGCTGCAGCGGCTGTCCTTTCAGTGTTTGTCTGGGAGTGGGCCCTGTTTGACCGGACAAAACGGGACACGGGCATTGACGCGTCGATCATGGCTGCAATGAAGCTGTTGCTTCCCAAAAAGCTGTCAGCAGAACCACAAGCCTAGGATCTGACCCTCAGGTAGTCTGTCTACGGCGCAGGTCACTAAAGAGTACCATGAATACCCCTGTCCAGAAGATCATCGGGTTCATGATGAAGACCGAGAACAGTTCGGACTCGGTAAAACTTCGTACCAGCAGGATGGCCGCAATCGTCAGAATGAATCCATCCTGCGCCTGCGGTGCGGTAAGCCACTGCCGGATCAGCAGCCAGTAGGCTTTGCCCATGGTGATAAGAAACAGGATCAGCCCAACAACACCCAGATGCACCATCACTTCGTAATAGGCGTTATGAAAATAGAACTGGTTATTCTCAGCCCCGAACAGTGTTGAAATGCGCGTTGCCTGATTAACATCTGGGCGCCAGAATGCCCCCGCGCCAAGGCCAATAACCGGCTTTTCCTCAATCAGCTGGTTACCGACTTCCCAGATTTGTGTGCGCCCGGTCAGGGTCGTGTCCTTGTCCAGTCTCTCCAGAAAAGCCGTATAGGGATTGACCTGGTAGATATTGGCAACCGCCAGCCCGGCAAAACCAATAAAGACAATACTGCCCGAGATAAGCAGGGGCCTCAAACCAGGCACGCGTCCGGCCAGGGGCCAGATACCACCGATGAGTGCCGTCAATAATCCACCAGCAAACAGCAGAACCAATGCTGTCGCCGAGTTACTGCCAAGCAATAGATAAAGCGCTGGCAGCATCATCACAGGGGCAGCCAGTCGCCAGATTGGCGCGTAGCGCCTGTCGAGCAGGATTGCGATTGCCGCAATAATCAGGATCAGCATCCGAAGACCAAGCACGTTCTTGTGCGGAAAGATACCGATCATGGCATATCCACCATCCAAACCGCCAACATAAGCTGTCTGCCCGAAGAGGAGGCTGCCAATCATCAACAGGCTGCTGGCCACAAAAACGGTGACCACGAACTGACGGTAATCAAGCCGCGCTGCCGTATAGGCACAGATCACCAGCGTAACCGCCATGAAGGCCCCGAAGCGGATCGATAACATTGCCGCGTCGGACCACAAGGTGGACAAGAGGCACAAGGCAGGCAACAGAAAGAAGAAAGCGCCGCGCTTCAGCAAGGGCAGAACATCACGCCAGTAGACAATCGTTGCCAGCAAAACCAGCGCTGTTGCCGGATATCGCAAAAAAGCCGCCATCGGAAATTCCAGCGGAATAACAATCAGCCACAGGATCACCAGCAACTGGTCGATGATCGTGCCCCGCCCGCGTTGTAGCGTCAGGTTCAAAGCTCTGCCGGTTCCGGCAGATGTGTGCAAAGTGGTGTGCGGCGCATAACTCATGTCAGACGCTCCAGTCCGCAAAAGCCATGCCGGTCAACGCGCGAAAGGCTGCTGCATCATCGCGCAACCTGTCGGCTATCCGGTTGCGGACAGCTTCGGGTATTTCCGGCAGGGTCTGCTGCGCCTGACCACGACTGGCCAGGGCCTTGGCGCGTCCGGCAAGGCCGCGTGGGGCCATGGCACGCAGTCGCTGCCCCAGCCCTGTATCGCGCAGTTTCAGCCACCAGTCCGGCACCCGCGCAACCTGTCCTGACGAATTGCTCTGCACTGCTACCACGCTCATGGGACGCGCAGGCAGATCAAGATGAGCATTCAACCGCCCAAGGCTTTGCGCCGGATTGCAGGTCAATTCGTCAAAATCCAGCACCAGAATCTGTTCCACCTGAAAGTGCTCAAGCCACGCGGCAAGCTGCCAGGAATACCGGGATGTATTGATGATGTGCTCACCACGCTGACTGTCCAGAAGATCATGCGGCGCGGGCATCTCCTGACCTGACAGTAGTGAATGTGTATATTGGGAAATCGCACGCGCTACCGGATCGCGCACGATGTAAATCAGCCGGGCATCCGGGTTGGCCGCGCGCACCTGCTCGGGCACACCCGCAAACACGTCGCGCTTGCTGTAATTCGGAGAGATTTCACCGCAGCGATCAGCCGCCAGGTCAAAAAAACGGGCATAGCTCGTCTCGGCAGATGGTTTCTCGCGCACGAAAAAGTCGGTTTCCTTCATCTTCGGTAAGGAGAACCCTGCCTGTGCCGCCAGAAGCTCATGCAGCAATGTCGTTCCGGCCCGCATCGCGCCGATGACAACGAAGTCAGGCAACGGCCGGGCCGTTTCTGAACGCGTCTGCTGTCTCAAGGTAGTATTAACCATCTTTCGCTTCCGGGCAGTCTCGTCTCTTTATCATCGCAAAAGCTGCGCCAATTCCCTTATAACATGTACACCGTAGGGTCTGAGAGACTGGTTAACATGCCAGCAAGACAAAGCTGATAAATGAACACCA
>JALEGJ010000088.1 GCA_022763115.1 Aquisalinus sp.
CGATGAATGTCGTCGAAGACTTTTGAAAGGGGGCAACCATTCCTGCGTTCAGACAGCTGCGTTTGCTTAGCAAACGGTCTGTCTTCACTCTCCTAATCATCGCAAATCCTCACTGCGCCAAAATGGCGACATTAATGGGTCCTGACCCTAGCCCTGATATGCCTTGTCAAGGGATAATGATCGGCGCACCTGCATAATCAGTTCACGCTGCCGCTCGCTTGGCACGCCTTCCACTTCTGCGACTTCTTCCAGCATACGGATCATGTCTTTCATTTCGTCCAGGGTCAGGGACGCTTTTACTGGTCGCATCAGCTTGCCCATGGAATTGGCCGCATCATTGATCTGACCGATTGCCATGCGGCCAAAGGAATAGAGCCCCTCTGCCTCATCCGCCGTCGCGCCGAAGCTGTCTGTCATGAGGGCAACCATCTTTTCCTTTTGTGCGGTTGTGATCTCGCCCTCATAGGACGCAATCTGCACCATGAGGATCGCCGCAGAATCACGCGGATCGTTCAGGTTTTCGATCACGCGCTGATCGATCTGGCGGGACCAGTTGCCACGCCGCACCGCGCCTTTGACGTCATCTATTGCCTCTCGCCCGTCTCGCGCCGCGCCGATGACCCGGCTGGCAACAAAAATGGCTGTGGCAATACCACCAATGATGAGCAGGAACAGGCTCATGTCAGTCTCCTTGTTATAACTTTCCCATACCAAATTTGGTGCTGTCCTAAATTGATGGACAGTGTCCCAATTAGCACTTTGTCTGATTAAACGCTCCGGGCGTCTCATCGTCTGCCTTGGTGAAGCGAAATATGACGCCACTAACTGCTCTTATAGATTCCTGTCGTTCAATTTGCATTTCAACTTTGTCGCATGAAGCAATCGAGGGTGGTTTGTGTGAGCACGATATGCCTGAGCGGACCACTGGCTATTTCATATACATTTCGGACTAAAGGCCTCTCGTAGGGGGGATAACCGTACTTGCCAGAGCCCAGTCTTTTGAGGCCGCTCTCAGCCTTGCGCATATTTGGCGCGTCAATCGACAAAACGGTCATCCTCGCCGTCTTCAGCCTGATAGACAAAATCAAAGTTCGTCGCTAACGCATCCAGCCATTTCTTGCGTTGGTTGAGAGGCCAAACGCTTCCAGACGGGGGCAATCGACTAACCAATGCTGAGATCAGAGGGTCTAGCGGCGGGGGGCCGCTCCCACCGCCTCCATGCCGCAGCAATGGCGGGGCAGGGTCGAAAGCTTCTCGTTGTTCTTTGCCTTCAGGAGGATCAATCGTTCGGTCAAGAGTGTCTACAGGCATCCGAGGTTTTACTAAGCGATCCTTCCCCGCGCCAAAAAAGCCCGCCTGCTCTGCTGAGCGCTGAAATGCATGTCGGGCTTTGTCGGTTTGTTTTGACGAAACGCCCAATTGCTGCATCTCACGTTCTAATGCCTTGGATGGTGGAAGCATTTTGCCGCGATACATGGAGAAGATTTGCTCATATAACGGAACATTGAGAAAAGCCTTGACTTTGCTCTCAACAAAATTGTGCTCCTCGACGACGTGAATTCCCAATTCCGTCAGACGAATGCCGCTCTGGCCGTCTTTGTCTGCTAGACCAAACTGGCGGCAAGCAGATGTCTTTAACTTAAAGTTTCCGCTGGTAACGGTTTGTCCCATTTCCGCAGCAAGCTCGTCTAGTGGGCAGGTGTTTATTCCTGCACGACCAAAAATGGACTTTGCAACCTCAATCGCTACTTCTAAGTCCAAATAAGGAAAAGCGATCGTTGAGCGCTCATTGGTCCGTGCCGGACTAGAGGCTTTTTTTGCTTCTTCGAAATTGACCTTTTCGCCTGTCATGAGGGCAGCTCCTTCCTTCTTGCAGGGCGCACATTACCAGAACACGGCCCCAAGGCAAGAAAAAAGTTTGCTCAAAAGTTTGATTAACGCTTGTCATCAGGCAAACTTTCGATCATATTGGCAATGCGCCGCGATTCTGCGGCGATTTAGGAGACTGTTATGAGAAGGGTTGATAGCCCCGACATTCCTGCTGACCGGTGTCAGGGGCGAGGATTTATAGGAGAAGAGTGGGGCGGCAAATGCGTCTAACCAAACGAGCCAGCCGCTCCCACTCCTAATCGGCACACCTTTTAATGCCGGGTCTGGCGCTGCTGTAACAGTTCCAGACCCATAATCAAAACCTGGGATTTGGCCCCAAGCTATGACGGCAACTCTTGATATAGCATTTTTATTCAGGCATTTCCATGCCCGTTATGGCCAGTCCCGATATTATGAGGATACGGGCCATGAACCGCCTTTCAGTCGAACGACAAACCGAAATCATTGCTGCCCCGAAGGATGCAGCATCCGCGCAACAGAGCGCATGACCAGTACGCACCGGGACACGATCATGCGGCTGGCGCTAAATGTCGGCAATCAGTGCAAGCTATTGCACGATCAGACCTTCCACGATCTGAATGTAGACTATATCGAATTGGATGAACTCTGGTCTTTTGTTGGCAAGAAGCAGCGCAAGACAACCAAGCGTGACGGCGATGACATGGGTGACCAGTACATTTTCACAGCGCTTGATCGCTTTAACAAGGCCATTCTCAGCTACCGGATTGGCAAGCGGAACGCCACCAATACGCGCCTGTTTATGTACGATCTGCGCGACCGCGTGTTGAACACACCACAAATCAGCAGTGACTCTTTCCCGGCATATCCGGAAGCAGTCTGGTCTGCCTTTGGTGATGACTGCCACTATGGCCAAGTCGTGAAGTCATATAAGGGCGAGCCACACAAAGACAGCGCCCGACGGTACTCCCCCGGCGTTGTAACTGGCATCCGCAAGGAGCGGATAAGGGGCATCCCCGTAAATCACATGATCTCAACAAGCCTTGTCGAGCGCTCCAACCTGTCCGCACGCATGGCATCACGGCGACTCACCCGGCTGACAAACGGCTTCTCGAAAAAGCTGGAAAATCACAAAGCAGCATTTGCTCTGTATGTCGCTCACTATAATTTTTGCCGCGTACACGAAACAATCAAGATGACGCCAGCAATGGCACTCGGCCTGTCTGCGCGGCCTTTGAGTATTGGGGATTTAATCGAAGCTGCGCACAGCGCGAAACCATCAAAGCCAGAAGGAAATCAATTTGTGGCACCTAGGGCAATAGAAGGCGGGTTGTCCTAATTAGGACAGCACCCCAAATTTCGCCGCGCTTGAGGGAGAAATAAATCACAACCGCTATTGATAATCATTCTTAATATGTTATCTTTCATTTGCCCACCGTGGCACGCTTGCCCGGTCGGATGCCCACCATAACGATCAGAGACGGAGATACGATAATGCCCAACATGACACTTGTCAGGACCATGCGGATGCTAACTTGTGGTGCTGCACGCAGGGCCGGTCTTGTACGTGCCATGCCAGACAGCGGGACGCATCCCGGCAGCATTGTCAAAATTGAGGGCTTCCTCTCTTCGATCAACAGATACGCACGGCGCCAGCTTCTTCTGTCCGCACCTTGCGCCAGCACCCTGACTGCAGACGAGGCTGCCCTGCTCGGGTTGATCTGCGCCAGTCAGAACAGACAGGCTGACGAGTTTGATGCCCGCGCCAGATGGCTGGTGCGCGAGGATGGTCTGGCCGATACGAGGTGGTACACAGACGACCTTGCCGCCTCCCTTGCCATTGACGGTATCTTCCTGGAGCCACTGGCCATCGCCCCTGTCCCGGCCCGCCAGCCAGCCCTGCCGGTGCTGGAACCGGTCACGCAGCAATCTGCTGCCATGACCTGAAATCCCCGCCTGTGGGGTTCTGGAATACCCGCAAATCAAATTCCGGTGCCGCTGCCAGGATATGGTCGAAGATATCCGCCTGAATTTTTTCGTAATTGATCCAGTTGGTATCCAGACTGAAGACATAAATTTCAATCGGCAGACCATTTTCAGTTGGCTGAAGCTGGCGCACCAGAAAGGTAAGGCTTTTTGAAATTTTCGGATGATTGTCGAGATACGCCTCAATATAAGCGCGGAACGTGCCGACATTGGTCAGGCGGCGACCATTGACCAGTGTTTCCGGGTCGGCCCCCTTTTCAGCATTGAAAGCATCAAGCTCCGTCTGCTTGGCCGCGATATATTCAGATATATACTGAATTTTTGAAAAACGCTGCAACATCTCCCTGTCACAAAAACGGATCGCCGAAACATCAATGTTGATCGCCCGCTTGATCCGCCTGCCCCCTGTCTCGGTCATGCCGCGCCAGTTCTTGAAGCTCTCGGAAATCAGTGCCTGTGTCGGCACAGTGGTGATGGTCTTGTCGAAATTACGGATTTTGACCGTCGTCAGGGCAATTTCCATGACGTCACCGTCGACATTATAGCTTGGCATCTCTATCCAGTCGCCCACCGCCACCATGCGATTGGCGGATAGCTGAATGCCGGAAACAAAACCGAGGATCGGGTCCTTGAAGACAAACATCAATACGGCTGTAAGCGCCCCAAACCCTGCCAACAGGGAGAGCGGCGACTGGCCCAGAACGAGGGAAAGCACAGCGACAAGCGCGAGAAAATAGATCGCCATTTTCGCGACCTGCACAAAGCTTTTAATCGGAAACTGCCGTGAGATTGCATATGTGCGATAGACTTCCTGTCCGGTATTAATCAGGGCGTCAAGAAACAGCACACCATTGATAACCATATAGACAAGCGCTGCCGTTGCGACAAATCCGCCCACAGACGGCCACTGCATCAATGCTGCGGGTGCCAGCATATATATGACGATAGCCGGCGCCTGGTGCGAGAGCCGCTCAAACACCTTGTTCCGCAGGATGATATTATCACGCTCACTATCGGAAGCTGACAAAAAGCGGTGTATCCATGCGACGATAACGCGGCGCGCTATTATATCTGCCAAAAATGCCAGCAAGATGATGCCGAGACAGGCCGTTCCAACAGCCAGCACGGTGCTGATATTTTCAAGTGCCGGAAACCGGGCAAAAAACTGTTCGAGAGACTGCATGACCACACTCCAACCTGTACCAGGCCACATTTATTTTGCTGTTCGGGAGGAAAGGGAAGGTGCGCTTATTCTGTGAGCTGTTCGCCTCGTGCGGATCGGAACTCACGAAAAAGGCGCCCTCACCGGGGCGCCTTTTCTTTTCACTCTGGCTGTAACTGCTAGCAGGTGCGGACTTCGCCGTTTTCCCAATAGGTGCGGCCTGATGCCGTATCAACGTAGTAGCGCCGCGAAAACTGTGCATCCCACTGCAGGGGCTGACCCGCGCCGAACTGGGAGTATGGGCGGCGACGCTCCGTACGGCCACATGTCAGGGCATCCTGATTTGATCCACGTGCAGCACCTGCTGCACCGCCGATAACAGCACCAACGACAGCGCCGGTCTCAGCATCACCATCACCGACATTATTACCGATGATCGCGCCGATGACAGCACCAGCGGCGGCACCACCCGCCGTGTTGCGCTCAACATTGCCTGTCGATGTGCAGGCTGTGGCCAGCAGCATGGCTGAAGCCGCGAAAAGGACGTGTTTCATATCAAAATCTCCAAATACGGATCACAAAATGCGATCAGGGCAGGCAAACGCTACGAGCCACCGCATGTCGGGTAAAGTAAATTTTCTGTTACGCCCTGTGCGCTGCATCACGGTTGTGGCCAAAGATAGAGCAGCCAGGCAGGCGCACATTTTGCGCCTCCATTCACTTTTGCTTCACCCTGTCTTAAGTGTGGCGAAAGAGTTAGCCGGTATATATGCCGGGAATAATGGCTGCACGTCCGCAGCCTTTTGAAAGAAACAGGTATCCGAGATGGACCAGTTAAGCGCACAGGACGCCCAGTTCCTGTATATGGAAGACTCTGATGTGGTGGCAAGTATCACTGCAGTTCAGATTTGTGATCAGTCTACGGCGCCGGGCGGTACAGTGCGTTTCAAGGATATCATCGCACGGATTGAGAGCCGTCTCTGCCACTCTCCGATCTACAATCGCCACCTGATGCGCGTACCCATGGAGCTGGATTTTCCTTACTGGGTCGAAGATCCGCATTTTGATATTGAAAACCATATTCGCCATGCGCGCTTGCCAGAGCCTGCAGACTGGCGCCAGTTCTGTATTCATGTGGCGCGGTATCATTCGCGCCCGCTGGATATGGGCCGTCCGCTCTGGGAAGCGTATGTTGTTGAGGGCCTTGATAATCTTGAGGGCGTGCCGAAAGGATCTTTTGCGCTGATCTTCAAACTGCATCATGCCGCTGTCGATGGCGCATCAGCAGCGCAATTTCTGGGGACGCTGTGGGACGTAACTCCCGATGGGATTCCCGCCCTCCCGGTGGAGCCTGCAGTTGCAGGGCATGGCTCACACGCCCCCACCCTGCCCGGCACATTGATGCGCGCCGCCGTCAATAACGCGCGCTCCCCTGTGCGCATGACACAGGCCGTGATGCGAGCCAGTCCGCAAATATCCCGTGCACTGATCAATGCCGGGCGATCACGCCTGCGCAAAAGCGGCGGTGTGCCGAAGACAGTTTTCAACGGCAAGGTCGGTCAGCAGAAGGTTTTTGATGCTGCAAAGTTCAAGCTGTCAGATATCAAGATCATTCGCACAGCGTATCCGGAAGCCAAGGTCAACGACGTAGTGCTGGCCGTCTGCAGCGGCGGTGTGCGTCGCTACCTGCAAGCCAAAGATGCACTGCCAAACGATTCACTGGTTACCACTGCGCCGATCAATACACGCGGCAATGGCGGTGCAGATGGTATCGAGGGGGGCGGTAACAACATCTCCGCCATGACCGTGCCATTGCATACGAATATTGCGCACCCTGTTGAGCGCCTGAAAGCCATCGTGCTTTCCACGCGCAAGACAAAAGCCGCGAAGGAAGGCCTCGCTGCCCGCCTGATGACGGACCTGACCCAGCATGTGCCGGCAGCAACCATGGCGCTTGCCAGTCGTCTGGTCATCCAGAATTCGAATGCAGCACAGAACATCAGTAATTTGACGATATCGAATGTGCCCGGCCCGCAACTGCCGTTGTATTTCTGCGGTGCTAAACTAGTCACTGGCTATGGGCTCGCGCCTCTGGCGAACGGTATGGGGCTGTTTATCTCAACCCCAAGCTATAATGGCGAGATCACATTCGGCGTGACATCTTCGCGCGAGATCATGCCTGATGTCGCGTTCTTCATTCAGTGTCTTGAGGAATCTTTTGATGAGTTGCTGGCAGCGGCCACGCGACGCCTCGATGTGACAACAGAAAAGGAAGACGCTGCATCTTCTGAAGCGAAGCCAAAACGCCGCAGAACAAGAATTACCCGCGTTTCTGAAACCGGAAAGAGCGCTCACACGAAATCCGCACAGCGCAACAAAGCCAACGGGAAAGCACGCCCTTCAGCCTGATAGTTGCCTGCTGTAATTGTAAAGTTCGAAATCACTTGCGTAGTTCTGCATGAACTTATTGTTCAATTCCGGTTTATAAAATTCTTTAAGCTGATCATCAGCATTGGTTGCATGCCAGCGAATGTCACGCATGTCTTCCAGCATTGAGGGGTTAATGCGCTCCGCAACACTGCGCCAGTCCTCTTCAAAGTTTTCGAACCGGCCAAGATAGTCGAACTCAAGGTAGCCATCCAAAAGCAGTTCGCTTTGCGGTCGCCAATGCTTATCCTGATCGCGCCGTTTGGTCAGGTTGATTGCATCAAGAAACTGCTCAAAACTGATATCAATATCTGTTTCTGCATCATGGCCAAGAGCGCGCCTGATCTGCTTGACCGGGTTTTTCTTGCGATCTATTTTGTCGAGATACGCTGACAAAACACGTGTATACGGATTTCTGACGAAAGAAAACCGGAAGAATTTATCACTGAAGAAAACCTCGTGCAGAAGTTCATCACTCAGGTGATACGGCTTGACAACAGGCGATTCAAACAACGTCGGATGCGGTACTTTGGCATCATAATTCAGACCTTCTGTTTCCAGTTTCATCAAGGCCAGCTTGATCGTGCTGCAAGCCACTTTTGGTGTTTCTACATACAGGTAACGATGTTTGAGCGAGATGATGCAGTTGAGATTAAACTCATGCCACTTGATTCGCTTATTCACTATTCTATGAAAATCTTTGTAGGAGATACTCTGCGCCTGCTCTACCTGCATACCAATACAACCTGCTCTCATCCATGCACGGGAAAGTGCATCTCCTACGCAGGATTGCCCAGGATAGCAACAATTAGCGCGCCTGACGGCCCGCCAACCGGCGCTTGGCTACTGGCATTCAGTATTGCTGCAGTGCAAAAAATTGTTACAGTCCTGCGACATAATCTACCTGCGAAAATGGGAGACGACGCATGACGGAAATTCAGAAGATTGGCGTGATCGGTGCTGGCCAGATGGGCAATGGAATCGCTCATGTTTTTGCGGCAGCCGGGTTCGATATTGTGCTGAATGACATTGATCAGGATCAGATCACCAAGGCACTCGGAATAATTGACAGCAACCTTGGGCGCCAGGTAGCAAAAGAAAAAATCTCTGCCGGTGATGCGGACGCGACCCTCGCGCGCATCACACACTCTACCAGCCTCACAGATCTGGTGGACTGCGACCTCGTGATTGAAGCGGCTACCGAAAACCCTGACCTGAAGAAAAAAATTCTTTCAGACCTTGCCAAAGACCTCAAGCCGGCAGCCATTATCGCAACCAATACCTCATCCATTTCGATCACGGCCTTGGCCGCGGCGACAGACCGCCCGGAAAAATTTATCGGCCTCCACTTCATGAACCCCGTACCTGTCATGCAACTCGTGGAAGTTATCCGGGGGATTGCCACAAGCCAGGAGACTTTCGAGGTTGGCAAGATGCTGGTCGACCGCCTTGGCAAAACCATGGCGGTCTCGGAAGATTTCCCGGCTTTCATCGTCAACCGTATCCTGATGCCGATGATCAACGAAGCAATTTACACGTTATATGAAGGTGTCGGCACGGTGACGGCCATTGATACAGGCATGAAGCTTGGCACGAATCACCCGATGGGCCCGCTGGAACTGGCTGACTTTATTGGCCTTGATACGTGCCTGTCCATCATGCAGGTGCTCTATGAGGGATTATCGGATTCGAAATATCGCCCCTGCCCGCTGCTGATCAAATATGTCGAGGCTGGCTGGCTGGGTCGTAAGACAGGCCGTGGCTTTTATGACTATTCCGGTGACAGCCCTGTAGCAACGCGCTGAGCTTTTGCGCTTCAGTAGCTAGGGTCAGGCCCCTAACATCAGATAAACTTCACACCAGCGCTATGACCGCGCTGCCAGACAACCAGGCATTTGCGCATAATGCCTGATGACGGTGCTTTCAGAAGGATTGTGCTGGGTAGTTTACTGGCGTGTTCGAGCACGATGCGAGCGCCACCCGGGCTGACATCCTTGATGACAACCTGAACCGGCTCAAAATTACCGTACTTGATTTTGCCGTAACGATAGCAGGTCACCCTGTCGGTTTCACGCGGCATACGCGTTGACCGGACCCGTGGTGCAGTGGACACCACAGGTTGACTACTTGCGATCGAATTAAATCGCTCTGTCAGCCGGTTGTTTTTCTTGCGCATCTCAGCTTCTCGTTGATGTGACTATGGCAAATTTGAGTTAACACGCGCTAAAAGCTGTTATTTTGATAGTCTGCCGGAGCGATTTCCAGAGTAACTAATCTATTCGTAAGTTTGCTGCGGATGGCGGATGTGCCATAGCGATACAAATTCTGCGCTCGGGCGCTATTCAGGGGACAAGAGAAGGGACCACAAAGATGTATAAAACACTCTCCATACTACTCGCCACGACCATGCTTACCGCTTGCGGGGGGACGCAAACGCAACCCACCAGCACTCCGGCTGAGCCGTCAGCCGTCACGGCTGCCGAAGTCACGGATGCTGCTGCGATTGACGCAGAAACAGCACGCCTGAACGCCTGGTTTGAGGAGAAATTTGAGGAGCAACTGGCCTTCAGCCCAATTCAGCAAACATTCCTCGGACGCAAAACAGACTACGACAAGATCGACCAGTTCTCGCGCGCCGCTGCCGATGAGCAACTTGCCTGGCAGCGCCAGAGCGTCGCCGACATGAAAGCAAATTTCGACTACGACCAATTGACGCCGGAAGCGCAGATTTCCTGGGACATCTGGGAATATCAGCTTGAACTGGCTGAAGCTGCCGTTCCGTTCCGTTATAATGCGTATATTTTCGAGCAGATGCAGTCAATTCACTCGTTCTTCCCGCAGTTGCTGATCACATTCCATAATGTCGAGACAGAGAGTGATATGGAAGCGTACATTTCCCGTATCAACGAGTCTGCGCGGGGCTTGCGTCAGCTTATTGTTCTGTCCAAGGAGAATGCTGAAAGGGGCGTTCGTCCGCCGCGTTTCTCTTTTGAATTCGTGATCGAGAAAGCTACCAAGATCATCTCCGGCGCGCCATTTGATGACGCTGACAAGGACAGCGATATCTGGGCTGATGTTAAATCCGAGCTGGACTCACTGGTGGAGCGCGAGGAAATCTCCCAGGAACGCGCTGACGAACTCGAAGCTCAGGCGCGCGCTGCCCTGACGAGCGACTGGCAGTCTGCCTATGAGGAGCTGATTGCCTGGCAAAAAGAAGACATTGTCAACACATCAGAAGAAGCACAAGGTGTCAGCGCCCTGCCTGATGGTATCGCTTACTATAATGAACGCCTTGCCAATCAGACAACAACCACTCTGACCGCGGATGAAATTCATGAAATCGGCCTATCAGAGGTGGCGCGCCTGCGCGAGGAGATGGTGGCAATCAAGGATGAGTTCGGCTTTGATGGTGATCTGCCCGCTTTCTTCAAGTTCCTGCGGGACAACAAGGATGATGAACGCCTTTATTTCCCGAATACGGATGAAGGTCGTCAGGGATATATCGATGACGCAACAGCTGCGATCGACAAAATCAAGGCCGTGCTGCCGGAATACTTCGGTATCCTGCCCAAAGCCGATCTTGAGGTGCGCCGCGTGGAGCCTTTCCGCGAGCAGGATGGGGCTGCGCAGCACTATTTCCCTGGCACACCCGACGGTGCCCGCCCCGGCATCTATTATGCTCACCTGTCTGACATGACAGCATTGCCGAAACGCGAACTCGAAGTGATCGCCTATCATGAAGGACTGCCGGGACATCACATGCAGATTTCGATTGCCCAGGAACTCGAGGACGTTCCAACCTTCCGCACACAGGCTGGCTTCACTGTTTATGTCGAGGGTTGGGCGCTTTACTCCGAATGGCTCGCCAAGCAGATGCCAGGCACTTATGAGGACTCACTGTCTGAATTTGGCCGTCTTGGATCTGAGATGTGGCGCGCGGTACGCCTTGTCGTAGACACCGGCCTTCATGCGAAAGGCTGGAGTGAAGAACAGGCCGTAGAGTACTTCTTGGCCAACACTGCAGCGCCGGAAGCACAGGCTGGTTCAGAAGTTCAACGCTACATCGTATTGCCGGGCCAGGCCACAAGCTACAAGATCGGTATGCTGAAAATTCAGGAACTGCGCCGCAATGCGGAAGCCGAGCTTGGTGAAGATTTCGATATTCGCGGTTTCCACGATACCGTACTTGGTGGCGGGGCCATGCCACTGGTCATTCTGGAGCGCCGTGTCGAGCAATGGGTTGAAAGCGTCAAGGCTGCCAACTGAAGCTGCTCGCGCACTCCCTTTATGGCGGACCCGCTAGACACTTCGCATACTGCGCCCAAATTCGCCGCCCCTGATCCGGGCAAACTGGCAGCATGGTATGCGACGCATCTCGGGTTCCCCAAACAGGCCGTATTCGAAAAGGGTGACTACGCCATTGTCCGGCGGGGCAACCTGACACTGCATTTCTGGAAATGTGACGACCGTCAAATTGCTGAGAATACAGCCTGTTATACGGAGCTTTCCAGTGTTGCAGCCCTCAATGAGTTGTATGCAGACTTGCTCGCACGATCCCGGAAAGAGGGCTTTGCGCCGGGGCGCATAGAAAATACCCCGGTCGATCAACCGGGGCATGGTATGCGTGAATTTCATGTCTGGGACCCGGCTGGCAACCTGATCGGCTTCGGCGCCAGCCTTTAAGGCTTAAACCGCTTTTACCACCATCGTTGTGCCGCGGACGTCGATGATTTCAACCGATGTGCCTTCTGCAAGATCAGTATCACTCTCGGCGATCCATTGCGTATCACCATATTTCACCTTGCCCTTGCCACTGGTAAAGGCGACTGAAACGGTGGCTCGTTGACCAATCTTCTGCGCGCCCCTTTTATTGAGATTTTCATGATCCGTTTTGAAGGAATGCAACCAGCGCTTTGCATAAGGCGTCCCGTAAATTGTCAGCGCAAAGGTTATCGCAGCGAAGAGGAAGAGCTGTACCTGCCATTGACCGTCCAGTAACCAGATGTCAGCAATGCCCACAATGACAGCGGCGATGGCAGGCCAGAGCACATAGGTCGTGCCCGTCGCAATCTCCAGGATCAATAAACCCACCGCCAAAACCCACCAGTACCAGAAAGGCATCCCGGCCAGAAAACTAATGAACTCAGACATGTGCATATCCCTCCCTTATGTTGCTCCTACAGACTGCCGGAAACAGTCGGTGGTACGGACCCGTTAGTCCGTGGCGTCTCTTTTTCCATGATCGTTTTGGTCAGCTCACCAATACCACCGATGGAACCAACGAGACCTGTCATTTCTGTCGGCACAATGACCAGTTTCTGCTGGGGCGAGATCGCCAGCTTCTCGAAAGCCTCCACATATTTTTGTGCAACGAAGTAGTTTACGGCCTGTACGTCACCATTTGCGATGGCGGCTGATACATCTGCGGTCGCCTTTGCTTCGGCTTCGGCTTCACGCTCACGCGCCTCGGCATCCCGGAAAGCGGCCTCGCGACGGCCTTCTGCTTCCAGAATAGCAGACTGCTTCTCGCCTTCCGCCCGCAAAATGGCTGATTGCTTTTCACCTTCTGCTGTCAGGATTTCTGCCCGCTTGAGGCGCTCCGCTTTCATCTGGCGGGCCATGGCCTCGGTGATATCTGCCGGCGGGGTGAGGTCCTTGATTTCCACGCGGGTAACCTTGACGCCCCAGGGATTGGTCGCCGCATCAATGACGCTCAGCAGACGGCTGTTGATGTCGTCCCGCTTGGAGAGAACCTCATCAAGATCAAGAGAACCAATCACGGTACGCACATTTGTCATCGCCAGATTTTCAATGGCCCGTTGAAGATTTGACACCTCATAGGCCGCGGCCGCCGCATCCATCACCTGAATAAAGGCAACAGCATCGGCTTGCACCATGGCGTTATCCTTGGTGATCACTTCCTGAGACGGAATATCAATCACCTGTTCCATCATGTTCATCTTGCGCCCAACAGCATCAATGAACGGGACCAGCAAATGCAGCCCCGGCGTAAGCGTTTTTTGATATTTCCCAAACCGTTCAATCGTGAATTCAAAGCCCTGCGGCACGATCTTGACGGTCGAGAACAGAACAAAAATAGACAGCACCACGAGGATGCCGACAAAAATACCTACCGGGTCCATAAACTTAATCCCTCTCCTTGTTTACCTTACGTTCTGTAGGTGGGTATGCAAAAGGGCGATTTCCAGACTTGAAATATCGCGCGCGCATACCGTTTCGAAAAAATCGTCATACCGTAGCCTGATTTTCCCATTTCAGAACAGAAAAACACGGAGTTTGAGGGTATACACGGGACTTACCTGATACCGGTGAGGCCGCCTCAGTCGTCGTCACGACCCAAGATACTACTGCTTGTATCATCACCTTTCGGACGCTTTGCCTCGGGATATTCTCCGGTCAGAGAGTATTGCAGTTGCTCGGCAATGTTTGTCGTGTGGTCGCCAACACGCTCATAGTTTTTGGCCACAAAGGCGAGATGCAACCCTGCGGTAATATGGGACTTGTCGCTCACAATGTACTCTGCAATTTCCTGAAAAATGGAATTGAACATTTCATCAAGCTGACTGTCAGAATTCCAGACAGAAGCAGCAAGCTTCACATCCCGCTCACGATACCCATCAAGAACATCACTCAGTTGGCTGAGCGCCCGCTTGCCAAGCCGCGCGACAGTCGTCACCATGTCACCAGCATCCTCACCTGATATGACCAGTGTGCGCTTGGAAACATTCTTTGACAGGTCTCCAATCCGCTCAAGGGTTTTGGAGACGCTCAAGGTAGAGAGGATTTCAGGAATATGCGGCTTGGGCAGCCAGACACTGCCGAGCAACTCAACAGCGGCTTCGCGCAACTCCTGCTCTAGCTGGTCGATCATCATATCTTTTTCAATGACAGCGTTAGCCAGCTTGATGTCACGCTTTTCCAGCGCCTGAATGGAGGAGTGAAGTTGCTCCTCGACCGCACCACCCAGCGTCATCCGAAGCCGGGCAAAGTGCTCCAGAGCGGCAACGGATGATCTTGATTGACCAATGGGCATGAATATCCTTTAGAGGCATTACGCTGGGTGGACAACAAACCAGCTTGTCACAAAACTGTCACATTACTACAGCTATCCGAAGCGTACCCGCCATGTCAAATACACAAATCTCCTGCTGACGTCAGGCTTTGGTGCCTGTCTTGCAGTTTATACGAGTGTGCGCCCCTGCACACAGCCTGTCAGTTTATTACGACAGCCACTTAACCTGCAGGCGGTATCGGGTTAGAACGAATGGATCAACATGGGGATGTCTGGTGATCGGTAAATCTGTATTTCTAAAAGGGCTTTGGGGTGTGACGCTGGGGGCTTCGTGCCTGCTCGGAAGCAATGTCGCCGCCCAATCTCCGCATATCTATGAGTTTCCACCACTGATTATCTCTCCTGACGAGGAAGTGCCCGGCCAGCCAACCTATCTGAACCCGGCCGTGCCGGCTGACGGTTATAATTACATCATTACCGAAGACGGCGTTTTCTCGACCCGTGACCCGATGGAATTGCGGGACCTGATCCCACCGGCGAAAAATACCGGCAGCGGCTGGAAAATCTATAAAACCGAATGGGATGCAGATGATGAGCGCGGCTATCAGGCTTTTGTCACCAGCCTTGGCCGAACCAAATGTGCTTCCATAGATGAATGCCTGCGCCACCCTGCTAATCCGTACCGGGACCTTGAAGACGACACGATTTACCTCGGCGACTGCGCGGATATGGCCTATTTCCTGCGCGGTTATTATGCGTGGAAAAACGGCCTCCCCTGGTCTTATCAGGATGCCATGCGTACAGCTGACGGCGCACGCGAGGACACACGCTATTCCTCAAACGGAAATATCGTGGCGAGCCGACGCTCTGTTATCACGAGAAGCAATGGCAGCCCGGTCAATGCTCCTGGCCTGTTACGGCGCATTCGCGGCGAAGTCTCGACAGCCATGTTCCGGACACATCCTGTTACTGGCGCAGGTGATACTTTTGACGACTTTTATCCCGTCGCCATTGACCGGGAGCATGTGGTGCCGGGGGCCATCGTTTATGATGTCTACGGCCATGTGGGGCTGGTGTACGAAGTTGAGGAAGATGGCCGGGTGATGATCTTTTCATCCCACCCGGACTTCTCGATCTCCCGCACCACCTATGGCGCCAACTTCCTGCGCACCGGCCCGGAGTTCGGCGGGGGCCTGAAAGCCTGGCGCCCGATCAGGCTGGTTGGGGCGCGCAAGGCTGAGGATGGCTCTTACATTGGCGGGCGTATTGTTGGTACACCGAATGAGGAATTGCCCGGCTTCTCCATGGTCCAGTATGTCGGAAACGGGCCGGAGGACACCCGCAACTGGGATATGGCAGAGTTCCGGCTGGAAAACCGTACCCTGAATTATTACGAATTTGTGCGCCGCAAACTGGCCGCCCCGGATTACGCCTTCGATCCGATCAGGGAGTTACGCAACGCCATGACCGCGATCTGCGGGGACCTGAAGGCCCGTAAAGTGGCCGTTGATGCGGCTGTGCGCGAAGGCGTGCATCTGAAAGATCCACCCGAGCGCCTGCCGGAGAATATCTACGGCACCTATGGCACGTGGGAGAGCTTCTCGACGCCATCGCGCGATGCGCGCCTGAAAACGGCCTTCCGCGAACTGCGCTGGCTGACTGAAGACCTCATCACCAAGCACCGCTATGGCCAGCCGGGTGTAGACTACGACGGGAACAACCTGACAGGTGATCTGCTCAATGCTTTTGACGATGAAAAAAAGCGCTGCCAGATCACCTATGAACGCATGGACCGGTCTACAGTTGTGCTGAACATGAACCACATCATGGACCGGCTGTTCGACCTGTCATTTGACCCTTATCACTGTCCGGAGCGGCGCTGGGGCGCGAAGGGCTCGGAGCTGGCGACCTGTCAGGAAACGCCTGAAAAGGCCGCATGGTATGACGCCCAGAAATATCTGCGCAATCAGGTTGAGCGCACTTACAGTGTACGTATGGATTTCAGTAAAGACGAACTGCAATCGCCCCTCATTGCCGACGTGACAGAAGGCGGACTGGGTGCTGTTGCCCCGCCTGACATCCACATCAAGAAATACCTGATGAGCCAGATTGGCGTTCATCGCTCCGAGGAAGGCGAGCTGGGCAAGGGCGTCGCTGGCACTGAAAGCGCTAATTAGCGCGCACGCCCTGCTGCCATCCACCTGCAAAATTGTGCGATATGAGCCGATGTCATTCGACAAAGCGGGCATCAATCCCTATGTCTTGAGCAACGCAAGGAAGACCTGACATGACTGTTTTGCTCTATTTTCTCATACCTGTCGCCATGCTGGCGACACTCGTATTCCTCGGCATGGGTATCTATTCGCTCGCCAAGGGGGGTAACTTCGCCAAGGAGCATTCCAACAGGTTGATGCGCCTGCGCGTAACCGCACAAGCTGTGGCGATTGCGCTGCTGATGCTGTTCGTCTGGCTGGCCTCTCAGGGCAGTTAACCGGGGGTCCCCCTGCTCTAAGATGGTCAAGCTGAACAAAATTTACACCAGAACGGGCGATGCCGGTGACACCGGCCTTGTTTCAGGGGCGCGGGTGCCCAAGACGGATGCTCGAATCGAGGCAATCGGCAGCGTCGATGAATTGAACGCGGCGATCGGGCTCGCTCTTGCCGCCATTGAGGACGAGACATTATCTGGCTTGCTCTCTCATATTCAGCATGATCTTTTCGACCTAGGTGCAGACCTTGCCACACCCGGCGAGATGGAAGGGGCACTGCGTCTGGACCCGGCTCAGATAAGCTGGCTTGAAGAGCGGATGGACGCGCTAAACGACCCCCTGCCCGCGCTGACCTCTTTTATTCTGCCCGCAGGCGGCCAGGGCCCGGCTGCCCTGCATCTGGCACGAGCCATTGCCCGCCGGGCAGAGCGGGATGTGTGGCACCTGACCGAAAGCCTTGCTGCAGATGGCACAAACGAGAATCCGGTCTGCACATACCTGAACAGATTGTCTGATTTTCTCTTTATTGCAGCACGCCATACAACGCTCGCGCAGGGTGAAGAAGTGCTTTGGCAACCGGGGAAAAACCGTTCCTGAGAATGCTGCAACGCCACATTGAATTTCACCCTGCACAAGACTAGGGTGCGGCCCAACCAAGCGCTCGCCGGGCGCTTCAACCGATCAGCTGGAGAAAGAAACTAGAGATGAAAGTGCTTGTCCCTGTCAAACGCGTGATCGACTACAATGTGAAGGTCCGCGTGAAAGCCGACCAGAGCGATGTCGATCTCGCTAACGTCAAAATGGCCATGAACCCGTTCGACGAAATTGCTGTCGAACAGGCTGTACAGATGAAAGAAGCCGGAACGGCTGAGGAAATTGTCCTCGTATCCATTGGCCCTGAAAAAGCACAGGACCAGATCCGTCAGGGCCTCGCCATGGGCGGTGACCGTGGCATTCTTGTGCATACGGATGACGAAGTGGAGCCACTGGCTGTGGCCAAAATCCTGCAAAAGATTGTCGAGGAAGAAAGCCCCGAAATCGTACTGCTCGGCAAGCAGGCGATTGATGATGATTGCAACCAGACCGGCCAGATGCTCGGCGCCCTGCTGGGCTGGCCGCAAGGCACATTCGCCTCTGACGTTGCGAAAGAAGGTGACAAACTGCACGTCACGCGTGAAGTGGATGGCGGCCTGCAAACGGTTGCGCTCAACCTGCCGGCGATTGTGACGACTGACCTGCGGCTTAATGAGCCGCGTTATGCGTCACTGCCAAATATCATGAAGGCGAAGAAAAAACCTATCGATAAAAAGACGCCTGCTGACTATGGCGTTGATACAGCCTTGCGGCTGACCAAGGTGAAAGTCACCGAGCCACCAAAACGCGAAGCCGGTATCAAGGTCGAAAGTGTTGCTGAACTGGTCGATAAACTGAAAAACGAAGCAGGAGTTATCTAATCATGGCTATTCTTGTTATTGCAGAGCACGATAATGAAACCCTGTCCGACGCAACAGGCAAATCGGTGACAGCCGCCGCCGCCATTGGCAGCGATATAGATGTTCTGGTCGCCGGAACCGGCAGCGACGGCGTTGCAGCAGAAGCTGCGAAAATTGCCGGTGTGCGTCAGGTATTGCATGCTGACGATGCAGCTTATGAAAAGCAGCTTGCGGAAAATTATGAAGCACTCATCCTGTCGCTCGCTGGTGACTATGATGCGCTGGTGACCCCTGCTGGTACGTCCGGCAAAAACTTCATGCCGCGTGTTGCGGCCAAGCTGGATGTAATGCAGATTTCTGACATTACCGCCGTGGTGGACGCTGAAACCTTTGAGCGCCCGATCTATGCAGGCAATGCGATTGCGACGGTCAAATCGTCCGACGCAAAGAAAGTCATCACGGTACGCAGCACATCCTTTGCAGCACCGGAGATGAGCAATTCAGCGCGCATTGAGAAAGTCGGCGATGGCGTGTCCTTCCCGTCGATTTCCGAATTTGTAAAAGAGGAACTGACGGAGTCAGATCGTCCGGAACTGCAAGGCGCGAAGATCGTCATTTCCGGCGGGCGTGCACTTGCGTCGAACGAGAACTTCGAGAAGCTGATTTATCCGGTTGCAGACAAACTGGGAGCGGCTATCGGTGCATCCCGCGCGGCGGTGGACGCTGGTTATATGCCCAACGACTATCAGGTCGGCCAAACCGGTAAAGTGGTTGCGCCTGAGCTCTATATTGCCGTCGGCATCTCCGGCGCCATTCAGCACCTGGCGGGCATGAAAGACTCCAAAGTTATCGTCGCCATCAACAAGGATGAGGAAGCCCCGATCTTTCAGGTTGCTGATTATGGTCTCGTGGCAGACCTATTTACAGTGCTGCCAGAACTGGAAGCGGCTCTGTAACGGCAGCTGACAAAAACGAGATAGTTGAAAGGCGGGCCCGGTGCCCGCCTTTTTTCATCAGTCCCAACAAACCAGCCTCTTACAACAGCGCAATAAGGGTGGAAAATCATAGCGGGAATCACTTGAATTTTTTGCTAGCTTGCCCGCTTAACAACCATGATGAGGTTAAGTCATCCACTATGAGCGACGTACTGGACAATAAAACAGCACCAAAAGGGGTTGGCGCACCTGTCAAGAAGATGCAACTGGGTGAAGGCTGCAAGGTACACCAGCTTAGCAAGGCACCTTTCAATGCCGTGGAAAACTGGCGCACGACATTGCGCACCTCAGGTCAATCAGCCCGGCGCACGCTTGAAATAGAGGAGGGCCAAACAGATTACACTTATTCTTTAAGCGAATTTATTCTGGAAAAACACCATCTCACTTACGGCATGCCATGGGTCATGGGCAAAATCTATTTTGACATGCTTGTAGATCGCGGGGTGAAGCCTGAGGACAAGGTGCTGGATGTGGGGTGCGGTGCTGGCCGGGTTGGCATTCATCTGATCGAATATCTGGAGACAGGACATTATTTTGGCACGGACTCACACCGGCCCTCACTGGAAGCATTTGCCCAATATGAAGTGCCGATGAACAACCTGACAGAGAAAAATCCTAATCTGTATGAAGACTACTTGTTCAGCCTTGAGAAAATCGGCGAACAGTTCGATATCATCCTCGACTTCTCCACCACGCTTCATCTGAATGACGATCTGCGCCGGGAGACTTATCTTAAATTTGCCAAAGTGCTCGCCAAAGGCGGCAGGATTATCTCTGCCCCCGGATCAATCCTGTTGCAGCAACCTGACCTGAAGGAACTGGGATTCAAACACTGCCACCGGCGCCGTCTGGAAGTGGATGGCCTGGATGCATATTTCGAAGAATTCAGGCAGGGACGGTCAAAGCATGTCTCCTGGAATGAAATACGCTACCGGGCAAGCTCAGGACAGCCATTTCATTCCGATAACAACTAATCACATTGATAGCGTCAGCCTATTTGCTGCATATCCCAAAAAAAGCTAAGGCCTCTGCATGACTAAAGCATTTGATATGATTTTGAAAAACGGCATCGTCGTCAATCATGACGGCGAGGCTGCGCGTGATGTTGGCGTGCGTGACGGACGCATTGCCGAGATTGGCAATCTCCAGCAGGCAGACGCCGGGGAGATTGTGGACTGCACGGGCTTGCACATCCTGCCGGGTGTTATCGACACGCAGGTCCATTTCCGCGAACCGGGCAACGAGCACAAGGAAGACCTTGAAAGCGGGGCGCGCGCGGCGGTGATGGGCGGAGTGTGTACAGTTTTTGAGATGCCGAACACCAATCCGCTGACCGTGACAGAAGCGGCGATCAACGACAAGCTCTCCCGCGCGCATCACCGTATGTGGTGCGACCATGCTTTTTATGTGGGTGCTACCCACGACAATGCCCGCGAACTGTCGGAACTGGAGCTTTTGCCGGGTATCTGCGGCGTCAAGATTTTCATGGGCGCCTCAACCGGCGACCTGCTGGTGCCCGATGATGATGGCGTGCGCGAAGTCTTGCGCCATGGTCGCCGCCGTGTGGCCATTCACTCCGAGGACGAGGAATTGCTACGGGCCAATGCAGATCTCGCGCGCGAGGGCGACTGGACCTCGCACCCGGAAGTGCGCTCAGCCGAAGCAGCGCTCAAATGCACTCAGCGACTATTGGCCATTGCCCGCGAGGTGAAACGGCGCATTCATGTACTGCACATTTCTACAGCTGATGAAGTACCTCTGCTCGCAGCGAACAAAGACATCGCCACCTGCGAGGTGACACCGCAGCACCTGACGCTGGAAGGCCCGGAAGTCTACGAGCGGTTGAAAGGCTATGCCCAGATGAACCCGCCAGTGCGCGATGCCCGGCACCGTTCAGGCCTTTGGTATGGGGTCCAGCAGGGTGTCTTCGATGTCATCGGCACGGACCACGCCCCCCATACTTCTGAAGAAAAATCAAAGCCTTACCCGAAATCACCCTCCGGGATGCCCGGTGTTCAGACCCTGCTGCCGGTGATGCTCAATCATGTCGCCGAAGGCCACCTCACCCTCGCCCGGCTGGTCGACCTGATCTGCCACGGCCCGAACCGCATTTTCGGCATTGCCGGCAAGGGACGCCTCGCCATTGGCTATGATGCCGATTTTACCTTGGTGGATTTGCAGGAAAAGCGTACAATAGAGGAAGACTGGGTTGTCTCAAAATGCGGCTGGACGCCGTATGCCGGGATGACCTGTCAGGGCTGGCCGAAGGGGACCATCATTCGAGGTCGGCAGGTCATGGCAGACGGAGAGCTGATCGGCAGTGCCATAGGGGAGCCGGTTCGCTTCCAGGAAACACTGTAACGGCGTCAGTTTTCGAGTTCGGCGCCAAAGGGGGTCCGCAATGGAGCGGCGAAAACTGGTGACGATCATTCTGGCCCTGCTGGCTTCGTTGCCTGTTATGGCAGGTTTCTCATACGCCGAGGAAGAAGAAACAGCACCCTATAGTCTGTTCCAATCTCCTCAGGCTGCTTTCTTCATTGAAAACACTGATGAAGTCTTGATCCTCGATGTTCGATCAGAAACAGCTTACAAACGCGCGCATCTTGAAAACGCCGTCCATATTTATCTGCATGATGATGACTTCATACGGGAAATCTCCCGCCTTGATTCATCGCGACCAATCCTCGTCTATGACAGCCTGTCGCCGCCAACACGCTGGACGTTCCCAGTCCTGCGCAATGCCGGTTTTACACAGATTATTTACATGCGGGATGGATTTACCGGGTGGCGCCGCAATGGCCTGCCGGTAGAACAGGGAACGACCGTAGAAACATTTGACTTCAGTGCGCGCGGTGTCAATCGCGGGCGCTAGGGTTAATCTTCCCGAGGGTCAGTCAAGACACCGCGACGAAATGGCGCGGCCAATTTGCTTGTCAGTATGACACCCTGCCCGCCAAGGTCGCGCATCTCGGCCTCTGCGCCGCTGTCACAATAATCGAACCTCGCTTTCATTAATTGAAAACCTTCATTGAACGAAGAGATCATGGACTCTTTCGTGGCGGCGATCGGCTCTTCCAGTGTGACCAGTTCTTTCATGCGGTCACGGTAGCGCTCAGGGAAGTAGTCATAGGGCTGACAAATCTGGTGCAGGTGGTGTATCTCGCCGAGAAGTTGGGCCATATCAACCAGTTGCTGCTGGCGCTCCGCAAAAGAGTAAAGTTGTGTATCCGTTTCGGGCTCACCCGAGGCAGACAACTCTCCTTCCTGTACGAAAACTGATAATGCCAAAACAGCCAGATACTTCATCGTTTTAGTCCGTAGGGTCTGTTTGTGACGAGTCTATGGCCGTTTCGTCGGCTATTTCTGTCACAATATCCCGCGCCAAATTGAAAAAGGCCTGCTCGGCTTCACGGAATTTACCGTCATTACTGGTGAAGGCCATCACGATTTCTTTTTCAGGAAATACCAGCAGCAAAGCATACCACATCGTGTTGGTGCCATTGTGCCAGATCAGGGTGCCGCCTGCCCATTCCCGCTGCATCACACTAAGCCCATGCGCATATTCATCCCGTACTGGCGTATGCAGTTTTTGCCAGGTCTCCGCTGACAGAAACTCGCTGCGCCCCAGATGACCTTCGAGGACAACCTGCCCGAAGGCGCCAAGGTCCTGAAGGGACATATGGGCCCGGCCAGCCGGGCTCATGATCGGTGTATTATCTGCCTTGTCTGTCGGGTCCATGGCGAAGGTCAGAAAAAACCTGGTCGTATGCCCCCAGGGATTGTCCCCAAGCGGGGCCCCGAAACCGGCGGTTTCAAGTCCGAGCGGCGCAAAAACCTTCTGCACCATGAGCGTTTCATAAGGAGTATTCGTCATTTCCTCGGCAACATGACCGGCAATGGTGATACCGACATTAGAATACAGGAAGGCCTCACCGGCCCCGGATTTTGGTGCTTTCGCCAATATGGCGCGCAAGGATTTAGTCCGCGCCGCGCGTGTTTTCTCAGGCGTATCCGGCCAGACAAATTGCGCCGTCACTGGAAAATTGGCTGGTGCCCCCGCGGTGTGGGTCATCAGATGATGCAATGTCACATCCTGCCAGCCTGTATCCATTTCTGAAGCCAGCGCTGGCAAAAGTTCAGGCAGGGTCTGGTCGTATGTCACCACTCCTTCATCAACCAGTCGTCCGATCAGCATCCCTGTCATGGACTTGGTGACTGAGCCAAGGTGCCACCGATCGCCTGTCTCGATCCTTTCTGCCTTGCCTTTGCGGCGCACCCCGTCGACAGCCAGCGCGACTACTTCCCCATCGCGCAAGATGGTCCCGCCTGCCCCGACAAGCCCCTCGTCCGCCATGGCCTCTGCCAAACCACGCTCAAGCCGGTCTTGCAAATTCGGTTCTGCTTGCACTGAGGACACCATCAGCACCCCCGGTACAATAAAAGCCAGAAAATAACGATACAACATTGGGTCTACCTCCCTCATAAGCGGAGTATGGGAACTGGCCTTTCGCCATGCAACCGCTTATGTCGTTCTTCAGGAGAATGAAAAATGGAATATCTTCACACCATGGTGCGTGTCTCGAACCTCGAGGCATCGCTTGATTTTTATTGCGACAAACTCGGCCTGGAAGAGGTAAGCCGCTACGAGAATGACAAGGGACGCTTCACCTTGGTGTTCCTGTGTGCGCCGGGCGACCGGGAGCAGGCGCAAGAGAAGAAAGCCCCCATGGTTGAACTGACCTGGAACTGGGACTCGGAAGACTATGATGGCGGGCGCAATTTCGGACATCTCGCCTATCGGGTTGATGATATTTATGCACTCTGCCAGCATTTGATGGACCAGGGCGTAACCATTAACCGGCCACCACGCGATGGCCATATGGCTTTCGTCCGCTCACCGGACGGCATTTCCATCGAATTGCTGCAACGCGGTGAAAGCCTGCCACAACAGGAGCCATGGGCCAGTATGGAGAATACCGGCAGTTGGTAAGCAGATCATCTGCCGGAACACCATATATGTGCCATGGCGCGTTGATAATCTGGTTGCTTTAACTCAGGATGCGCAATAACCTTGGATTGGTGTCTTAATCTGCGAGAGACTGATATATCCGGGCGCTGGGGGAGAGCGCCCGAACAATAATTCAGGGGGACCCCACATGCAGGTCAGATTTTGGGGAACACGCGGCTCCATCGCCACATCCGGAAAAGACAAGCTGCGCTATGGTGGTAACACGTCCTGCGTGGAAGTGCGCTCCCAGTCAGGGACACTCATTGTCATTGACTGCGGCACAGGTGTGCATCCCCTGGGCCAACAACTCATCAAGGAATTCAATGGCAAGGTGAACGGGCACATGCTCATTAGCCATACCCATTGGGATCACATACAGGGTTTTCCATTTTTTACCCCCTATTTCATTCCGGGCAATGAATGGCACATCTATGGTCCCAGTGGATTTGGCCCGACCATGAACGAAGCTCTTTCTGATCAAATGCAGTACACCTACTTTCCGGTTTCGATGGAATATATGGCAGCCAAGCTGCACTTCCACGACCTTGTGGAAGGGTCTTTCCGGATTGGTGACATAACGGTTCGCGCCAGATATCTGAACCACCCGCAGTTGACCCTCGGATACCGGCTTGAAGCTGATGGTGCCTCGGTCGTTTATTCCTGTGACCACGAACCTCACTCCCATGCCTGTGCCATGGGGCATGGTACCATCACCGGCAATGACCACGACCACGCAGAGTTTCTGGCAGAAGCTGATCTCGTTATCCATGATTCTCAATATACAGCTGATGAGTACGAACAGAAAATGGGCTGGGGGCACAGCACGTACGAATATGCTTATCGCATGGCGCAATATGCTGACGTGAAGAAACTCATGTTCACGCACCACGATCCGCTTCGAACCGACAAGGAAATAGATTCTATTGTTAAATCTGTACACAAACGGATAGGTGGTAAAAACAGGATCAAGGCCGAAGCGGCTACACAAGGCACCCTGATCGGCCTGAAGGGTAACAGCCAGACCAACAAGATTCTACCCGTTTCGGTCAAGCCCGTCCGCGACTCCGAAGTCGATGCCTTCTCCCGCCCGCTAACCGCGCTGATGACCCATGCCGTTTTGCTGAATTTCGGTACGCCTGAGGAAGTAAAAACCGTTACGGATATCCTCAAAACCGATTCCATCAAAATGATCATTGCCAGGTCTGCAGATGACGTGACTGAGGCGATTGAGGCGCAACCTGTATCTCTGCTGGTGGCAGATATGGATCTCAAATTATTTGAGATGGAAGATATTATCAGCGATATCCGCAAGCGCGTCGATACTGGTGGTTCCAATATCCCGGTGATTGCCATTTCCTCTGAAGAAAATTGCACCGAGACCAAACCCGACGAGCTGAAAGACTGGATTATAAAGCCATTCTCTATCGAGTATCTCCGCACCCGGATCAGAGCTGCACTCTTGCAGCAAGCTGGAAAATGGGTCCGTGCACCGCTTATCAAGGGAGAAGAGGCACGGCTTGCCGAGCTTCAGCGCTTCGGCTTCATGACCAAGCGTAATGAAGAGCGTTATGATCGCATTACGAGACTTGTCTCCTCATTTTTTGATGTACCAATCTGCCTCATTACAGCAGTTGATCTGGAGACTCAGGTTTTCATATCCAAAACCGGTACAGTCGTAAATCAGACATCGCGTGATCAGTCGTTCTGCGCACATGCCATCCTGAAACGTGAAGTGATGATCGTGCCTGATACTTTGCAGGATGAACGCTTTGCTGAAAACCCGATGGTCCTGAGCGAACCGAAAGTGCGCTTTTATGCCGGCGTACCTGTCTGTATGCCAAGCGGTCATGCGATTGGCACGCTTTGTATATTAGACACCAAACCCCGACAGTTGACGGAAAAGCAAATCCAGGACCTGCGCGACTTCGCAGCGATGGTAGAACAGGAACTGGCGCGCGAAAAAGCCAACCTGCTATAGGTGGCCGTCGTCGCCCGAAGCCTTGCTCCGGTCTTCAGCACGGCGCATCGCAAGCCGAGCCTGTTGCAGGGCTGTCCGGGTCTGGTCCCAGGCAAGACGACTTAAGGCTTCAGGGAAGGGTACAAACTCGGCTTCCTCAGCATCATCCGAAGCAACAGGCTCGCCGCTCAAATGCCGTGCCACGTAATCGACCATCAGATAATGTCCGTCTCCGTCTTTTTCAGGTAACGACTCAAACACATCAATCAATCCGATAACATCAATTTCGATGCCAGTTTCCTCGCGCACTTCGCGCTTGACGGCTGCGCGGGCACCCTCGCCAAACTCGATCTTGCCGCCGGGAATTGACCAGTGCCCCTTTAATGGCGCCCTGCCACGCTTCACCAGCAGCACTTCCTGCCCGCGAAAAACAACAGCACCGACGGCAGCCTTGATATGTTTCTTCTCTGTCATGGCGATTTAATTGTCCCCTTTATTGAACAAGCGGCTTTTTTTCTATAACACTGACTTCCACCATTTAGCCCCTTGCCCCACACATGCCACTACACAAAACTCTTTTTCACGACAGGACCGTTATCTCTCTAAAAGGCGATGACCGGGTTACTTACCTTCAGGGTATTATCACCCAGAATATCAGCCAGCCTGAAGCAGATCGTGGCCTTTATGGCGCGCTCCTGACGCCGCAAGGCAAGTTGATAGCTGATTTTTTCATCCTGCCGATGGATGACGAAATCCTGCTTGATTGTAACGCTGACATTGGCCCGAAACTGCTAACCCGGCTGAAACTCTACAAGTTGCGGGCACAGGTTGAAATTTCGGATGTCAGTGAACAATGGCATGTTGGCGCGGTCTGGGCTTACGGAGAGGACACACCACTGCCTGATCTGCCCGCTTCTCTTGAGACATTTGAGGATCCACGTCTCGAAAAACTCGGCAAGCGCATTCTGATTAATGACAGCACACGGGTAGACTTTGCTGCCATCGCTGCTGACGAGACTACACCCTCAGCCTATGAAACACATTGTCTACTGTGTGGCATACCAGCTTTTGGCAGTGGCTTTACCAGCGAGCAGGTCTTCCCGCTGGATGTGAACTTCGATGCCCTGAATGGCGTGGATTACAAAAAGGGCTGTTTTGTCGGGCAGGAAGTTGCCAGTCGCATGAAGCGCAAGGGCGAGGTACGCAAAAGGACGTGGATCGTGACCAGCGAGGAAAGGTTACTGGCACCAGGACAAAGCATCATGTCTGGCGAAACAACAATCGGCGAGATTACAGCAGCTGATCGAACGAACGCTCTCGCGCTGGTTCGGCTCGACCGTCTGGCAAAAGCCACTGAGGCCTTTACAGCTGGCGGAAGCATCCCTGTCACCTTGCATCAACCAGCCTATCTGGCAGACAAGGCATGACCATGACACGCTGCGGATGGGTGCCGGAAGGTGATGAAAAATACTGTGCGTACCATGACGAAGAATGGGGCGTGCCGGAATATGACAGCAAGGCCTTGTTCGAAAAGCTGATCTTGGATGGTTTTCAGGCGGGCCTTTCCTGGCGCACGATCCTGTATAAGCGCGATAATTTTCGCAAGGCATTCAGGGACTTCGATCCCCTGAAGGTCGCCCGTTTCAAGGAAAAGAACATCGAGCGCCTGCTGCAAAATGAAGGCATCATCCGGCATCGCGGTAAAATTGAAGGCACCATCACCAATGCCCAGCTTTATTTGCGCATGGAAAGAGGAGGCGAGGATTTCTCGGCGTATCTCTGGCATTATGTTGGCGGCAAGCCTTTGCAGAATGCCTGGGAAACCCTGGCAGACGTGCCAGCCAAAACACCGTTAAGTGAGGCTATTTCGAAAGACCTCAAGAAACGTGGCTTCAAATTCTGTGGGCCGACGATTGTTTACGCGTTCATGCAGGCTGTAGGCATGGTCAATGACCATACAGTTGACTGTCATCGCTATGAGGCGGTGAAGAAAATGGGACAAATCGGGCATGGTCAAGCCTGACCTGACCTTTCGCGCTGGCCTAGAGAAAGACTGGCCAGAGATCTGGCAGATGATCCGGCCGGTTTTCGCCGCCGGTGAAACCTATCCGGTCTCCCCTGATATTTCCGAAACGGATGCGTACACCTACTGGATGAAAACACCGCGCGCGACCTACATCGCCATTACATCTGACGGCACGCTTGCCGGTAGTTATTATATCCGGCCCAACCAGCCTGACCTTGGCGATCACGTCTGCAACTGCGGCTACATCGTTGCGGAAAACATGCGCGGTTCTGGCATTGCCTCGCGTCTATGCCAGCATTCGCAACAGATAGCTGTGCAACTCGGCTTCTCTGCCATGCAGTACAATCTCGTTGTTGCCAGCAATGAGGCGGCTGTTCATGTGTGGCAGAAGAACGGTATGGAGATTATCGGCACCATCCGAAATGCCTTTCGGCACAGCACACTCGGCCTGACGGATGCGCACATTATGTATAAATGGCTGCTGGACGGCTGAGCAGCGCTTGCTCTTGACGCTGGAAAGGCGCAATATGATTTTGGTTAAAACATAAAAACACTTCACCTCCGAGGACTCATGCCTGAGCTTATTCCCGCCCGCATTGTCAGTACCGGGCTTTTCACACCTGAAAACACAATCACGAACGAAGAACTGGTGGCGTCTTTCAACGCCTGGGTCGAGAAGCACAATGCCAACCACCCCGATGACCAGAAAGATCCCTCCTCAGCCGAGTTCATTGAGAAAGCATCAGGTATCAAGTCCCGTTATGTCCTGGACAAGGAGGGCATTCTGGACATTGACCGTATGCGACCCAAACTGCCTGTACGGGATAATGAGCAACTTTCCATCATGGCGGAGATCGGTGTTCTCGCTGCCCGCCAGGCGATGAAAAATGCTGACCTGCATGGCAAGGATATTGACGCGGTTATCTGCGCCGCATCGAACATGCAGCGCGCGTACCCGGCGATGGCGGTTGAAGTGCAGCAGGCACTGGAGATAGATGGCTACGGATTTGACATGAACGTGGCTTGCGCTTCTGCCGCTTTCGGCATTCAGAACGCCGTTGGTCTTCTCCAAACCGGCGCCCGGCGCGTGCTGATGGTGAACCCGGAAATCTGTTCCTCACACCTCAATTTCCGTGACCGGGATGCGCATTTCATTTTCGGGGATGTTGCCACCGCTGTCATTATCGAGCGAGCCGAAGGCGTGCCAACACCGGACAGCTGGGATATTGTGGACACCAGGCTGAAAACGCTTTTCTCTAACAATATCCGCAACAATTTCGGTTTTCTCAATCATACCAGTGATGAACTGGATATTTCTGATCCTGATACGGATAAACTCTTCAAACAGGAAGGGCGCAAGGTCTTCAAGGACGTTGTGCCAATGGTTGGCGCCCTGATCGCTGAACATCTGGCAGATAATGGCGTTGCCACGGATGACCTCAAACGCATGTGGTTGCACCAGGCAAACCTGAACATGAATCTGTTCATTGCCCGCAAGGTTCTTGGTCGCGACGCCACCGGGGAAGAAGCCCCTGTGGTGCTTGATGAATATGCGAATACGTCCTCCGCCGGCTCCATTATTGCTTTCCACAAACACCGCGACGGCTTCGAAGTAGGTGATGTCGGCGTTATCTCGGGCTTTGGGGCAGGATATTCCGCGGGCTCTGTCATTGTACGGAAAGCTGCCTGATCCTGAATGGCCAAACTTGATCAGAAAAAAGGCGAGGCGCCTCGGGCCTGGCAGCGTATGCTATCGGGGCGGCGCCTGAATATCCTCGACCCTTCTCCCCTTGATATCGAGATTGAAGATATTGCCCATGGCCTTGCGCGTGTCGCACGCTGGAATGGTCAGACGCTCGGCACCCTGCCGTTCAATGTCGCCCATCACTCCGTCATCGTTGAAGATATCTGCGTTCAGTTGAAACCGGGCTGGCCTGTCAAATGGCGGCTGGCAGCTCTCCTGCATGATGCACCGGAATATGTAATCGGGGACGTGATTTCCCCCTTCAAGGCCGCACTGGGCGCGAAATACAAACAGGTGGAAAGAGGTCTTGAGCGCGCCGTGCATGTGCGCTTTGGCCTGCCAGCGGACCTGCCCGAGGCGATTGAGAAAAACATCAAGCGGGCAGATCGCGCCTGTGCTTTCTTCGAAGCCTGCCAGATTGCCGGGTTCGAGGATGCCGAGGCCCGCAGGATATTCTCTGCGCCGCGCGGTATTTCGCCCGTCAGGATTGAAGCCCTGGACGCTGAAGCCTCTCAGGCCCTGTACCTCGAACGGTTCGAAAAACTCTACCGGGAACACGCCAAAACACTGTCCTGATTGTGATATGATGCGACTGGCAAGTCAGGCCCGCACACCCCATTATCCTGTCATGATAATTGTCTGCCCATATGATGAGATTGAACAGGCTGTGGCCCGCTATGAGCCAGCCAGCGCCATTTCGATACTCGACGAAGGCGAACAGGCGCCGACCATGACCGGGGTAAGCGCCGAGCGTCATTTGCGGCTCAGCCTGTCCATGGCCGTCGCCGAAATGATGATGCCGCCCTGCCCCGAGCAGGAAGGTGCCCGCATCAGAACGCTCCTCAGATTTGCGCAAGACATGGACTGGTCAAGGGCCGTGCTCATTCACTGTCGGCTGGGCCTCAGCCGCTCGCCTGCTGCTGCCTATATTCTGCAATGTGCCCTGGCCCCGGAGAAAGATGAGCAGCTTATCGCGGATGAGTTACGTGCTTGCAGTGAAAACATCGAGCCTAGCCTGATGATGGTTGCCAAAGCTGATGACCTGCTGGGGCGCGACGGCAGGATGGTGGACGCGATCGAGAAAATCGGCATGGGCAGTGACTGCATCGCCGGCCGCACTTTCACTATTCCGTTTCTGCCCCTCGAAGCAGCTTGAGCACTAACTCATATTACCTGAGATCCAATCAGCCGTAAGAGTTAGCCCGGTATTCTGGCAACACAACCATAAGCTGTATCGCTTGCCCACTATACCCGCCTTACCAGAATTACTCCGTTAACCCCATTTCTCTGGATTGTAGACTAAGCCATTGGTTTATGATTAGTTAACGCGTCTTGGGGACTATTTTGGGGTATGTCATGGAGCATGGGGTCTCCGCACACATCAGTGCACCGTCTGGATCTGAAAATTTTCTGGTAGCAAAACTGCTGTCAGCACTAGTGATCAGCCTCTGGATGATAGCCAGCTTTTCCAGCTCAGCAAACGCACAGGGACTCGCCAGCCCTTCCGCCGGTTGTACTGCTGCGAATAATGGTGACTTTGATAACTTTCCGGTTTTCGGACTTTCTGGGTTTACAGGTTCATTTACGAATGACTTTGACGCGGGAGAAATCCTGACCTTCACTTATGACGGATTTTTCACTGCAGAGATTAACGATGACACAGCTCCAACTGTCATTGTTTCAGAAAGCAGTGCCACTTTCATCATGGATGACCCTCGGACAGCCAATTATACGATGCCTGTAGATGGTTCGCGCACCTTCTCAGCTCTATTTACAGGCGAACCAGAGATAATTGTTACCTGCGAGCCAGTTCCTTCCAGCTCTCTAACCATCACAAAGGCTTCTGATGTGGCAGGAGCCTTTAATTTCACCAGCGACATTCCCGGCCTTGGCACTTTCACTCTGTCGCCTGCAGCTGGCTCCACTCACTCCACCTCGCAGGTAACCGGCCTCGCTGCTGGTACCTACACGGTAACCGAACTGACTAATGCTGATTTCAACATCAGCGACATCAGCTGTACCAACGGCGACACAGGCGATACTTCAACTGGTATATTGGAAATCAATCTTGATCCCGGTGCGGACGTAGAATGCACCTTCACCAATACCCAGAAAACCGGCTCCATTACGATAACCAAAGCCTCTGATGTGGCAGGAGACTTTAATTTCACCAGCGACATACCGGGCCTTGGCACTTTCACTCTGTCGCCCGCAGCTGGCTCCACTGACTCCACCTCGCAGGTAACTGGCCTCGCTGCTGGTACCTACACGGTAACCGAACTGACTAACCCTGATTTTAATATCACGGACATCAGCTGTACCAACGGGGACACAGGCGATACCTCAACAGGTATACTGGAAATCAATCTCGATCCCGGTGCGGACGTAGAATGCACCTTCACCAACACTCAGAAGACAGGTTCCGTTACAATACGAAAGACATCTGACGTTGATGGGACGTTCAACTTCGCTGGTGGCCTCAGCACTTTTGCCATAGATGTTGTCGGTGGCACAGGTCAGGAAGATTTCCCCGATTTGGCAGCGGGATCCTATACTGTCATTGAACTGCCTGACACTGATTTCACGCTTGAAGGCATCAGTTGCACAGGCGATGACGATGGGGGCTCTGTCATTGATACGCCTAACCGTACTGTGACGATTGATGTCGATCCGGGTGAAGCGATTATCTGTACGTTTGAGAATCTGCAAAGCCCGGCTTCGCTTACCATTGTTAAGAATACAGATGTGGACGGCACGTTCAGTTTCAGCGGCACGGGCTCTATCGGCAACTTTGACCTGACGACAAGCGGCGGCACCAACTCTCGTACATTCCCTGACCTTGCTGCCGGTACGTATACGATTACTGAACTGGACAACTCCGATTTTGATCTCGCCCGTATTTCCTGCAGTGACAGCACCACCGGGGACATCACGACCGGATCAGTCACAATAACCCTGTCCCCGGCTGCAAGCCTGACCTGTACCTTCGAAAATACCGAGAAAACCGGGTCAATTACGGTAGTGAAGACAACGGATGTAGACGGCACTTTTGATTTTACCGGCAGTGATCCCATCGGAAAATTCAGTATCTCAACATCATCCGGCTCTGCACAAGAAGTCTTCACAGACCTCTCCTCCGGAAGTTATACTTTGACTGAAACGCTGAATGCCGATTTCGATCTGGCCAGCATCTCCTGTGATGATGGTACGATTGGTGATACTTCTACCGGCTCTGTAACTGTCGCGCTCGGCGTTGGCGAAGATATTGTCTGTACTTTCGACAACACCCAGAAAACCGGTTCCATTACGATCACCAAAGCCTCGGATGTTGCGGGTGACTTTGACTTTAACAGCGATATTCCGGGTCTGGATACGTTCACCCTGTCCCCGGCGGCTGGCGCGACTGCCTCCACAGCTCCCGCAACTGGCCTTACCGCAGGCACTTACACGGTAACGGAGCTTTCCAACGCAGACTTCACCATCACGGATATCACTTGTGACAATGGCGATACTGGCAACACTTCCACAGGCGTTCTTGAAATCAACCTCGGTATTGGCGCTGATGTCGAGTGTACGTTCACAAATGCAGAATTACGCAGTTCCCTGACGATTACGAAGATATCTGATGTGAATGGTACATTTGGGTTTACCGGAGATCTTGGCGATTTCAATCTTATGCCCACGGCCTCACAGCCTGCCTCGATCTCCTTCAACAACCTCATCGCCGGAACATTTACCGTTGCCGAAACGCTGAATGCGGACTTCGACATTATCGACATCTCCTGCACGAACGGAGACAGTGGCGATACCACCTCAGGTATCCTGTCGGTCACGCTCGACCCGGGTGCCAATGTCATCTGTACATTTACAAACCAGCAGCGGCCAGGCTCTATTACCATCGTCAAGCAGATTGATAATGATGAGTCCGTCTTTAGGTTCGCATCAAACAACCTTGGCCAGTTTGCCATCCAGACGATCAACCAGACCGGCAGTGAGTCTTTCGCCGACCTTACCGCAGACAGCTATATCATAACGCAGGCTGTGAACGAGGATTATGCCCTCGTCAGCATCAACTGTGTTGGTGATATCGATAATGGTAGCAGCACAAGCCTTGAGAACCGCCGCGCAACCATTGACCTTGATCCAAACGAGGAAATTATCTGCACCTTCATTAGTGAAGATTTGGTAGATGAAGATCGTGTACGGCATATGAGCATGAAGGCGACGAAAGGGTTCGCCTATCGTCGCGCCCGGAACATGCTGAATGCCGAACCGGACCGGACGAATTTTTACCGCCGTAATCCTGAAGTTCTCTGGGAAGATAATGACAGCGTCTCCGCGCAAAACCGTAAACCTGTGCGTTACGCCATGAATGCCAATGGCGGGAATGTTCAGTTTGACTTTGAAGCAGCAACAGAGCGCTCGGATATGATTACCCCGGAAAAAGGCCTGCAATTATGGGTCGAGGGGCATTACACGAAAGCGGATGATGGCGTTGCCGGGTTTGGCACGCAGCTGGATATCGATAGCGAGTACGGCATTGTTCATTTGGGAGCTGACTTCCATGTGAATGACAATCTTATCCTCGGAGCGCTGGTCAGTTTTGACCGCGCCAGTGACGAAATAGATTTCTTCGATGATGAAACGCAGGAGCGCCTGTTCCAGGAAGTCGATGGCACCGGCTGGATGGCCGGTCCTTACCTGTCGGCCCGCTTATCCAAGAACCTCTTCCTGAATGCACGCGCTGCCTTCGGCTCTTCAACCAATAACCTAACCATCGAAAACCTGGTGCAGGATGATGAGTTTGAAACAGACAGAACGCTCGGCCGCATTGCGCTGACCGGCAACAAGGTCTTCCAGGAAAACTGGCGGATTACGCCAACGCTTTCCGTCTCCTATTTCCGCGAAAGCATCAATGATTACATAAGCAATACCGGCGTTGCCATTCCATCACAGACACTGGAACTGGGTCGTGCAGAATTCGAGCCTGAGCTTGCGTACCGACATGCGTTCCCGGACGGGACAACCATTGAGCCACAATTCTCTGTCGCAGCGATCTGGGACTTTGAGGCGCCGGATGATATTGCCTTCTCCAACATCCCCGTACCAAATGAAGATGTACGTGCACGCTTTGAAAGTGCAGTCCAGCTAAACTGGGCTAATGGCAACTCGGCCAGGTTTGCCGCTTCCTATGACGGTTTTGGCGCACAGGATTACAGCGCCTATGCTGTTGAGGCTTGGGTCGATATTCCACTTGGCCGTCCGATGCGCCGCGGCCAACCTGTCGCGGCGACGCCGCAGCCTTATGTAGAACCTGTACAGTATAAAGAGTGTCCAGACGGCAGCCATGTCGAAATGCTGGATGACTGTCCCGTTGTCCTGATTGACATGCCGCCACCGGAGCCTGTCGAGTTCATCATCTATTTTGATTTCGACAAGTCCAATATCCTGCCGGAAGAGATGGCCAAGATTGATGATGCTGTCGCCCGCACTCAAGGCCGGAGCATCAATATCGTCATCCTTGAGGGCAATACAGACCGGGCAGGCAGCAACGCCTATAATGATGCCCTCTCTGTGCGCCGTGCCGTTTCTGTGAGGAAGGCTCTGGTGGCGCGTGGTATCCCGGAAGAGCTGATTACCTACGACGCCTTCGGCGAAGAAAACCCGGCGGTCCAAACCAGAGATGGTGTGCCTCTGCGGGACAACCGTCGCACCGAGGTGCGGATCCGCTTCAACTAGCGGCGTATCCCCAGTTAGACATACGCTTTAGTATTATAACGGTTTGCTCTATCAGGGCGGAATGCAAATTGATGTCCCATCTCCTGCTGGCCATCTTGTCATTGGCCTCAATGCCGTGCTGGCCGCTGTTGAGGGCGATCATCCGCTCGTGCTCTGTGCCCGTGCAGATGATGGTTTATGGGGGTTGCCATATGGGCCTTTTGATCCGGAGAGCCACCGCACCTTCGAATTGGGTTTGCGGGCCTTTGTGACCGAGCAGACGCGAATGCGGCTGGGGTATGTGGAGCAACTCTACACCTTTGGTGACAAGGGGCGCGAGGCCCCGAGCGCTGTCCTGCGTGGCGGCAGCACGGCGGACCGTGTGGTCTCGGTCGGATACCTCGCGCTGGCGCCGGGGGCCAATCCGATTGAACTCGAGGCGACCGCGTGGCGAAACTGGTACGATCATTTCCCCTGGGAAGACTGGCGCAAGGGAGAGCCATCGATCCTTTCTGCACAGATTATCCCGGCTTTGCGAGACTGGATTGAAAGCGCTGAAGATGCGCCCTTGCAACGCCAGCGACGCGACAGGGTGCGCCTTGCCTTCGGCTTTGAAACATCCGGCTGGGAAGAAGAGCGCACACTGGACCGCTACGAACTGCTCTATGAAGCAGGGATTGTGGCAGAGGCCGCGCGTGATGGTCAGATTGAGGGTACCCCGCTTCAGGTTGCTGATGCTGCCATGAGTTCTGACCACCGGCGCATTCTGGCAACAGCTATCGGTCGCCTGCGCGGGAAGCTGCGTTATCGCCCGATCATCTTCGAAATGATGCCGGCCAGTTTCACCCTGCTGGATCTGCAACGCAGTGTGGAGGCGATTATCGGCTTCCCGTTGCACAAGCAGAATTTTCGGCGCGGCATCGATAATTCGGGCCTCGTCCACAAGACCGGCAATATGAGCGCCGAAACCGGTGGCAGACCTGCCGCCCTGTTCACGTTTGATCGCAGCCGGACCAGTGGCAAGGCGGCACAGGATCGCACCATCAAAGGCCTGACATTGCCCAGACTGCGGCTGTCGCCAACTGAAAAATTGTAGCAATCACCCCCTAAAATATTGATATTATTATATTATTGATTTCTTGACTTACGATTTTCCGAAGCTATTTTCTCACCTTGCCCTTGATGGGCTGTTTTTTGGTTCCTATATATGCTCTAGTTGAGCATTAATAATAATCCTCGCATCCGAGGCGTATTCCGGATGCTCAGAACACTAAAGGGAATGGAGGCGCACATGCCTGCTTTTGGGAATGAAATCGATCTGGACCACCTGCCCTACACGGCAGACGTCAAAGAAAAAACAGACCATCTGTATCCGCTGGTGGCGAAGCTGATCCCACAACTCGAATGGGAACAACACGCGCCCTACATCGCCGCGATCAATGATCTGAAGGCTGAGTTGAACGCCGTCATTCTGGCGCACAACTACATGACGCCGGAAATTTTCGCCTGTGTCGGCGATTTTCAGGGCGACAGCCTGATGCTTGCCAAGGAAGCGGCCAAGACAGATGCAGAGATCATCGTCCAGGCAGGTGTGCATTTCATGGCCGAGACCTCAAAAATCCTGAGCCCGGAGAAAACGGTCCTGATCCCTGATCTGGAAGCTGGCTGTTCCCTTGCATCTTCCATCACCGGCACTGACATCCGCCTGCTGAAGGAAAAATATCCCGGCATTCCGGTTGTCACTTACGTGAACACCACAGCGGATGTGAAAGCGGAAACAGATATCTGCTGCACTTCATCAAACGCCGTAGAGGTTGTGGAAGCCATCGCCGAGGAATGGGGTGTCGATACGGTCATGCTGCTGCCGGACCAGTATCTGGCGAAAAACGTCGCAGCGATGACGGACATCAAGATCATCACCTGGGCCGGGGCCTGCGAGGTACACGAACGGTTCACGGCAGAGGATATCCGCGAAATCCGCGCCGGTAACCCTGATGTTATCGTGCTTGCACACCCGGAATGTCCGCCTGATGTTCTGGCAGAGGCAGATTACGCCGGTTCAACCAGCGGCATGAGCGGCTATGTAAAGGATAACCAGCCGCGCAATGTTGTGCTGATTACAGAGTGTTCCATGTCCGACAATGTTGCCATGGAAAATCCGAATGTGAATTTCGTCCGCCCTTGTAACCTCTGCCCGCATATGAAGCGCATTACGCTACCAGGTATCCTGAAAGCCCTGCAGAATATGGAACATCAGGTTGAGGTTGCACCGGAAATTGCGGAAAAAGCAAAACGCGCCGTACAGCGCATGATCGACCTGCCAATGAAGAAAGGTCAGTCCACATACATGCATGTGGGCAAGCCGGAAGTTATGGCTGTTGAGTCAAGAGTTTAGGGTCATTGGTTTCTCCTGAGTCGATGACAACACTGGTGCCGTCAGGACTGATCCTGACGGCACCTTTTTTCCCCGGAAAATGATGTCCGCCCTGCCCGCCACAGATGATTTGCCAGATGACAGCATCCTGATTGTTGGCGCCGGGATTGCCGGACTGTTCACGGCGCTGAAACTGGCCCCGCGCCCTGTGACGATCCTGACAGCTGCCCCGCTCGGTAAAGGCGGCTCTTCTACCTGGGCGCAAGGCGGCCTTGCCGCAGCCATGGGGCCGGGTGATTCACCACAGCTGCATTTGCGTGATACAGTGGCCGCCGGAGCCGGGCTCGTTGATGGACCTGCCGCAGATATTCTGACCAAAGAGGGTGCGGCTCGTGTTGAGGATTTAATAAAGCTGGGCATTGAATTTGATACGGATGCGCATGGACGCCTGAAACTGGGGCGTGAGGCAGCTCATAGCTGTGACCGCATCGTCCACGCTTCCGGCGACCAGGCAGGTGCTGCGATCATGGCGGGGTTGACCCGGGCAGCCCAGAGCGCCGAGCACATTACCATCCGTGAGCGGATTGTTATTGAAGAGCTCCTGCGTGACGAAGCCGGACATATCGCCGGTGTGCTGGCAGTTGATATTGTCAAGGGTACGCGCCTGATGATTACAGCCCGCGAAACAGTCCTCGCCACAGGCGGTCTTGGCGGGCTTTATGCGGTCACCACGAACCCGGTGCGCGCGCAAGGGCACGGCATGTCCATGGCGTGGCTCGCCGGGGCAGAAATCATGGACGCCGAATTTGTCCAGTTTCACCCGACAGCTCTTGATGTGGGCGTGGACCCTGCTCCCCTTGCCACAGAGGCCTTGCGCGGCGAAGGCGCGCTGCTTGTCACAAGAGACGGCGGGCGACTGATGACAGGGTTGCATGAAGACATGGAGCTGGCACCACGCGACATCGTTGCGCGGGGCGTTGCCGCATCGATTGGTGCCGGTGATGGTGCCTTTCTGGATGCCCGCGCAGCGGTCGGCACAAGGTTCGAGGACATGTTCCCGACTGTTTACGACGCCTGCCGAAAGGCTGGCATTGACCCGGTGTCAGAGCCGATCCCTGTGGCGCCCGCCGCGCATTATCACATGGGCGGGGTGCGCACTGGCCTCAACGGAGAAAGCAGTCTGCCGGGGCTTTGGGCTGTGGGTGAAGTCGCCTGCACGGGCATTCACGGCGCCAACAGGCTGGCCTCCAACTCGCTGCTTGAAGCGCTGGTCTTTGGCGCCCGGACGGCAGCAGCCATCACAGACGGCGATGGCGAGACACGTACTGTCGATGTCAGCCAGCTGATGCAAAGGCTCACCTTGCCTACAAAACCGGCACCTGACGCGCTCGCAAAGTCACTGCGCGCGAAGATGGCCGCACAGGCGGGGCTGCTTCGCGATGACAGGGGCCTGACAGACCTGCTGGGTGACATTGATCGAGACTTCGCGCAACCGGATATCACAAGTGGCAATTTCAATATGCTGATCGCAGCAAAACTTATCGCAGCCAGCGCGAAAAACCGGCAGGAAAGTCGCGGCGCGCATATGCGTGCTGATTATCCAGCGCACTCAGCCACACCGACGCACAGCATTCTCAACCGCTCTAACGCCGGGCTTGATATTGAGATATCGTCCCGATCCGTACAAACCTCTTCGGAGTAGAATGACATGACCAGAGATCTCCCCTTGTCACATAGCCTGATCGAGGCGCGCGTACAGGCCGCCCTTGACGAAGACCTTGGCGATGCCGGTGACATTACGACACGCGCGACCATTCCCGCTGAGACGCAGGGCAAGGCGATGATCCGGGCCAGAAAACCCGGTAGCCTTGCCGGCATCGAACTGGCTGAGACTGCCTTCAGGCTCGTATCTCCAGACGTAGATTTGAAGCGCCATTGTGCGGACGGCACGAGGCTGTCAGCAGGTAACGATATACTGGAAATCTCGGGGCCGGCTCGCGCCATCCTGAGCGCGGAGCGCGTTGCCCTGAACTTTCTCGGCCATCTGTCGGGTATCGCCACAGCAACTGCCGCCCTGGTTAATGCTGTTGATGGAACTGACGTAAAGATTGTCTGCACACGCAAGACTCTACCCGGCCTTCGCGCCCTGCAAAAATATGCCGTCATTTGTGGTGGCGGCTTCAATCACCGCTTTGGCCTTTATGATGCGGTGATGATTAAGGATAATCACATCGCGGCCTGTGGCAGTATCACCGAGGCATTGCGCGCAGCCAGAGCGCGGCTCGGGCACATGGTCAAAGTTGAAATTGAAGTAGATACCATCGCCCAGCTTGAAGAAGTGCTGCGCGAGGGCGCAGATGTGATCCTTCTGGATAATATGACAACGGATCAGTTGCGCGAGGCTGTCAAATTGACAAAAGGCCGCGCCATTCTTGAAGCCTCAGGTAACATCACACTCGAAACTGTACGCCATGTCGCAGAAACAGGCGTGGACGTCATATCATCCGGATGGATCACGCATTCAGCCCCTAATCTCGATCTTGGCCTAGATTATATCAGCTGATTGAGAACGGCTGCCCGCTTATTGGGCAGCGTCTGTTATGCGCAAGGTATCCTTGTCTGGATAACGGTAGAACCGGTGCGTGCCAATTTCTGCCGTCTTGGTCAGGCGTGGTGCCCAGTAAGGAGACACATAATCCGCATGGTAATGTGTCGCGTCATTACTGACAGGAATATGCACACCGGCAAGAATGGCTCCGGCCATCTTCTCTGAAGCGCGATAGGTCGGCTCGTGCCGGGCACGGGTCAGGGAGCCATCACAGGTAAACGAGAACTGGCAGCCTGTGCGGCGGTGCGAGCCCTGATAGACAACACCACATACCGTATTCGGGTAAGAGTTGCTTTCCACACGGTTCAGTACAACGTCAGCCACGGCCATCTGGCCAATCACGGGCTCAAACCCCGCTTCATAGTAGATTGCCTGAGCAAGGCACTTCTGCTCCTTGGCATTCACAGCCGCGCGGTCAATCACTGAAAAATCGAATGAGACCAGTTCGGCCAGACCTTGAGATGTGTCCTGAACCAGCTCGAGGAAGGTTGCGGCAGTTTGACCCTCTTCGGCCTTCGCCTGCTGCCAGGCAGTGAACTCCTGCGCGACTGCAGCCATGGCGGCATCTTCTTCATTCTGCACACTGGCAGCGACGGCTTTCTGGTAGTCAGCGTGACCGACAAATACAAACAGCACCATACACAGAATAACACCGAAGGATGCCATCCAGCCGCGCATGGCCCAATTCAGGCCCGAATTATGTTCAGCGTGTAACATCATATTACATCGTTCCGGACGCAAAGCCCGTCTATCCTGTTTTCGGGGGGTGTTCCCCAACAACCCCGGATCCAACCCTTGAACGCTTCACACGATAAACTTCTCAGGATATTCCCAAGAAGTTGTAAAAACAACAATACCGAACGCGGCTTATGCCTTCCGATACAAGCCGTGCCAAGCATTTTCTGCATTACTTGCAGTAATGTTAATGGTTAACGTGGGAACCATTGTCCACATTTCAACAGGCGTGTCTTTTTTGCAACGCAACAAATTTATAACTCGTTGATTTATATGGTATTTTTTATTTACCTAGGGCAGATTGCGCCGCCGCCAACCGGGCAATCGGGACCCGGTATGGTGAGCAGGAAACGTAATCCAGACCCACTTTTTCGACGAATTTGATCGAATCGGCGTCGCCGCCATGCTCACCGCAGATACCGAGCTTGATATCGCTGCGGGTTTTGCGCCCGCGCTCAGCGGCGATTTCCACCAGCGCCCCAACGCCTTCCTGGTCCAGCGTCACAAACGGATCCTGCTCCAGAATGCCCTGGCGGATGTAATCCGGCAGGAATGTGCCGGCATCATCGCGGGAAAGACCGAATGTTGTCTGTGTCAGGTCATTGGTGCCAAAGGAGAAAAACGCTGCGTCCTCGGCGATCTGGTCAGCCGTCAATGCAGCGCGAGGCAATTCGATCATGGTCCCGACCATGTAATCAAGTTGCTGCCCTTTTTCCGCCAGCACAGCTCTCGCCACCGCATCAACACGCTCTTTCAGCAGGCTGAGTTCTTTTTTCTGGGCAACCAGCGGGATCATGATTTCCGGCGTGATAGCCTCACCAGAGGCGGAGACTTCACAAGCGGCCTCCATGATTGCCCGCACCTGCATCTCGTAAATCTCCGGATACGACACGCCAAGACGGCAACCACGATGCCCGAGCATCGGGTTAAACTCTTGCAGGGAATGTGCCCGCGCTTTCAGTTTTTCCGCGTCCATGCCGGAAGCCCTGGCGACTTCCTCAATCTCATTGTCAGAGTGCGGCAGAAATTCGTGCAACGGCGGATCAAGCAGGCGCACTGTCACGGGCAGGCCGGACATGACTTCAAAAAGTTCCTTGAAGTCCCCGCGCTGCATCGGCAATAGCTTGGCCAAGGCCGCCTCACGGCCCGACTTGCTCTCGGCCAGGATCATCTCACGCACAGCAATGATGCGCTCGGCATCAAAGAACATGTGCTCAGTCCGGCACAGGCCAATGCCCTCTGCCCCGAAATCACGTGCCGTGCGCGCATCAAGCGGCGTCTCGGCATTGGCGCGCACTTTCATGCGGCGGCATTTGTCCGCCCATGTCATGACCTTGGCGAAGTCGCCGGAAAGCTCCGGCTGCACCGTTTTCACCTCACCGAAGAACACCTGCCCGGTATTGCCATCAATGGTGATCTTCTCGCCCTTGGCAACCTGCCGCCCGGCAACGGAAAAACTGGAGCCGTCTTTTTCAATCCGCACATCGCCAGCGCCGCAAACGCATGGGCGGCCCATGCCGCGGGCAACCACAGCCGCGTGAGACGTCATGCCACCACGCGCGGTGACGATGCCTGTCGCGGCGTGCATCCCGTGAATGTCTTCAGGACTTGTTTCCACACGTACCAGAATGACCTTGTGGCCTTCCTGTGCAAGACGCTCTGCCTCGTCTGAATTGAACACCACCTCGCCGGAAGCAGCGCCGGGAGACGCCGGCAGGCCCTTGGTCAACTGATCGCGCGGGGCATCAGGGTCAAGCGACGGGTGCAACAACTGGTCAAGCGAGCCCGGCTCAACGCGCATCACGGCTTCTTCTTCCGTAATCAGCTTTTCATCGCACATATCAACGGCGATCTTGAGCGCGGCCTTGGCGGTGCGCTTGCCATTGCGCGTCTGCAACATCCACAGCTTGCCTTGCTGGATGGTGAACTCGATGTCCTGCATGTCGCGGTAATGTTTTTCCAGTTTCTGGAAGACCGCTTCAAGCTCCTTATACGTCTCCGGCATGGCCTCTTCGAGCGACACTTCCGTATCGCCCATGGCCTCACGCGCACGCTTGGTCAGAGCCTGGGGTGTCCGGATACCCGCAACCACGTCCTCGCCCTGCGCGTTGATGAGAAACTCTCCGTAATAGGCATTTTCGCCGGTCGAAGGGTCGCGCGTGAAAGCAACGCCGGTGGCCGAACTTTCGCCCATATTGCCGAACACCATGGCCTGAACGTTCACAGCCGTGCCCCAGCTTTCCGGGATATTATGCAAGCGGCGATAGGTATTCGCCCGATCATTCCGCCACGAGCCGAACACCGCATCAATCGCGCCATGCAACTGCTCGCGCACATCCTGCGGGAAGGGTTTGCCAAGCTGGGCTTCCACCGCCTGCTTGTAAGCCGCGATGACCTTTTTCCAGTCAGCTGCTTTCAGGTCTGTATCAAGGAAGAAGTCATTTTCCTCCTTATACGTGTCCAGAATATCCTCGAAGGTATGGTGACCGACACCAAGCACGACATCAGAATACATCTGGATGAACCGGCGATAGCTGTCATAGGCAAAACGCTCGTCCCCGGACAATGCCGCCAGACCTGCCACCGTCTCATCATTGAGCCCGAGATTCAGCACAGTGTCCATCATCCCCGGCATGGAGGCACGGGCACCGGAGCGTACAGAAACCAGCAGCGGGTTCGCGGTATCACCGAAAACCTTGCCGACGACCTCACCGATCTTGTTCACGGCCTCATCGACCATGCCATCAAGCCCGACTGGCCAGGCGCGATCATTCTTGTAGTACAGGGTACAGACTTCCGTGGTGATGGTGAACCCTGGCGGCACCGGCAAGCCGAGGCTCGCCATCTCGGCAAGGTTCGCGCCCTTGCCGCCCAGCAGGTTCTTCAGGGAAGCATCACCATCAGATGATCCGCCGCCGAAATTATACACCCATTTTTGTTCTGTACTCATGCGTTTAACCCTCAATGCGTGAGAAATCTGCGACCTGTTCACAGGTCTGTTTTATGGAGGCA
>JALEGJ010000089.1 GCA_022763115.1 Aquisalinus sp.
TGCGCAACAATTTGGGATACTGATCTGGCCCCTTGTTCTTGTCATAGGCGGTGAGCGCCATGACTACCGGATACTGTCCGGGTGCATTCGGGCGAAATATATTGGCAGAAAGCCTCGTACCATCGCGCATCTCCACCCAGACATCTTTTTCAATGATGATCTGGTCTGCCAGCGCTGACACATCCCTGACTCGCACAGGATAGTCGGGATGTGCGCGAATCTCGGGATTGTTTTCAAGAAAGGTCTCTGGAGAGTCTCTCTCTGTCAAAACCCGATAAGCGACGCCCGCGAGTAGCAGGGTAATAGCCAGAAGCAGTATGCAGAAGATGCGAACTAAACTCATGCAACAATTCCTTAGACCCCGGGACGATCATACAGCCTGGCGATAAAAATGCCTAGCTCGAGGGCCACAACAGGTTAATCGCGTGTATGGCGGTTATGCACGAGGCGCTGCGATTAGCGCTTGTGTTCTCCTGCAAGGCGGTGTCAGGCATCACTATGCCTGAGCAAAGCGACATAAAGTCAGACAATACGTCGTCAGCAGAAGATAAGGTCTCAGCCAGCGCGATTGTACCAGCGGTCACGGAGCCCCGGCTCGACTCCGACCCGCTGCCGCCTCATCCGGAGACGAGCCCGGGCGCGCGACGGTGGGCCATGGGCATTTTGATGCTCTGCATCATCTGTCTTGGGCTCGGCCAGACGATCCTGTTTGCGATCCTGCCGCCGATTGCCCGCTCCATTGGTCTGGCTGATATTCAGGTCGGTATCATTTTTACCGTGTCAGCCTTCATGTGGGTGTTCTTCAGCCCTTATTGGGGCAGGCGCAGCGATGTGCTGGGCCGCAAGCCGGTGATCCTTTTAAGTGTCGGCATGTTTGCTATCTCAATCGGCGCTCTGGCGGTGGTGCTGGAGCTGGGGCTCAACAGCGTCATTTCTGTCATGGCAGTATTTGTGTTGCTGGTGTTGTCGCGTAGCCTTCATGGCATCTTTGTCTCGGCAGGTCCGGCTGCCGCGCAGGCCTATGTGGCCGATCGAACCGCGCCGGAAGAACGCACGGCCAGTCTTGCGGGATTGACCGCCGCTTTCGGCCTTGGCGCGAGTATTGGCCCAGGGATTGGCAGTGCTACCGTCCAGTTCGGTCCGGTGGTACCGCTTTACATCGTCACTATCATTTCGGTCCTGTCCTTCGCTGCTATTTTTATCTGGCTGCCTGAGCGCAGCAAGCCGGTGGTGCGCAAGGACCGGCGCAAACTGCAACTTAACGACAAGCGTCTCTGGCCCGTTTTCATCTATGGGGCGGGTGGCGGCCTGTTGATGGTGATCCCGATACAGCTGATCGGCTTTTATCTGATCGATGTTCTGCAACTGGATGAATTGACCGCCTCACAATATCTGGGTGTTGCTCTGATGGTCAGCTCCATGGCCTCGCTGTTCTCGCAGCTGGTGATCGTGCAGCGGTTGAAACTCTCGCCCTGGCTGTTGCTACAGATTGCGCCGGCCATGGTGCTTTTGGGCCATGCGGTCATTGCGCTGGGGCGGGATTTTGGCACCATTGTCTTCGGCCTGATGCTCGCCGGTCTTGGCACGGGTATCATCATGCCCGCTTACAATGCAGCAGTGTCGCTCAGCGTGAAAGCCGACGAGCAGGGCGCTGCTGCTGGTCTTGCGAATTCGTTTTTTGCAGTCGGGTTCATTATCGCGCCGATTATCGCTTTCTCACTTTATGATGCCTCACCGCAGACACCGTTCATCTGCTCGGCTATGATCGCCCTTGCCATGATCTTTTACGCCTGGCGGTTGCTGGGGCAGGCACGACATCAGGATTGAAGACAAGAATGACAGGAGTTCAGCATGACCGGAAAATTGATTATTGATCCATTTGTATTCTCGGAAGAGGCCATCGCGCCGGAAACCGCAAAGGCGACGGCTGAACTCGAAGCCGTGATGAAGGAGTTGCCGCGCATCTGGGAAGTCGGGGCACCGGCTGTGCGTGAAGCACGTAAAAGAGGCGAAGGCTTGCTGGCGCGTGAGCCATATTCCGAGATGGCAGAATGGCAGACAGCCAACGCCAATGGCCTTGAAGTTCCGGTCCGGGTATTCAAGCCGGATAATCCGCAAGGGATCTATTTCCATATTCACGGTGGTGGCCATACGATTGGATCGGCAGACAGCCATGACCAGATGTTTGAAAAAATGGTCCGGGACATGAACATTGCCGTGGTCAGTGTGGAATATCGCCTGGCGCCGGAAAATCCCTGGCCCGCCGGACCTGATGATTGCGAAGCGGCAGCCTGCTGGCTGATCGAAAACATGAAAGCCGAGTTCGGTACAGAGCGCGTCGTGATTGGCGGCGAGAGTGCCGGAGCGCATCTTTCCGCAGTCACGCTGCTTCGGATGCGCGACAAACACGGCTTTACGGGTTTTGCGGGGGCGAACCTTGTCTATGGCATTTATGATATGTCGATGACCCCGTCTCTAAGGAATTGGGGCGACCGGCTACTGATTATTGATACACCGGTCTGTACCTGGTTCGGAGACAATCTGCTGCCACCAGAGCAATATGACCGGGAAGCCAAGCGCGACCCCGGTATATCCCCTCTCTATGCGGACCTTTCTGACATGCCGCCAGCTTTGTTCTCTGTGGGGACGCTGGACCCGATACTGGATGACAGCCTGTTCATGGCCCAGCGCTGGTTACAGGCAGGCCATGCGACCGAACTGGATATTTATCCGGGCGGTATTCACGCTTTTGATGCGATGCCAATCCCGATGGCCAGGGAAGCTCGCGCGCGCATGAATGCTTTTATAAAGGCGCGGTTGTCTGAGTAACCGATCAGGGTCTACCCCGCCTGTATAAGGGAATCGGCGATGGCGCTGCCGCTGCGCCAGGCATGAGCGATGGTGTCGCCCAGAAGCCAGTCACCACCAAGGTAAATGGAGCCATCCGGGTGCGGCAGGAAGGGGACGCCGTAGGCATTACGCGTCAGGGCATAACGCCAGCGATGGGCCGTCTGATAAACGGGCGAGGGTAGCTGGACACCAGCAGCACTCTCAAACAATGCCAATAACAGCTCGGCTGCGTCCTCTTTCTCGATCTCCAGATGGGTGGCGCTCCATTGCGCATCGGCCTGCAAAACCCAGCAATCCGGGACAGCCCTTCGCCCCGGCTTGGCCGAGTTACGTATTAGTTTTGCGATGCCGGAAGCCGGCGTTTCCTGAAAATCAAATGGCAGGTTCAGGCGTTCTGAAAATGCTGACATCAATGTCCAGCAGGGTGTCATGTCAATTTTATCAAATACGCCAGAAAAACCGGGCAGGGCACCTAAAAGTTCCCGTGCCTGCGGTGCCGGGATGGTACTGACGATCTGGTCGAAATCTTCAGATGCGTTCGTGCCCTCGTCGTGGCTGATGGTCAGTCGCCAGCGCTCCCCCGCAGCTTCAATCGCCTTGACTCTGGACTGCAAATGGACAGTCAGGTTCTCTGCCAATGGTTTCAGCCAGGCGTTCATAGCGGGCACTCCAACATATGGGGCGTTTTCAGGTGTAGCCTGCCAGAGTTTAATCAGCTCGCTTTCCGCCAGCGCTTTCTTCAGGTCAGGTGCATGTTCCGGTTGGCTGATACAGGGCGCCCCGTGATCAAAGAACAAACCATCGGGCGTGCGCCTGGTCGCCACACGGCCGCCAAGGCCTCGGCTTTTCTCGAAAAGGGTGATGTCATGACCTGCCATGCCCAGCTTGCGGGCACAAGCAAGACCAGCAACGCCGGTGCCAATAATGGCTATGCGTCGATTTTTCATCACAACTCCAAAACCGGAAGTGAGCCAGATATAGCGCTCCACGCAGGGTAATCCCGATTTTGCCGATTTTTTGCGAAAAAACTTGCTTCTCGAGTGATCCGGACAGGCCTCCCGCGCGTATCGATATTAGAGAAGGAGTGACGAGATGGATTATAACAGCTTTAATCGCGAAAATGCTCGCACGGCATTCGAGCATAAAATACTGACTGCTGAGGAAGAACAGCTCTGCGCAGAGCGGTGGCTCGAAAAAGGTGATAAACGCGCCCTCGATAAGCTCATACTCGCCCATCAACGCATGGCTGTAGCTGCCGCGATGAAATTCAAGAACTACGGACTGCCGATCGATGACCTGATTCAGGAAGGTGTGATTGGTCTTCTGGAGGCTGCCAAGAGGTTTGATCCTGCCAAGGGGTTCCGGTTCTCGACATATGCAGGCTGGTGGATCAAGGCCTCCATTCAGGATTATGTCCTGCGTAACTGGTCCATGGTTCGGGTCGGCACGACGAATGCGCACAAAAGTATTTTCTTCAATCTTGGCCGCATTCGTAAAATGATCGAGCAGGCTGATCGTGGCGAAATGACCAAGACGGACGTGGCGCATAAGTTCAAGGTCACCGTCGAGGATCTGGATGTTGCGACCTCTCGGCTTTCCGCGCGTGACTCATCGCTCAATGTTATCCTGAAAGATGACTCCACCACCGAGAAGCAGGACATGCTGGAGGATGATCGAGAAACGCCGGATGTGGCGGTGATGCGTGCCATTGACGAAGAGAAACTGCAGGACCGCATCAGCCTTGAACTCAACAAGCTGTCCGAGCGTGAGCAGGCCGTCATCCAGCATCGCTTCTTTGATGAAACGCGCATGACCCTTGCCGGGATTGGCGAGAAGCTGAACCTGTCCAAGGAGCGAATCAGACAGATCGAGAAGGCTGCCCTTGCCAAGTTGCAGCAGGGCTTTGCAACGGACGGAGAGCTTTACGCCCACTGAGGTGACGCGTTTGTGGATAACAGGATGAGTTCAGTACGTGCAGGCATTGTGGTTTCGGGAGGCTTCAGCCATGGTGCCGCCATGACTGCTGGGTCGCGTAAATCAATATCTGCTCCCTATCTTGAAAATCTGATGCTTTCCATTCGGGATGATTCAGACAAGTCAGCTTTCGTTGAATTGTTTGAAGTCATGGCCCCGCGCGTGAAATCCTTCATCATGCAAGGCACCACGGAAGATCACGTTGCAGATGATTTGACGCAGGAAGTCATGATCCGGGTCTGGACTCGCCGCTCGCAATATGATCCGTCCAGAGCTGCCGTTTCGACCTGGATCTATACGATTGCTCGCAATGTCAGAATTGATCTGTTCCGCAAGCAGAAGCGTCATCAGCTGGACGAAAATGACCCGGCCCTGCATCCACAGGAGCCGGATGATCCTGACCGCCAGGTTGATCTCGGGCGACAGACAGAGATTTTGAAACAGGCCATGTCAGAACTGCCGGAGGAACAACTGGCTGTTCTTAAATTGTCCTATTTTGGGGGATTATCCCATCAGGAAATAGCTGTGCAGACAGGCACGCCCGACGGGACGGTAAAGTCCCGTATACGATTGGCGATTAAAAAACTGCGCAGTGTGTTGAAGGAGTATTGAAGATGCCTAATGTGCATCCCACCGAGGAATTATTGAACGACTATGCTGCTGGCAGCCTCTCGGAAGGGGTGAGTCTTGCGATTGCAACACACATCGCCATGTGCCCGCAATGTCAAGCTCATGTCCAGCAGTTGGAAGCTATTGGCGGTGCTATGGTCATGTCCGCTGTTGAAACACCTGTTGGCGACCACGTTCTTGAGAACGTGTTGGCGCAAATGTCTCATCTTGAAAGCAAGCCGACCTCACAGCCTGTTCTGCCGGGTGACCTCAGGAACCAGGACATCATTCTGCCGAACCCTCTGAGAGATTATCTTGGTGCCAAGACATTGCGTGAACTGGACTATCTGAACTGGACGACGCTGCCGGGTTATTCCGAGTATGTGGCCTCTGACCGGTCGGACAAAACCAAGGTGCGTCTGCTGCGGGTGGCTGCTGGCATGACACTGCCGCAACATACCCATGAAGGCCTCGAACTGACCCTGATCCTCAAGGGCTCTTTCTCCGATCACAACGGCACTTGCGGTGTGGGCGATCTCTCTGTTGCTGACCCGGCCACGGATCATGCGCCATCTGTTGACCGGACGGGGGAGTGCATCTGTCTGGCGGTCACGGATGCGCCGCTGCGTCTGACGGGCCGGTTTGGCCGGATGCTGAACCCGTTTCTGGATCTGTAACTCAGAGTACTTAAATTCAGCGGTTTTCAACCTGAGAGCCCTTGACGCGATTATATTTGTTCACTATATGTTCTTTGTGTATGGGTGAACAGATGTCCGACCTCAAATATCTTTTTATCGACTTCAATGCCTATTTTGCAGGTGTTGAGCAGAATGATGACCCGGCAGCGCGGGGCAGGCCACTGATTGTTGTGCCGCTAAAATCGGAGCACACCTCGGCGATTGCTGCGAGCTATGAGGCACGGCAGTTCGGGATCAATCGTGGCACGTCCGTCAAGGAAGCGCGCCAGCTCTGCCCGGATATCATTATCCGTCACGCCCGCCATGATCGTTATGTGCAGGTCCACAAGCTGTTGAAAGAAGAGGTGCAGCGTCACCTGCCCATCACCAAAGTCTATTCAATAGATGAGTGGGCCTGTCGTCTGGCCCCCTCAGAAGCGTCTCGCGCGACTGCACTGGAAATCGGGCGAAAGGTGCAACAGGGCATTCTTGAGAATGTTGGCCCCTCTTTACGCTCGTCAATTGGCCTTGCGCCATCGCGGTTGCTGGCAAAGCTGGCGGCGGAAAGCCATAAGCCGGATGGCCTGACGGCATTGGAAAGCAGCGATCTGCCACACCGGCTGGAGGATATCCGACTCAGCAAAATCCCCGGTATCGGTCCTGGCGTCCTGAAGCGTCTTGAGACGGCGGGGATTACCGACTTCATGGGGGTCTGGAACCTCCAGCCAAAACAGGCCCGCAAAATCTGGGGGTCAGTTCAGGGCGAGCGCTTCTGGTATTCACTGCATGGCTATGAAGTCTATGAGGAAAGCCAGCCCAAAAAGTCGATGATCGGTCATAGCCGTGTGCTCGGCGGCGCGCACGAAACGAGCGCCGGGGCAAAAGTGGTGGCAACAGCCTTGCTTATGAAAGCTGCGAGCCGTCTACGCCATTATAAGAGGTTTGCCGGGGCGCTGACGGTGAATATCCGTATGCGCTCCGGACGCCATGGACCGGGCAGTCGCTGGGGCGGCACACGCCGTTTTCCCCTGTCACAGGACACTTACGGGTTTCTCAAGGCTGTCGATACGCTGTGGCAGTCCCTTGACGCGCAACTGGATGATTTGCACGACGGCAATGGGGGCAGACGCTTTGGCAATGTTTCTGTGTTCCTCCATGATCTGGCCCTCGCCGGGGACCCAAAAGTGATGCAGGGGGACCTGTTTGCAGAGCAGCAGATGTCGGTGCGTCAACAGAACCGTGAAAAACTGTGGACAGCGCTGGATCAGATGAACGCTGATCTTGAGAGCAGAATGGCAAAGCTGGGTGGTGAGGCGCGAGCGCGCCCACCAACCGGACGTTATGTTACCCTGGCGTCCCAGATGGGACTTGATCTGAATTATCTTGGTGCAAAAATCGCGTTCTCGCGGGTGCCGGAGGAGGCCGAGTTTCTCTTTTGACCGGAGCCAGCCTGTTAGACACGCCGTAAATTTTTCTGGTGCGGTCGGGGGAAGGCTCTTACATAGCCGCCATGACAGACAGCCTCATCATCAGCATCGCGCAGATTGCTCCTACCGTCGGAGACATTGACGGGAACGTCAAAAAAATTCTTGCGGCGCGCGAAGGGGCGGCCCGGCAAAAAGCTGATCTGGTGATCCTGCCGGAACTCATCGTCAGTGGCTATCCACCGGAGGATCTGGTGCTGAAGCCCGCCTATCAGCGCGCTTGCCGCGCGGCGGTAGAGGAACTGGCCAGAATAACGTCAGATGGTGGACCAGCCATGATCGTCGGTGCGCCATGGGCAACAACCGAGCAGGGAGGGGGGCAGCCTTTCAACGCTGCCATCCTTTGCGCGGATGGAAAAATTTCTGCTATCGTCTACAAAACGAAACTGCCCAATTACGGTGTCTTTGATGAGCCGCGGCGCTACCGCGCCGGAAAGGGGCTTACGCCGGTGAGTTTCAGAGGCGTCAAGCTTGGCCTCATGATCTGCGAGGATCTCTGGTACCCGGATGCGGCAGCGGAACTGGCAGCACAAGGGGCGGAAATACTCATCGCCCCGCATGGTTCTCCCTTCCGGGTCACGGCTCATGCGGAGCGTTATGCGGTTGCAGATGCCCGAGCAAAAGAGACAGGCCTGCCCGTTATCTTCGTCAACCAGCTTGGCGGGCAGGATGAACTGGTCTTTGACGGGGCTTCCTTCATCAGGCAACCGGGCGATAAAAATTTCCAGTTTCCGGCCTTCCGGGAAAAAATTCTGTCTACCGAGTGGCAGAAGGAAAATAACTGTTGGATCTGCAAGAGTGGTCCTGATGTGACTTTGCCATCAGAGTATTCTCTCATTTATCAGGCGCTTGTTATGGGGGTGCGGGATTACGTCAACAAGAACCGCTTTCCAGGTGTCGTAATTGGCCTTTCAGGCGGTGTTGATTCTGCTCTGACAACCGCAATTGCTGTTGATGCGCTGGGACCAGACCGTGTGCGGTGCATCATGATGCCGTCCCGTTACACGGCCGGTGAAAGCCATACGGATGCCGAGCAGTGTGCAGACTTGCTTGGCGTTTCTTATGAAAGAATCGCCATTGAGCCAGCCGTCAACGCATTTGCCGGGATGCTTGAAAAAACCTTTGCTGACACTGAGGCAGATACAACGGAAGAAAATATCCAGTCCCGCATTCGCGGTGTCCTGTTGATGGCAGTCTCCAACAAGTTCGGCCCCATGGTGCTGACAACCGGCAACAAGTCAGAAATGTCGGTTGGGTATGCCACACTTTATGGCGACATGAATGGCGGCTATAATCCGCTCAAGGATGTTTACAAGACAGATGTTTTCGCTTTATGCCGCTGGCGCAACGAGCACCAGCCGGAAGACAGTCTCGGACCTGCCGGTCGTGTCATTCCTGAAAACATCATCACCAAACCACCATCAGCAGAGTTGCGCGAGGACCAGCAGGATCAGGACAGCTTGCCACCTTATGACCGGCTTGATGATATCTTGCGCGGGTTCGTTGAAGACGAGTTGTCCGTGCGCGAAATAATCGCCGGGGCGAATGGCAGACCTGCTCAGGACGAGGAAGAGGTTCGCCGCATTCAGCATTTGCTCTATGTTGCCGAATATAAACGCCGGCAGGCGCCACCCGGCCCGAAAATTACAGTCAGAAATTTCGGGCGTGACCGGCGCTACCCGATCACAAATGGCTTCCGGGATCGCTAGCGCTTTTGTTGACCCACATCATTTCAGCCATTATGGCCGTCAGTCTCTAAAATCAGGTATTTTGAATGTCTCAGGTAAAAGTAAGATTCGCGCCGTCACCTACGGGGAAAATACATGTCGGGAATGTCCGGGCGGCCCTGTTCAACTGGCTTTTTGCTCAGAAAGAGGGCGGCATTTTCATGCTGCGCTCAGATGACACGGATCAGGCGCGCTCCACGAAAGAGTATGAGGATGGCATTCAGCGGGATCTGGCCTGGCTCGGCATCACGCATCAGGAATTTGCCCGACAATCTGAGCGCTTTGGGGAGTATGATGCCGCCGCCGCGTGGCTAAAAAATGAAGGCCTGCTCTATGCCTGTTACGAAACGGCCGAAGAACTGGATCGTAAACGCAAGTTACAGCGTGCGCGGGGCTTGCCGCCTGTTTATGACAGGGCAGCACTGGAGCTCAGTGAAGAGCAGAAGACTGCGTTTGAAGCAGAGGGACGCAAGCCGCATTGGCGCCTGAAATTATCACAACAGCCTGTTGAATGGCAGGACCTGATCCGGGGCGAGGTGAAGGTCGATACATCCGCTGTTTCCGATCCTGTGCTTATTCGCGAAGATGGCCAGTATCTCTACACGCTCCCGTCCTGTGTTGATGATGTGGATTTCAACATCAGCCACGTGATCCGCGGTGAAGATCATGTTACCAACACAGCCACCCAGATCGAGTTGTTCGGACATCTGATACGCTTCAATGGCGCTGGCACCATGCCTGTTTTTGCGCACCATTCGTTGTTGGTTGGCGCTGATGGTGAGGGGTTATCCAAACGATTGGGCTCTCTCTCCATCGAGGGGCTTCGCGAAGCGGGTCTGGAGCCACAGGCGATCACGAGCCTATTGGCGCGCCTTGGTACCGCAGACCCGGTGCAGCCCAAAGGGGATATTCAGGAACTCGTCGAGGATTTCTCGTTCGATAAAATGGGCCGCGCACCAGCGCGCTTTGACCCTCAGGAACTGGAACAGCTCAACGCGAAAATCCTGCACGAGTTGCCTTATGACCGCGTTGCTGAAAGGCTGGGTGCAGAAGGCATTGATGAAACGTTGTGGCTTGCAGTACGGGGCAATATAGAAAAACTACAGGATGTAACAAGCTGGCGTGATATGATCCGCGCCGAGATTGATCCGGTAATAGAGGATAAACCATTTACGGATGAGGCGGCGTCACTCGTACCGGATCAACTGCATGACGAGAGCTGGAGTGATCTGGTTGCTGCACTGAAAGAAAAGACCGGCCGCAAGGGCAAGCAGCTTTTCATGCCGTTGCGTCTTGCCTTGACCGGCCTTTCGCATGGCCCGGATATGCCTGTCATTTTCAAGCTGATCGGCGCTGAAAAGGCACGTGCCAGATTCCGGGGTGAGAGAGCCTAGGTTGTGTTGACATTCAGGATTCACAGATTGGTTTGTTTGTGATTCAAGCTGTCTACTGGATAGGAGGCCAGCATGATTGAGCAGACAGGAA
>JALEGJ010000090.1 GCA_022763115.1 Aquisalinus sp.
ATGCTTTTGAGGAAGCTTCTGATCACAATTGTCAGGGGGGTCACTTTTGGACGCCGATCACCCCTCAACAGGGGTCAATTTTGCATGCCGATCCACACTTTTGGTCCGCTGATCCACATTTTTCCTCTCAATGCAATTCGAGTCCGGTTGCGTAATTTGGATGCCAACGGCGGTTGCCGTGGTACGTGGGAATATCCCAGGAACAGCGTGGCCCAGGTGGCAATCGACTTTAGTTTGTAGGCGGCAAGAAGAAACTTACGTGAATGACCGGCGCGTAAGTGTACGGTCTGATGCATTCTTTGCGTAAGTGATCATTTTGTACTGCTCTCAGCACACCTCTTCTCAATTTGGCTCCAAAAAGTTCATACGACAGCTCCTATGAAGCTTAGGCGGTGAACTTGTTCCAGCTGACTTTGATTTCTTCAATAATCGCTGGGTCATCAATGGTCGCCGGCATTTTGAAGTCCTGTCCATTAATCATTTTCTGCATGGTAGAGCGAAGAATTTTACCCGACCGGGTTTTCGGAAGCCTGGCAACTGGCACCGCAATTTTAAACGCGGCAACCGGCCCGATTTTCTCTCGCACAAGCTTGATAACCTCGGATTGAATCTCGGCTACAGGGCGTTGCACACCTGAATTCAATATCAGAAAGCCAGCTGGCAACTGACCCTTCAACTTGTCTGCAATGCCTATGACAGCACATTCCGCAACATCAGGATGCCCGGCAATAACCTCTTCCATACCACCCGTGGACAGCCGATGCCCGGCAACGTTTATGATGTCATCCGTACGAGCCATAATGAAAAGATAGCCGTCTTTATCCATGATGCCTGCGTCGGATGTCTGATAATATCCGGGAAACTCCTCAAGATAGACATTCTCAAACCGTTCTTCCGCGTTCCAAAGTGTAGGCAGGCAGCCCGGCGGCAGAGGGAGTTTTATGACCACATTACCCAGCTCGCCACGCGGCAACTCCACGCCCTCATCACTGACCACCCGAATATCATAGCCGGGCATGGCAACGGTTGGGGACCCGTACTTCACAGGCAACGCTTCGATTCCCACAGGGTTGCCTGCAATCGGCCAGCCTGATTCTGTTTGCCACCAATGGTCATATACCGGCTTTTGTGAAACCCGTTCCAGCCAGTGAATAGTATCCGGGTCAGCACGTTCCCCTGCCAGGTAGATTTGGCGCAGGCTAGACAGGTCGTGGTTTCTGGCCAGTGTGCCATCAGGGTCTTCTCTCTTGACGGCTCGGAAAGCCGTGGGAGCAGTGAAGAAAGAGGCCACTTTATGCTCTTCAATTACGCGCCAAAATGTGCTGGCATCCGGCGTGCCGACAGGTTTTCCTTCGAACAAAATGGTCGTATTGCCGTTCAGCAGTGGCCCATAGACAATGTAGGAATGGCCCACCACCCATCCAACGTCAGAGGCTGTCCAAAAGACCTCGCCCGGCTCCACATCGTAGATTGCCTTCATGGACCATTGTAGCACTACCATGTGCCCACCATTGTCGCGAACAACACCCTTCGGCTGGCCAGTCGTGCCCGACGTATAAAGAATGTACAGCGGGTCAGTGGCTGCCAGTTCTTCACAAGCCACTTCGGTACCTGCGCTTAGGTGTTTTGCCGTTTCAGTTGCATAATCAAAGTCCCGCCCTGCAATCAGGTCGCAGCTTTGCTGGGGACGTTGCAGAATAATGGTTGACGCAGGCTTGCTGGACGCCAGATCAATCGCTCCGTCCAACAAAGGTTTATAGGCAACCACACGCCCCGGTTCGATACCACAAGATGCCGAGATGACACATTTAGGCGCACAATCATCAATGCGAGTTGCAAGTTCGGCAGCCGCAAACCCACCAAATACCACGGAATGAACCGCGCCCAAACGGGCGCAGGCAAGCATGGCAATCGCTGCCTCAGGCACCATCGGCATATAGATGACAACACGATCACCTTTGACGACGCCGCGTTCTTGAAGGACCGCAGCCAGTGCAACGACTTCGGCCTTCAACTCAGAATAGCTGATTGTTTTCTTGGCACCCGTAATTGGGCTGTCATAGGCAATCGCAATCTGGTTGCCGCGGCCGCGCTCAACATGCCGATCAACTGCATTGTAACAGGTGTTGCAGATTCCGTCGGCAAACCAGCGGCCATAAACACCTTCATCCGCCTGAAAGGCTCTGTCCGGCTTCTCATACCAGTCGATGCCTTCTGCGGCATTCAACCAAAAAGCTTCGGGGTCGTTTCTCCAGCCTTCGTAGACTTTCAGATAAGCGCCCATGCGTCCTCGCTCCTTATATCTCGTCGGCCTCACCTTCACAGCAACGTCCTCCGCCGGGAAAATTCGGGCAGGTTTAAGCTCAGGCCAAACGAGCGTTCAGCTCATTTGTTTGCTGTCATTCGCGGAATGATTGCGTTTTCTTCCGGGCATCAGCCAAGGGACGCATAAACCGCCTTTTCGTAATTGCGGAACACATCGATTGCTTCGACATCTGCGAATGGCAAAATCTGATGCAGGATAACTGCGGCAATCCCGGCCGACGGATCCCACCAGAAATATGTGTTCGCCAGTCCAGCCCAGCAATGACTGCCAGCATGGCGCATTCCCGGTTCGCGTTCCATGTTCATCAAGAAGCCCAGATTGTGTTTCTTAGGCATACCCGGGAAAAACTCGATGTCATTTGTGAGTGGTGGAATAGCAGAATGCATCATGCCGACATTTAGATCACCGATATGGTTTTCAGTCATCATCGCGACAGTTTCGGGTTTGAGAACCTGAACTCCGTTGTGAGTTCCGCCTTTCAGTAACGCCTGAAGATATTTTAAGTAGTCACCAGCGGTCGAATAGAGCCCGTGGCCGCCACAGTACATTCCCGGCTCAGGCGGCAGATCAAGATCTATCGCCGTCAGTCCACCGGATTCGTCGCGCTGGTGGATTTTTGCCATCCGAGTCCGCATCTCGTCGGTGGCCTGAAAATCGGTGTCGTTCATTCCCAAAGGCTCGAACAAGTTTTCCTTACAAAAGTCCCGCAAGGATTTGCCGCTGATCTCTTCAACTAAGGCACCGAGCCAATCAATGCCGGGGCTGTATTCCCATTTCGTACCAGGATCGGACACCATAGGATAACCAAGCAATCCGCGATCAAAACTCAGAATCGACGGAACGCCTGTTGCCTCGAGATATTTGCCGACATCGGCATTCCAAAATTCATAGGCCATGCCCGAGGTGTGTGTTGCAAGATGCCGAACGGTTGCCGTCGTTCTGGGCGCGCGGGTGATCGGAATATCTCCATCGAAGCCTTCCAATACGACTTTATCCTTCCATTCAGGCAGGATTTCTTCAACCGGGGTATCAAGTGATAGCTCGCCACGTTCGATCAATTGAACCGCAGCTGTCGTAGCCACTGCTTTCGTCATCGAGAATATCTTAAAGACCGTATCATTAGTCATTTCAGCATCAGCGTCTAGGCTGCGCTTCCCAAACGCACCCTGATAAAAGACGCCGTCCCGATTGGCCGCATGAGCAACGACACCCGGTATCCTTCCAGCTGAAACTGCATCCCTTAAAACGTCATCCATCATAGCTACCTCCCTGTTTCATCGCATTTTTTGCGGTGTAATTTGGCTACTAGGATTTAGTTAGATCCGTTCAAAGTAAACGGTCAACATCGCAGAGCCACTGTGGACATTTGCAGATTGATACGAAAAGAATGTGCAGTTGTGTGAAAGTCGATCTGACAGTTCAGTGAAACAGCGTCTGGACCTTAGACGCTCACCCCCATCATCGCTTCACGGAAATTGGGTGGGAATGCCTTTGGATCATGTGGGGTCTGTACCAGTTAGGGGCGGGAGAACGCCAGATGCGCAGCAGTCATCTGTCCCAGCCCGCGGAACAGAGGTAGAGTTGCGCGAAACTCTGCCAGAGAGGCGTGTCGAAGTTCGCCAGAGATATTCTGACGAAGCTATGTGCGAAGTCTGTGATGGAGTGAGCTCGGCTCCATGCATGAAAGATACGGTGTGCGCCTGCGCCAGTCATTTCGACAAGATTTACCACAGCCTAAGACTGTGGTTTTAGTGGCGTAGAGCCGCTCTGAAGTTGTGCAAAACGCACCAGCAAGCTAGTGTACAGTTAAAAGACTGCCGCGGAAATCGAATAACTGATCCTATAGGACAGATGACTGGCTGACTCCATCAGGCGAAGGTCAATACCCGCAAACAATGATGAAGACGCTAACGATTGTTGATTGTCCATTTGTCCAATCAAATCACGCGCCACTTTCGCCGAAAGAAAACCTTGGTTCGCATTGGAAGATGTACTCTAAATCACAGTGTCCAAACAGCTATGATTGTTCTGCTTATCTGGTATTCGTAGCTTGACTGATGCATGGCTGGCTGGTGAACTCGAAAAGTGTTGGTACTTCTTCCGGCGAACGGCAAATGAAAGAACTGCGCCTTGGTCAGGATCAGAATTCAGAGGTGGATTTTGAGCAAATCGTTAGGGATAATATCGCTTGGATGCTTGCGGTCGCCCAAAGGATTCTGAAGGACAGGTCCTTGTCCGAAGATGCGGTCCAAGTGGCGTTCTCGAAGATTTACCGAAATCTGGACGGATTTGAGGGAAGATCGAGTCTTAGGACATGGATGCACCGGTTTGTAGTGAATGAGGCGCTGATGTTGCTGCGAAAGCAAAAGCGCATCAACGAACAACCGATTGACCCGCTGCTTCCCGAGTTCGATCACAACGGGTGTCGTGCAGACGATCCATTCAAGCTACCAAAAACGTCCGAGGATCATCTTCAATCGCGCCAGGTGCGGGAAATCATGAAAGAGAAAATTGATGCGTTGCCGGACCAATACCGCATCGTTCTTGTACTTCGGGACATCGAAGAGATGTCGACAAGTGAAGTCGCAAAAGCGCTGGAGTTGAGCGAGGCGAACGTGAAGGTCCGGCTGCATCGTGCCCGGGCCGCCCTGAAGAAACTCCTGGAGCCGATGATGCGAGGAGGCGCGCTATGAAGAGAACTGCGCAAACACTGAAGCGCCGGATGCATGGCGTGATGTTCAAGTTTCCGGGCATGATCACCTGCAATGAATTTGAAGACTTCATCCTCGCGTATCTTGAAGACGAGTTGCCACCGACGCGAAAACGCGTGTTCGAACTCCACCTGCGGGTCTGTAAGTCCTGCCGGCTCTATCTTGCCGCCTACAAACGCACGCTGGCGGCGACAAAGGCTTCCCGGAAAGACTATGACGAGCTGGAAGCATCCGTGCCCGAAGATTTGATTGCCGCGATACTGGCCGCAAAGGAGAGCTGACCCGCAGAAGTTTGTAACACTTTGGTCACCACCGGCATCTATATCCCTGTACTTGTACTTTTTGACGAGGGAAAAGATGTGGAGCCGCGGTCCGCGAGGTGGGAGTGCATGTGTCGTTGCGCTTGCCTTTGGGGTACTTACGGCCTGTGCCGGGTCCAATACTCTGGTAGTGACGCCAAATATCTACACCGCACCTGCGTTCTATCCGGTGGACGATGTCCCACTCGCCAACCGCGAACCCACAGCCGCATTGCTTTACGTTACCGACCGATTTCGTGCCGGTGATGTGACATACGGTTCGGAACGGTCTCAGTCCATGGTAGCTGGAAATGTCCGTGTAGGCTTCGGCGAGCGCACCAGTTGGGAAAGCCTTGCAACTGCCAGCAGTACGCAAGATCGCGCGAATCCGATCCGCCTAGACCTGGCCAACTTTCAGAAACAGGTGCAATTTCCAGCGACGCCGCTTCCTTTTCGGCTGAACGGCTATAAGTCGGTTGTCATTGTTGAAGCGCAACGCGAATACGACCACGCCAAACAATCCTTCCAGGCGCTTGTTCGTAAACGCCTGAAACAATCAGGCAGCAACGAGCTGCAGCTTCTGGTGCATGGGGTAAACACGGATTTTGAAACCGGTGCTGTTTCGCTTGCCGATGTCTGGCATTTCACGGGCCGGTGCAGCGTGCCCATCCTGTATTCATGGCCGTCGGGTCGAGGTGGTCTGTTTGGCTATTTCACTGACCGGGAATCTGGAGAGTTCACGATCTTTCATCTGAAGGAGACGTTGCGGATGCTGCGGGCGATGCCAGAAGTGAAGCGGATACATATCATTGCACACTGCCGCGGAACGGATGTTGCAACCACGGCCCTGCGCGAATTGATGATCGAAACACGGGCATCCGGACGTGATCCACGTAAAACACTCAAGAACGAAAATCTGATATTCGCAGCCCCGGGTCTCGATTTCGGAGTGGTCAGCCAGCGGCTGATCGCTGAGCAGTTCGGCCCCGCAATCGGGCGTATTACCATCAATACAAACCGGCACGACCGCGCACTTGGCCTGTCGCAGAGCCTGATGGCAGGTGTCCAGTTCGGGCGCCTTGAGGGTGAAGAAGTCGGACAGGCGGAAAGCGAAATTTTTAACAAAGTGCGCAACGTACATTTCATCGGTGTCAAAGGTGCTTCGGATCTGCTCGGCGCACCTATTATCGCAGCAATCCCGCAGTTTTGTCGGACATAACCCTGCTAATAGACACCGGAGCGGCCCCGGGTAGCGAAACACGCCCACTGAATTTTAGATAGAGGAATTTCTGGGAGCTTTCCAAAGGGTATCCCGGCCGCTCAGTGGAACGGGCACCGCCTGTCCAGTAGGCGAATTCCGCAGTAGGCCCACCCTTGCATAATTTGAGACAGTATACTTTGTTTGATCAAGGGCATTTTCGCTCGCAAGGTCTTTTGGAACATATATCGATCACCCGCGACCTAAGGGTGGGACTTTTCTCTACTTGACGTCGACAAATCGTCCCTCCGATCCAGAAAGCGGGTGATGAGTTCTCCTACCTCGTCCCTGCGCGAGTACATTAGAAGGTGCCCGGCCTGAAAAATCTCTAATTCGGCCCGGGGAATTCTTTGCGCCAGAAGGAATTGGTTCGCAGCGGGAATGAGACCGTCGAAAATCCCGCAAATCACCAGCGTCGGCTGTTTAAGCTGATGTAGCCAGCCCAAGCTTGTCCATGAACACATCGCAACAACCTGACCGAAATAGCCACTATGTGAAGGCGCAATGCTGTTTTTGGAATACTCCTTGAACAGCTCGGGTGTTGTGATGGCCTCTCCGCCGTACATCAGCGGACCAACGAAATTTCCGTATTCTTTGCTTGTGTATCGCAAAGGCAAAAAGATCTCCGAAAGGGCCACCGGTGTTCCCCACCAACTACCTATACCCCCGGCAGACGTCACAGCGAGAATGAGTTTCTTGCATGAACACGAGTCGTCGAATGCAAGCTGTTGGGTGACGCTTCCCCCCCAGGAAATTCCAAGGACATCGTATTCGTCCACGTCCAACTCGGTCAACAGTGCCTTGGCAACTTTGGCGTGCTCAGGGATCGACAAAGGCGTACCAGGAACAGATGATTTTCCCACCCCAACCGCATCAAAAACGATTACGGGGCGATCCGGGAACTGTTCGAGTAGTGGAAAAAGAACCTCTACTGCCTGTCCCAATCCATTACATACCAACAGCGGTCGCTTTTCATCATTCGCGTTGCGATACAGTGCGCGAACGGTATTCCCGAGGAGGTTCATGTACATGAATTGGTCCCCGTGATTGTGCACGTCTTCCACTATCACTTCGCTTCCCCACCCTCCAGATTGTTAACAAGGGATTGCGCTTCACTTCGAGTGCCAAAAATGTGAGACGTAGCAATTTTTGAAGGCACTTTCTCGGGGCTTATCCGCACAAAACCACTCGCCGATTTTCGTGAGGCCATGTCATGGTCGATATCCTCCAGACGCTGAGCCATCTCGCGGCCTTCGGAGGCAACACAAGGTGGCTTCCAATCCTGAGATACAGAATTCGTTTCCATTCCGAATCCCGCCCACCGCGTTGCCCGTCGAAACTACCTTGTCTTTCATTCCGGCCAATCCAGCGCTCGGCACTTCACGCATCCTGAGGCACGACTTCCAGAACGTAACTTCCCGGAGCCGAACCAAGGGGTGGGTAGTTTTTGTTGCCAGCATTCTTGGGAGCCGCTTTTGGCTCCTCGTCCGCATGGCTTTCCAGCCAATCCAGCCAGGCGGGCCACCAGCTGCCCTGTGTCTGCTTTGCGCTGTTCCGCCATTCTTCTGCAGGCAAGCTTCTGTCACCGTCAGAAAAATAGGTTCTTCTGGTCTTGTCCGGATGATTGATCACTGTTCCCGAAACGTGCCCACCATCGGTGAGTACGAACTCGGTTTCTCCGCCCACGAAGTTCATTGACGCGTAGGATGTTTTCCACGGGACAATGTGATCACCAAGCGCTCCGACGAAAAAGCAGGGGACATCTATTGTACCGGTATCAACGGGCTTACCCAGAATCTCGAGAGCCCCCGGTTCCTTGAGCAGGTTCTCATGGTACATTTTCTCGACGTAGTAGGCGTACCACATTGCAGGCAGGTTCGATGTGTCAGCATTCCAATATAGTATGTCGAACGGGGTGGTGATTTGCCCAACAGGTAGTTGTTGACCACGAAGCCCCATACGGATTCGTTAATGTGCAACATTGCCATTGCTCTGGCGATGTCCCGCCCCGGAGTAACTTTCACTGTATCAAGGCGACTCTTGTAAGCGGTGATCTGCGGCTCATCGACGAAAACTTCGACGCCACCCGGATCGCTGAAGTCAATCATCGACGAAAGGAACGTGGCGGTGCCAACCCTGGACTTCAGCTTGGCGTCTATTACGGCCAAGGCGGCGATCAGCATGGTGCCGCCGTTACACCAGGAAAGCAGGTCAACTTTCCGGGCACGGGATATTTCCTGACATACTGTAAGTGCTTGGAAAACTCCCAGATTCACGTACTGGTCCCAACTGTAATCTGCAAGGTCGGGTGTGGGATTTCGCCAGGACAGCGTAAAAACGCTGTATCCCTGATCTAGCAGGTACCGGACCATCGACTTCTTTTCATTGATGTCGAATATGTAAAACTTATTGACGCAGGGGGGGATAATCAGAACCGGTCTCGCGTTCACCCGTGGTGTCGTGGGGTGGTATTGGATCAACTCCATGATCTCGTTCCGGAAGACCACAGAGCCCTCTGTCGTTGCCAGATTTGTTCCGACCTCGAATGCGTCTTCGTCAGTGGTGGATAGATACCCCTTTTCAAGATCACCAAGCAGGTTCTTAAACCCTTCGACCAGGCTTTGGCCGTTGGTTTCCCGCGCCAACTGAATGGCCTCGGGATTGGTCGCAAGAAAGTTTGAAGGAGCCATCGCATCAGCAAAAAGGCGTGCGTAAAAACTGAGCTTTTTTTGTTCATGAGGCGGAAGCCCAGCTGAATCTGCGATCTCTGTAATCACATTGGAAGAAAGCTGGTAACTTTCTCGAAGGAACGAGAATATGCCTTCATTCCATGACGGATGACGAAACCTTCGATCTTCGTCCCTTGATCCGTCCGGCTTCGTGCCCGGCAAAAAATTGTCGGTCAAAGCCTTCGCCAAACCAGCCTGATACTTCATGACACTCTCAAACCAGGAACTTGCCAGGTCACTCGACGGGCTTGCCACGCTTTGCAATGCCTGACGAAATTCCTTGTCGTCCATTGATGCCATGAGAGGATGGAGTCGGAGCAAGCTCTGAACTGTATGGTTGAAGTAGTGATCTAATTCCTTATCCATTCTTCAGCTCCCCCTTCGAAGCCAGTGACTCTGGCAGCAAGATCACCTGTTTCCGAGAGGGAAGTTGCACCATATCCGTCTCATAAGATTTCGGCATTCAGGACCAGCTCCGCCCGCAGAAAATCAAGTTGGGATGAGTATAGTCTTGCAGTTTTACACAAAATATTGGACTTATTGCAGACACGAACTGCAATTTTCCACATCGGTCACTTATGTTTAACTGGGACGATCTAAAGTTCTTTCTGGAACTCTGCCGAAAAGCCAAACTGGTTCGCGCGGCGGAAACTTTGCGCGTGGATCACACGACTGTGTCGAGAAGGGTCGCCGCGCTGGAAAGAGCTCTGGGGACCAAGCTGGTGGAAAAAACCGAGCTTGGGTATCGCCCAACCGACGACGGAGAAAAGCTTATCCCTATCGCGGAACAAATGGAAAATTCCGCCCTGTACCTACAAGATGACATCGGGGAAGGTGGTAGCCAACTATCGGGGCCTGTTAGGGTTGGGTCGCCCGACGGATTTGGCAGCTTTTTCCTTGCACCCAACTTGCCAAACCTCATTACCGCGCACCCTGGACTGGAAATAGACTTGGTCGCAGTGCCTAGGTACGTGAGCCTGTCGCGCCGCGAAGCTGACTTGTCCGTCACGCTTGATCGACCAACAACAGGGCGGTTGTACGCCAGAAAGTTAACCGATTACCACCTTCAGCTCTACGCTTCGCGCGAATACATGAAGCAAAGAGATCCGGTTACGCGGCGACGGGATCTTCGAAAGCACCCGCTTATCGGTTACATTGAGGACCTCGTATTTGCCCCCGAGCTTCGATACATGGAAGCTGTCGGGAAAGACCTTACAGCAGGCTTTCGGTCAACAAGCCTGGTGGCACAACGCCAGGCAATTTTGGCAGGCGCGGGTATAGGCGTACTTCCCAAGTTTATCGCAAATGAAGATGATCGCCTCGTCCCCATCCTTGGAAAGGAATTCCGGTTGATCAAGACTTTCTGGCTGCTGATTCACGAGGATATTCGCGGCCTCGCAAGAGTGAGGAAGACTGCGGATTTCATCACCGAATGCGTTCGTTCTCAAAGGGACGTATTCTTGGAGGATTTACCATAAGTGTATTTTTGCGGATCGAGTCTGCATATTTTTGAAATGATTTTGCAAACCCACTACCATACCCTGTTCCCGAACGTTTGGAATTACAGGTGAAACCAAGGGGGCGGAAATGACGAAAATTGGTTTTATCGGGGTCGGAAACATGGGCAGTCACATGGCCCGCAATCTGATCAAGGCCGGGCATGACGTAACCGTATTCGACCTTTCCCAAGAGGCTCTTGATTCGATTGCATCCGACGGTGCCACAATTGCGACTTCGGCAAGCGGTGCGGCGCGTTATTCCAACGTGATCATTACAATGCTGCCAACAGGCAAGCATGTAGACTCAGTCTACCGAGATGAAATTATCCCCTATTCCCAAGATGGAGCCATCTTCATTGACTGTTCCACGATCGACGTGGAGACTTGTCGAACTGTAAATGCCTTGGCTCGCACAAAGGGTCACTCGATGTTGGACGCGCCGGTTTCTGGTGGTGTGGGTGGCGCCGAAGCCGCAACCTTGACGTTCATGGTGGGCGGCGAAGAGGCCTCCTTCAGATCCGTGAAGGACATTCTCTGCCAGATGGGAAAGAACATCGTCTACTGTGGTGGCTCAGGAACGGGACAGGCTGCGAAGGTTTGCAACAACATGATGCTCGGCATCCAAATGGCAAGTGTCGCCGAGGCTTTTGTCCTTGCCGAAAGACTTGGCCTGGAACATCAAAAACTATTTGACGTGGCCAGCACTTCTTCCGGCCAGTGTTGGTCTCTGACCTCTTATTGTCCGGTGCCAGGTCCAGTGCCTACCTCACCCGCAAATCGCGACTATGAACCTGGGTTTGCGACAGAGCTGATGCAAAAGGACATGAATCTTGCCCTAAATGCGGCAATGGGCAGCGGCACCACTTTGGATGTCGCGCAGGCATCTGCGCTTTTGTATCAGAGCTACGCTCAGGCAGGGCACACGGGAAAAGACTTCTCAGGCATCGTAAACTTGCTTCGAGAACGCACAGAACTTCTCTGACGATCAGCCAACACAACAGTTTTTTCCTTCATCACGACTTTCGTGAGAATACGGCTTGTTCCCGGCTTTTGGCTTCAGTGATCGCCAGGTTCGTTACGAGCAATTATCCGCTGGAGCTGGGTGTTTCAAATGCGTATTCCAGTTCGCCCGCGTTGCCCGGTAATGAATGCCTTGGCGTCACTTTTGACGATCCTGAGAACAAGTTCTTCACGTCCTTCACGCTCTATGATGTGGATGGATATCTGATGGCAGGCAACACTCATATCAACTCGAATATGTGGAAACCCAATTCAGATGGGACCATCACCGTGCATTTCAGTTGCGGAGACACGGCGTTCAATTCCTTGCCCTCAGGCGGTGAGCCGTTCAACTACAGCGTACGGAACTATGGGGTCAGTCAGGTTGTGTTGGATGGTGACTTTTGGGTCGATTCCGGTAGGGGGCAGAATTGTATCTTAAGGACTTTCGGACCTCCTCCGCGTCGCACATGGAGAGGGAAGATTCGCAACAGTGCACACGTTTTCTAAGACTATGAAGATGACCGCTTTTGAACAGGCAGTTAAGATCCATGGATTTTGGCATTGGAGCGCCACCCCTGAAGAAATGCGGGGGTGGCCTTGTTCTTCGACAACCTTAGAGGCCTAGCCCTGACGTAATTGCCTCAATAAGTTGTGCGTGGACGGCGGCGCGATTTGTGCCTTCCGGATCGGTGCAAATCGGATCATCTCCATAGTCTTCGAGCATCTGAGCCGCGCGCTGTTTACAGGTGCCCAGAAAGGTGAAGTGGTTCGCCGGAGCGATTTCGACATAGTTTGCGTCCGGCAGTCGGCTGGCCAGCATGTTTCCATTGGGGCCGACATCAGCAGCGCCGAGGCGGTCTGAGTTGCCGAGGTTGATCAATGTCATTCCCGGTATTGTGCTGTCGAGAGTCGCCGGGTCTGTCAATCGGCATCCAATGCTGACCCCCTATCGGCTTCCAATATTGACCCCCGTGAAGCTGAGCAGGCCCGGCGCTGCGTAGTCCTCATTTAACGCAGCGGCGACGGGCCTGCGTGGTTGCGGCTTGTTGTTACGCCCGGTTTTTGAAGCGCCAGCTTTCATTGCCGGTCTCGACGATCTCGCAGTGATGCGTGAGCCGGTCGAGGAGAGCTGTCGTCATTTTGGCGTCGCCGAAGACGCTTGGCCATTCGCCGAACGCGAGGTTGGTGGTGACAATGATCGAGGTGCGCTCGTAGAGCTTGCTGATCAGGTGGAACAAGAGCTGGCCGCCGGTCTGTGCGAAGGGCAAATAGCCGAGTTCGTCCAGGATCAGGAAGTCCAGGCGGGAGATGAGGTCTGCGGTCCGGCCCTGTCGTTCGGCACGGGCTTCTGCATCCAGCTTGTTGACCAGATCGACGACATTGAAGAACCGCCCCCTGCGCCCAGCCCGGATGCAGGCACGGGCAATGCTGACGGCGAGATGGGTCTTGCCAGTGCCTGTTCCGCCGATCAGCACGAGGTTGCGCTGATGGTCGAGGAAGTCACCGGCCGCGAGGTCTCGGATAAGGGTCTCGTTGACTTCGGCGGCTTCGAAGTCGAACTCCTCCAGTTCCTTGGCGAGCGGCATCTTTGCGATGGTCATCTGGTATTTGACCGATCTGGCCTGCTTCTCCCTGATCTCGGCGGTCAGCAGATCGCCGATAATCTGCTGGGGTTCATGCTGGCGTTTGACGGCGGTGGTCAGCGTCTCATCATAGGCCGCTCTCATGCCGTAGAGCTTCAGCTTCCCCATCGCGTCTATCACGTCGGAACGTTCCATTCTGTGTTCTCCTCAAGCTGTCATAGCGATCACAATTGGCGGCGGGCTCGCACGAGAGCCGCAGCGCGTCCGGGGTGGTAATGGTCAGAGGCGGTGGCGGTTCGCGATGCCGGGCCAGGATGTTCAGAACCACACCAGCCGAATGGACGTTGTGCGATAACGCCTCGGCACAAGCGGCCTCGACGGCGTCCAGGCCATCGGTGAGTGCGGCGGCGAGGATGTCGACCATCTGCCGGTCGCCGCCGGGCTGGCGTTCCAGCTTGCACCGCACGCGGCGGATTGGCAGCGGTAGGTCCCATTGCTTGAAGGGCGCGCCGTTGCGCAGGGCACCGGGTTTGCGGGCCAGAACCGGGATGTAGTGGAAAGGATCGAAGATGGTTTTGTCGCGCCCGAAGGTCCGCTCGTGTTGCCCGACAATCTGGCCGTCCTGCCAGCATTCCAGCCGGTCGGCATAAGCCCTGATCTCCACAGGTCGGCCGACCGCGCGGGCATCGACTGAGTATCTGTTCTTGTCGAAGCGCACGAGGCAGGTCTTGGACACTGATGCGGGAACTGCATGGAACCCGTCGAACGGGCCGACGTAGGGAACGAGGTTCGGGCGCTCTTCTTCGAACACCTCCCAGATCGTTTTGTGCCGGATCTCCGGATGGGTGTTTGCCCGGGCGTAGGCCCGGCATCGGTCTTCCAGCCAGGCGTTCAACTCGGCATAGGATTTGAACTTGGGACGCGGCACGAAGAAGCGTCGCCGGATCACGCCCACCTGGTTCTCGACCTGCCCCTTCTCCCAGCCTGAGGCAGGTGTGCAGGCCACAGGATCAACCAGATAGTGCCCGCACATCTGTTCAAACCGGCGGTTATAGGCCCGATCCTTGCCCACGAAGATCGCATCAACCGCCGTCTTCATGTTGTCATAGATGCCCCGCGCACAGGCACCACCGAAGAATGCAAATGCTCGATCATGCGCATCGAACACCATCTCCTGTGTCTCGCGTGGGTAGGCCCGCACATACGGCATCCGGCTATGGCAGAGGCGGACATGGGCGACCTTGACCGTCGTGGTCACGCCGCCGATCAGGACGACTTCATGGCTCCAATCGAACTGATAGGCTTCACCTGGGTCAAAACTCAGCGGCACAAAAGCAGAGGCCGAAGCCTCCCGTGTCGCCTTCGACCAACTCGCTGCATATCGGCGAACCGCATCATAGCCGCCGCCGTATCCCCGGTTCCGCAGCTCCTCGTAGATGCGGATCAGCGTCAGCCGTTCCCGCTTCGACCGCCGGGCGTTCTCAGCCAGCATCTCGTCCAGCTCCGACCGCCACGGACCAATCTTGGGCCGAGGTTGCGTCGTGCGATCATAGGTGAACTCAGTGGCCCCAGATCGGATGACCTTACGAACCGTGTTCCGGGATACCCGAAGCTCTCGGCATATCTGTTTGATCGACTTGCCATCGATGAAATGCGCACGCCTGATCTTCGCAATCGTCTCCACGATCAACATCCCCTGACTGCTCCCTCATGCTTTTGAGGAAGCTTCTGATCACAATTGTCAGGGGGGTCACTTTTGGACGCCGATCACCCCTCAACAGGGGTCAATTTTGCATGCCGATCCACA
>JALEGJ010000091.1 GCA_022763115.1 Aquisalinus sp.
CGCCGCGACGCTGCTTCTTCGACAAAACCGCCTCCTAAAAAGCAGTCTTGAATCACAATTCGAAAGTTACGCAAACCTTTTGTCAACAGAACCTAGGAAAAGAAAACCTTTATCTCACTATTGTATTTTACACATTTTGCTATGTAGTTTTTGGATGCATCATTAATCTGTTTGAAGGGGGGAGGTTTGAGCATACTTGGGCCGACTTTATACCTTACCATGTAGGTATTGTATTATTGGATCTTATTATAGAGAGTGATCTCGGTAATGTCGCTTTTTAGCAACTAGGAGCTATCCCCATTAAGTTTGCGTACTGAGGCGAACCGTGATTTGGGCTGCTCCGGAAAAAGTGGTCCCTGCAAGCAGGGCGGATGAAGCGAAGCGTAATCCGCCATCAAAACTCATCCCTCCCCGCGTCATCCCGTCATGCGCTGCGGCATGAAATGCTGCGGCGCAGATACGGGACCCATCGCCGGAACGCGCCGCCCTCATGATGTGATCCGTCAGCGCCAGCTTTAGTGCACCATCAAGCTACCACTATGAGCGCCATCATCAGAGCAGTCGCTGAAAGAAGATAAAGCCTTTAGCAGAAATTATGGTGACAGCGGATAATCAGAACTGGCGCATGACGCTTGTGGCTTCATGCGCGCTACTCGCTCAATTTTGGATAATTGATACATTTTGGGTGACCGAGAAAAGAGCGCTGGATGTAAAACTTGTTACCTCAACAAAATCTTCGCTATGCGGTTCGCCCATTTGGAGCAGATAGATACTCTTATCATTAGAATCTAATGTAACCGTATTAAACTGCCCACCCAGTATTTCCTGAGTTGTTAAGCTACCGGACCACTCAGAAAGGGTTTGCGGTGCAAACCCCTCATAAATAGAGGCGACAATCTCCCCCTTGATGGCAACTTCATGAACATAAAAATCCACACCAGATGTGTAGAGAACATTAGCCCCAACCGGCAGTTCGAGACATACATATTGCCCTCTGTAATCGCAGTTTTTTGCCGCCATGCTTGAAGTAAATGCACACACGAGCAAAACCAATCCAATCAGTGAAGTCACTGCCGTGCCCTTAGTTTTCATTCCCGATTCCTAATCGCTTCACAATGGCAGTCTAAGTTCATAATCATATTCCACTGCCTGCCCCGAACATCATTACCATTAAGAGATATTACATTTCCAGTGCGTAGGGCACATTACGACTTCGGCTTCAGGCACCCTACTTGCTGCTTTGTTTATCTGTTAAGCTCACTCATCTCAATGCTAACCGGATAAGAATAGAGTGGTGATTTTTCAAATAAATATGACCATTTTTTATTTATTATTGCCGACCCTCCTCCTAATTGAAAACCACCCGCATCACCAATGTATAGGCTAGTTAAATAAAATAAATGCTTTTTATTTATGAGAATAACGCTTAACTGCGTAATAATCCCAGTGAGTATTTCAATAAACTTTTCTAAATTTCTTTCCGTATATATTCCATCATCACTACTGTACGTGCACGACGCTAATTCGATATCAGGCATGGATGCACTGAAGGCACTTATTGAAAATAAAATCTCATCACACCTTACCTTGAAAAAGAAATCTGAGTCATCAGTGCTTGATAAATCCATTTCAAGATATCGAAATTTTTCAATGCACTTAATATCGATAATATGATTTTGCAAATTGGATACTGAGCTGAGCAAACTTACACACCCTTCACCAAGTGAGGAATAATATCTTTCAAGAATTCTCATTTATAATATCACCTAAGTACAATCTTTTATTGTATGATAGAATATAAGCTAATAATTTCAGCAACAATACTATAAATCCTACCAATAACGGTCCCAAATTTCCTCCTGAGATCACATTATTTAACAAGCAGGGCGGATGAAGCGAAGCGCAATCCACCCATTGTGCGCCCTAACCGGAAGTCGCAAGGTAGTCCGTGTCACCTATTACTTCCGACAGATCATCTGCACAATTATGAAGAATATCCAGATACGGCTTAAAGGCAAAAACACGATCCCGCTTACCATTATTGACCTGAATGAGGTAACCTGCTGCCTTGTAAGCATCTATCAGGGTGTGTGCTGTAGGTGGCGTAATCTGGAGGCGCTTTGAGACAACTCTGGCTGTCAGATAACTTGATTCAAATAGCATCTCACCAAATCTCACGGCATTGGGGCTTGAGGATATAGTGCTGGCATCACGAACCATCCTTTCCCGAAGGCTTCTTATTTCTCTCGCAGCTGAAAGAGCAGAGCGCGACGTAACTGTCACGCCTCGCAAGAAGAAGATAACCCACTCTTCCCACGCGCCTTTATCACGAATGGCCTGCAAGTGATCGTAGTATTGCTGCCTGTGTTGCTTGAAGAAGAGGCTAAGATAAAGGATGGGAAGTTCCAGAACACCGCGCTGGCACAATAATAAAGTTATCAGCATCCGTCCCAGCCTGCCATTACCATCCCAAAACGGATGAATTGTTTCGAACTGGGCATGAATGAGGGCACATTGCACGAGATCAGGCAAGCCATCTGGCGAGTTGATATATTTCTCAAGATTATCAAGCGCGATATGCATGTCCGGAACTGATGGCGGTATATAGGTTGCCTCTTCCAGCGCACAACCGGGCGGGCCGATCCAGTTCTGGTTCTGACGGAACTCACCCGGATTTCGGCTTGATCCCCTGCCCTGCTGAAGTAGTATCGAATGCGCGCCCTTGATTAGGTTCAGGCTAATAGGTTTTTCCTCGATTTCTGATACAGCCCATTTCATGGCATCAAGATATCGAATTACTTCATGCACATCTGAATTTGACCTGGGTAAGTCATCATCCACTTCAAATTCCAGCAGATCTTCAAGAGAGGCTTGCGTTCCTTCAATTTGGGAACTCAAAACAGCTTCCTGCCTCATAAATGCATATACCAGCATTTCAGGATCAGGCAGTGTGCCAACGGCGCCATCAAGTCTTGCCAGAGCACGGTCCGCCCGGGAGAGGGCAAGCGTAAGTGCAGCATCGAATTCAATGGCTGGTTTTGGCGGCAGCGGGGCAGGCCTGAATGCGCGGATCGAACCAGTCTTAACATATTTGCCTGATCGGAAATCCATGCTGCTACCTTAATTAAATGCATTGACCTGATATCGACGCTAATTAAATTTGTCCACCTGAATTTAATTAGCGCACAGGGTAGTTAAACAGCCTTAATTAGCGCCTCAGGCCTGCTCACCTCCCCCCAAAAAAACTTATGGGCCTGGTCTGAAAAGGCTAACCCCCTGATTCCATTCACAAACCCTTAAATCTATGGGCCCCCTTTCCGGCCCGCTTATAGTCGTGGCTCTTCAAGAAACGCGCGGCCCGCACTTTCGTGGGCTGCCACAACAGGAGAGACAGCATGACACACGAAGACGAGACCCCGACACCCCTCAAGCGCTCTACGCGCCTGCAACGGCTGGTGGACTGTGTGCTCGACCAGACGCTGGCCCACTTTGAAAGTCAGCCTGCGGATACTGGCACACCCGTAAAGACAGAGCAGCTTCTGCAAAACCGCGCCCGCTCCATCAGCACCATCGCCATCGCTGCCGAGCGCGCCCACACCCTTGAGAGACAAGCGAATGAACAAGCAGCATCAGGTGACCCGGATTATGCAACGGCTAAGCAGTTCATGGCCGAATTTGAAGAGGCTGAACGCGCGCTGCGTCCTGTCCTTGATGAGATTTCTGGGCTCGACCCGCAGACGCTACGCGATATGGGAATTGAACCGCCGACAGACTTTATTGAGGACGGGCTGGAAATTTCTCGCCCGGCCGGAACAAAGAGCGCCAGCGGGTCCGTGGACGACCTGGCTGATCCTGGGCGGGCGCGGCGCGGGGAAAACCCGGGCCGGGGCCGAGTGGGTAAAAAGCCGCATTGAGCAGAACATCGCACGAAAGGTCGCACTGGTGGGTGAGAGTTTTGAAAATATCCGTGAGGTGATGGTCGAGGGCTTGTCCGGCCTGCTGGCGATTGCCTCGCCCGGTCACGAGCCGCGCTGGCTGCCATCCCGGCACAAGCTGGTCTGGCCGAATGGCGCGGAGGCGCACTGTTTCTCGGCGGCGGACCCGGATGGCCTGCGCGGCTATCAGTTTGATACCGCGTGGTCGGATGAACTGGCGAGCTGGCGCAAGCTGGAGGAGACCTGGTCGAACCTGCAACTCACCTTGCGCCTGAAGGCGCGCGATGGCGGCGACCCGCAACAGGTCATCACCACGACGCCGCGCCCGTTGCCTGCCTTGCGCCAGATTCGCGACAGCAACATCACGACCATGACGCATATGAAAACCAGAGACAATGCGGACAATCTGGCCCCCGCCTTCCTTACACAGATTGCCGCCCAATATGAAGGCACCCGCCTTGGCGCGCAGGAACTGGACGGCGAATTGCTGGAAGAGGTGCGCGGTGCCTTCTGGCAGCGTGAGTGGCTGGATGAGGCGAACGCCCGCGTCGTGCCACCCCTTGAGCAGCTGAACGAAGTCGTTATCGCCATCGACCCGCCGGCAACGGCTGGCGACAAGGCGGATGAATGCGGCATCATAGTTGCCGGGCGCCTTGGCAGCAAACGCGACGGCTCTGCCGTGGTGCTGGCGGATTTATCCGCAGGCGGCCTGACGCCGCTTGGCTGGGCCGGGCGAGCCGCCTCTGCCTGTCATCAGTATAAGGCAGACCGGATCATCGTCGAGGGCAATCAGGGCGGCGACATGGCTGTCAATGTCCTGCGCGGTGCCGCGCCCGGCATGAACGTCGCCCGCGTTCACGCAACCAGAGGTAAGCACCTGCGCGCAGAACCGGTCTCGCTGCTCTATGAGCAGCACCGCGTCATCCATGCGCAGCACTTCGACAAGCTGGAAGAGCAGCTCCTGACCTTTACCGCCGAAAGCACCAAAAGCCCGGACCGGCTGGACGCGCTCGTCTGGGCCCTGACGGAACTGATGGTCGGGCCGGAAGCAGCAACTCCGCACGTCCATAGTTTTGATACCCCAAACCCAAGGAACAAAAGATGAACAATATCTGGACACAGATCACCTCCGCTTTTGCAAGGGCCGATGGCCCTCAGGCGAGCGACACAAAAGCCAGCCAGACCGGCCCTCTCATTGCCCTGCAATCCGCCGGGCAGCCGGTCTGGACCCCGCGTGATTATCAAGCCCTTGCCCGCACTGGCTATATGAACAACGTCATCGCTTATCGTTGTACAAGGATGATCTCCGAGGCGGTTGCCGCCGTCCCCCTTCAGATCGAGGACGCGCAAGGACCCCTGTGCGACCATGACCTGCACACGGTCCTCGCCACCCCGAACCCGACCCAGTCAGGCGCAGAACTGATCGAGGAACTTACCGGCTACTTACAAGTCAGCGGCAACGCCTGGCTCGAAGCAGTGCGCGTTGACGGCCGAGTACACGAATTATACGCATTGCGCCCGGACCGCATGAAAATCCGTGCCGGGCGAGATGGCTGGCCCGCCGCGTATGAATATGAGGTGGCGGGTCGTAAGACCATCTTCACACCGCAGCCCGATGGCTTCATGCCCATCCTGCATCTGCGCCTGTTCCATCCGTTGCATGATCATTACGGCTTTGCACCGCTGGAGGCTGCTGCCAGTGCCGTGGACATTCACAACGCTGCCAGCAACTGGAACAAGGCGCTGCTCGACAACGCGGCGCGCCCCTCCGGTGCCCTTGTCTATAAAGGCCCGGAAGGTGCCGGCAATCTCACCCCGGAACAATTTGCGCAACTCAAAGCCGAGCTGGAAGCAGGCTGGCAGGGCCGGGGCAATGCCGGTCGCCCTCTGGTTCTGGATGGCGGGCTCGACTGGAAGCAGATGTCGCTCAGCCCTGCGGATATGGACTTCATGAACTTACGCCACGGCGCGGCCCGCGACATCGCGCTGGCCTTCGGCGTACCGCCACAATTGCTCGGCATTCCTGGCGATAATACCTATACCAATTATCGCGAGGCCAATATCGCCTTCTGGCGCCAGACCGTGTTGCCACTGACGGCGAAACTCACCGCGGCCCTCACCGGCTGGCTTTGCGCGGGGCAGCGCGACCTTGCCATCACCCATGATGCAAGCCGCGTTGATGCGCTGTCGCCTGCCCGCGACCAGCGCCTTGCGCACATTCTGCAGGCAGATTTTCTGACAGACGCCGAGAAGCGCATCGCCCTCGGCTTCCCCGCGACACCCGACACGACCTCCCACACGACTGAAGAAGGAGACCTCTCATGACAGAAGAATACACAGCTCCCATGCTGCACCCCAAGCTGGCGCTCGCGCTTGTAGCAACCCTCATGGTACAAACGATCACTGCCCTGCTCTGGGCCGGGGCGGCCAGTGAGCGCCTTGGCCAGCTGGAGCGCCGCGCGGACATCATCGGCGAGTTGATCGAGCGCACCGCGCGGCTGGAAGCGCAGGGCAAATATATGCGCGAGACGCTGGAGCGGATCGAGCGCAAGATTGACGAGAACGCCCCATGAGCCTCACCGCGTCCATCGAAGGCTACGCCGCGCTCTTCAACAGGCCAGACCTTGGCGGCGACATCATCCGCCCCGGCGCGTTCGCCGCAGCCCGTCCCGCCAACACGCGCCTCTTGTGGCAGCACAGGGCAGAAGCGCCCATTGGTCGCTGGCTGCGCCTGACAGAAGACGCGAACGGCTTGTTCGTACACGGCGAGCTTCTGCTCGAAAGCAAGCACGCCCGGGAAGTTCACACTCTCCTGCAAGGCGGTGCCCTGAACGGCCTCTCTATTGGTTTCAACACCAAAGCTGCCCGTCGCCGCAAGGGCGGGCGAGACATTCTCAAACTGGATCTCTGGGAAATCTCCATCGTGACGTTCCCGATGATGCCGGGTGCACGGATCACCCTTATCGGCCCGCCACAAGGGCCGGTTGAAAAAATCCGCCACGCAACCAGGCAACTTGCTGCCTGAAACCCTTCGCCCAAAGAACAAAAGGAATACAAATATGACTCACGAAACCAAAACCCTCGGCCCCGGTGGCACTGATCACAACAGTGACACTGCTCTGGCTGATGCCATGCACGAGTTTCTCGCTACATTCGAGGATTTCAAGCACACCAATGACAGTCGTCTTGCCGATCTTGAATCGCGCAAGTCCGTGGATGTGCTGACGGAAGAAAAACTGACCCGCATCAACCACGACCTCGACGAACAGAAATCCCGCCTCGACCGGCTGGCCCTTGCTGGCCAGCGCCCGGCCCGTGGTAACACGCATCTACCGCAGGCGGATGATCGCAAGGCCGCCTTCAACCGCTATGTGCGCAATGGCGACACGCGCGGCCTTTTGCCGGATGACACCAAGGCACTGTCCGCCGGATCGGACCCTGATGGCGGCTATCTCGCGCCGGAAGAGACAGAACGCCTCATCACGGCGGCTGTGCGTGACATTTCGCCCATTCGCCAGATTGCCAGTGTACGGCAGATCGGCGCGAACACCTATCGCAAGCCGGTCTCCATCAGCGGCGCCGCCGCCGGCTGGGTCGGCGAAACGCAAGCGCGGCCCGAAACCACCTCGCCGACCCTCGCCGCGATAGATTTCCCGGCCATGGAACTTTACGCCATGCCGGCTGCCACGCAGGTGCTGCTCGATGATGCTATCGTCGATCTGGAGCGCTGGATTGCCGATGAGGTGCAGGCGGAGTTTGCCGCACAGGAAAGCGCCGCTTTCGTCAATGGCGATGGCAACAACACGCCGCGCGGCTTTCGCGATTATACGCAAGTGCCAGAGGGAACGCAAAGCTGGGGCCAGCTTGGCTATATCGCCACTGGCGTTGACGGGGACTTCGGCGCCAGCCCCTTCGACCAACTGGTTGATCTGGTCTACACGCCAAAGCGCAGTTATCGCCCCGGCGCGCGTTTCGTCATGAACCGCTCCGTCCTCGGACGCTTGCGCAAGATCAAGGACAATGAAGGCAACTATCTCTGGCAACCGTCCTTGCAGGCCGGGGCCGCCTCCACCCTGCTCGGCTATCCGGTCACGGAAGTTGAGGAAATGCCGGGCATCTCTTCGGGCAGTGACTCGATTGCCTTTGGCGACTTTGCCAGGGGCTACCTGATCGTTGACCGGGTCGGTGTGCGTGTACTGCGCGATCCGTTCTCGGCCAAACCTTACGTCCTGTTCTACACAACAAAACGTGTGGGCGGCGGCGTGCAGGATTTTGCCGCGATCAAGTTCCTCAAATTCTCTGCAAGCTGAGGAGACACAGCCATGTCGCTTGAGCTCATTACCCCGGCAACCGCCGACCCTGTCACCCTCGCACAGATCAAGGCGCACTTGCGTCTTGATCCGGCAGAAACCGACGCGGACACAGAATTGTTGCAATTCCAAGAAGCCGCGCGGGAGCAGCTTGAGCGACTGGCGGGTATTTCCTTCCTGACACAGACCTTGCGCTGGACGACACGGCTATCCCAAGCCGCCACCTGGCCAGCGCAAGCGTCGCTCATCCTGCCGCGTGCGCCTGTCACCGCTGTCACAGAATTGCTCCTCCTCCCTTCCGCTGACAGCGGCGACGGTCACTGGCAGATGCTCCCGGCAGCAGACTATACCCTGCTGCCGGGATTGCCCGGTGAGGTCCTGTTCCACACGGCGCCACAACAGGCAGACCGCCTGCGGATCACTTTTGCCGCTGGCTGGAGCATGGCGGAAGATATTCCGGCACCCCTCATTCAGGCATTACTTCTTCTGATCGCGCATTACCATGAACGGCGTGAGCCTTACGAGAATGATCGCATCAATGCCGTGCCTGCCAGCGTGCAGGCACTGATCGCCCCCTGGCGGAGGGTGCAGTTATGATCGGCAGGCTGAACACCAAAATTACGAAGCTCGATGCCATCCGCGTTGCTGATGGTCTGGGCGGTCACGCTATCACCTGGCAACCGGCTGGCGAGATCTGGGCCGAGATCATCTGGCGCCGCTCCCGCGCTGACACGGCGGGCCTTCGCACCAGCCGGCGGCGACGCAACCGCCTGCGCATTCGCACTGATGACAGCATCACCTTTGATACGAGGCTCGACATCAACGGCACGCATTACGCCATCCGCTCGATCATTCCGGCCGCTGACCGGCAACCTTTTCTTGTTCTTGAAACGGAGGAAATTTCCTGATGCTCACGCAACCCGCTTACGCCCTGCAGGAGGCTTTGTGGCTGGCCCTGACCAGTGACACAGCCTTGCAACTTCTTCTCGGCAATCCGCCCCGCATATATGACCAGCCACCGCCGGACGCAATCTTCCCCTTCCTGACGATTGGCGAGACGCGCCTGCGGGCTGTTGACGGCGTGGAAGGGGCCGTTGAGCATGACTTGCGCTTCCATGCCTGGTCCCGATATGAAGGCCGGGCGGAACTGAAAGAGATCATCTCTGCCGTCCATGACGTCGTTCATGATGCCGCCCTCACGGTCACCGGCCAGCGGCTGGTCTCGCTGCGCTTCGTCTTCAGCGATATTTTTCGCAAAGTAGACAGCGAGACATTCCATGCCGTCATGCGCTATCGCGCCCTGACCGAACCCGTGGTGCTGTCATGACCTTGCGCGCAGGAAAAGACCTTATGCTGAAAATCAGCGATGGTGCTGCACCAGCCACATTTCTGCCCCTGACCGGCTTCCGGTCCACCGGCATATCCCTCCGGGCAGAGACGGTTGATGGCACCCATCTTCAGTCGCCCGGCTGGCGCGAACAGGTGGCGAGCGCTGGCCTCAGCACGGCGCGCATTTCTGCCCGCGGCCTCTTTACAGGCGATGCCGGTATTCTCGTCGCCCGCGATGCTTTCTTTGCCCGCACCAGCGCGGACTGGCAGATCACCGTGCCGGGGCTCGGCACGCTTCAGGGGCCGTTCCGCCTCACCCGGTTTGACCTCACCGGCCCTTACACCGGCGAGATCAACCTCTCTCTCACGCTCCAGTCCGCTGGAGAAATCACCCTTGACTACACAGAAACACAAGGAGAAACCCCATGAGTGAAACCAGTCGTACACAAACAGACGAGACCAACACCTCAGACGACCTTGCCCGCACCATCCGTGAGGAAATGCTGCCCCTGGCAGACCTGTTGGAGGAAACTTTTGCCCGCACCGCCCGCACCATCGAGGAGGAACTGGCAACAGCGGCGCGCAATGGCAGTCTCTCATTCCGCACCATGACGGAAGAAATCCTCAATGATCTTGCGCGCCTTGCCGCCGAGGAACTGGTCCGCGAGCCCATCGAAAGCGCCATCCTGCGTGTGCTGGGTCAAGGCGCCAGGACTGGAACAAGTGGCACGAGCCCGTTCCCGCAAAGCGGCCAGCGCTCGGGCACCCAAAGCGCGGAAGCCCTCGCCAAGGCCCTGTCAAAGGGTACAAGAAACGGCTGAAGGCGCAGAGCCTATCCGCTGCCAAAGGCAGGCAGCAGACCAATATCTAAGCGTCGCTTTCAGCGGCGCCCTTGCGGCTGTCGTTCCAGTAGGAAACACAAGGAATGCGCGCCTTGTCACAGCGCTCTGCATATTTGTTGGCGATGTCGGTCACCTCGTCCATCAGCCCCGCATCCAGCGTAATCGGATCAAGGCCAAGGCCGAGCAGCCGGCGATTTTCAACCACGAGCTCGTTCTCGTCCGCCTCATTGCGCGGGTTCGCGACATTCTCAATCGTGGCGCCTGTCTTGTCGGCAATCATCTGGGCCAGATCACGCACGCGGTGCGTTTCGGTCATCTGGTTGAGGATATGCACACGCTCGCCTTTCTGGGGCGGGTTTTCCAGTGCCAGCTCAATACATTTAACCGTGTCCTGAATATGAATAAACGCCCGTGTCTGCCCGCCACTGCCATGCACCGTCAACGGATAACCGACAGCTGCCTGCATCAGAAAGCGGTTGAGAACCGTGCCATAATCGCCATCATAATCGAAGCGGTTAATAAGGCGCTCATCCTTGCGCGTCTCTTCCGTCTGTGTGCCCCAGACAATGCCCTGATGCAGATCGGTGATGCGCAGATCATCATTCTTGTTATAGAACGCGAACAGGAGCTGGTCCTGGGTCTTGGTCATGTGATAGACCGAGCCGGGGTTCGCCGGATACAGAATTTCTTCTGTAATCAGTGTGCCGTCCTCTTTCTCGATTTTCACTGGCAGATAGCCTTCGGGTATCTTGATGCCCGCCGTGCCATAGCCATAGACCCCCATGGTACCCAGATGCACAAGATGCGGGTCGCCTTCATATTCCACAATCGCCGCCAGCACATTGCTGGTCGCGTTGATGTTGTTATCCACCGTGTACCGTTTGTGCCAGGAGGATTTCATGGAATACGGCGCCGCCCGCTGCTCGGCAAAATGCACGATGGCATCAGGCTCAAACTTCTCCATCAGGTAAAGCAGGCGCATGTAATTATGGGCAATATCGCAATTCTCGAACTTTATGTCCGTACCGGTAAGCTCTTTCCAGGCGTCAAGACGCGTCGAGATCGGCTGGATCGGCGTCAGCGAGTCGACCTCCAGTTCCACATCAATCTTGCGCCGCGACAGATTGTCGATAATCAGCACCTCATGGCCACGCGCCGACAAATGCAATGCTGTTGGCCAGCCACAGAAGCCGTCACCACCAAGAACAATAACTTTCATGAATCACCTTTTCGTAGAATGTCACGATCATCGCACAACCGGAAGTGGAAGGTTTGCGCCATGCGCGACCATATTGGGCCGGAAAAAGGCATAAAACCTGTTGACGCTGTTTTCAATGCCACGGCTTTGGTGTAATCGGGCAATGTTAGTGTGCCCTTTAATTGATACTGCTCTGTGTCATCCTGCTGACAGCAGGTCTATCGCTGACAGATGGCTGCCCGTCCGGCTGTTAAATGAAGCACAAGATATTTGCCTCATAAACAGCATGATGACTGATACGCTGAGGGAGAAGGTGCCGGAATGGAAATGACGTTCCTCATAGCCGTGATATGCCTGCTGGCGGGTCTCGCCGCTGGCATCTTCGCCTTGCGCCCGCGCGCCATGAAGTCCCTCGATGTTGCTGTGGACGTGCGCGACAGTTCGGACAGGCCGGAATTTACCCTCTCCCGCTCCCTGTTGCTGATCGGCCCGGATATGGATGACCCGGTTTGCCGGGAGCAACGCCGGGAATTGCGCCGTATCCTCAATCCGCTGCTGGAAGCGGAATTCAAGATCATCGAAATTTATGGCGACCTTGCCCCGGCTGAAAACGGCGAAGCCTATGACTGGCTCGACAATCAGCTTTTGCGCAAGACATTGAATGCTGAAGAGGACTTCCACCTGATCCACGTCAACCGCGAAGGCAAGACCAGTTTCCACTCGGGCCGCCCGATCACGGCAGAAGCCCTGCTGCATATCTTCGATCTGTGGGAATACATCACGGAAGATGCTGGCGAAGACTTGACAAACATCGTCGAGGAAGAGCCTTCTGGTGACACACAGACAGTGCCCTTGACAGCAACTCCCGCCCGGCAGCTTCCGGCATCTGCGGCAACAGCAGCGACCACAGCCGCAGCCTTGAACGGTACGCCTGCCATGCCGCCATTAACAGCGCACCTCGAGCCCCAAACCTCTGAGCCGCCAAATGACGCGCCAAAAGCCGACCCTGCGCATACAAATGACGATTGGGAGGGCTGGACGATCCATGTCAACGGCATGGAAACGGACAGTGACGCTTCAGAGGAAGAAGAAATATCCGCTGACCCTGAAGAAGCGCTTGTCGCCTCCCTGAAAGGGGCTGCCGTGTCAGCATCTCCCCTGACGACAGTCTCCTGCACCACAACGGACAGCACAGGCCCTGCCATGAACGGCACACCGCGATTACACAATACGGATACTGAATTTATAAAGTCATCGACATCCAATCAAGACGCGGGGGTCACCAGTCTCAACGGCCACGGGCCTGGCAGCTACCACAAAGACAATGGTCGGCTGTCACTTGGCATCAAGGATGAGCCAACGCCAGCCGTATCAGGGGATATGGATGACGATCTTTCTACAGATGATAATAATGACGCAGAGCCGATGAGACGCGCGCCCCGCTCCGTCAGCAACGCCATCCGCAGACGGCTGGACGGGTAACTATTATTTACATTGATTACTCAGTAAGCATTCTTCGGAAAAAGCACAGCCCACACCGTCATCAAGATGATCCGCAGATCAAGGAACAGTGACCAGTTCTCGATATAATAAAGATCGTGCCGCACACGCTCTTCCATCATCTCGTTCTCAGAGGTCTCCCCCCGGCAGCCATTTACCTGCGCCCAGCCACTGATGCCCGGCTTCACTTTATGGCGCCCCGCATAGTCTGCGATAACCTGCGCATACTGCTCATTATGCGCCACCGCATGTGGCCTCGGCCCCACCAGCGACATATCCCCTTTGAGGACATTCCAAAGCTGCGGCAACTCATCCAGCGAATAGCGCCGCAGAAATGCCCCAAGCCTTGTCACCCGCGCATCCCCTTTTGTCGCCTGCCGCACATCACTGCCGTTTTCCATGACTGTCATGGTCCGGAATTTATGGATCTTGAAAACATCATGCTGAAAGCCGTGCCGGTTCTGACTAAACAGAACAGGCCCACGACTATCTAGCTTAATCAGCAAACCAATCAGCAACATGACAGGCGCCAGGAACGCCAGCAAGATAGCAGAGATCACACGATCTTCAACAGACTTCAGGACACCGCCCCAGCCTTCCAGCGGGCGTGAATGGATGTTCAGCAACGGCACACCGCCCAGATTTGAGATTTCCCCATGTCTGTTTTCCAGCCACAGCATATCCGGGCACACAACCGTGTTCGCTGGTAGAACAGACAGTTGACGGAATATCGCGTCAATACGGTCGGTCGCTGACCACGGCAGGCAGATGACAATATCATCAATGCTGCCATGCAGGGCAGACTTGACCAGGTCCTTGACCGTCCCGCTGATGACCATGTTACCTGCACGCTGCGGGTCACCATGACGGTCATCGAACACACCGATAATCTGCACGGACTTATCTTCATTGGTCGTCAGGCTGATAAATTTCTCGGCTAATGCACTGGCCCCGACAACAGCCACCCGGCGGCTGAGCGGCCCGCCAACGCGGCACATGCCCTGAAAATGAAAGGCTGTCACAAACCGGCTGATGGCAACAGCAATCCCGCCAATCACAAACCAGTAAACCAGCCAACGCCGTGAAAAATCCTGCGATATATCCGTCAGGAAGGCAAAACAGGTCAGTATCAGGAGTGCCAGTGCCCATAAAGAGAGAATGCCCGGCAGCACAGCCCATGGTCGCAACAGCCGGTCAAAATTGTAGTACCCTTTATGGCTGTACAATTCTGCAATCAGGATACCGCCGAGGATGCCAACACTCAGATATTTCGATGGCTCGCTATATACCCCCAGTAGCATAGATGCGAAAAGCGAGGATATCGCAACAACAATCACTGTACTGATTGCGGCTATATCACTGCACATTTTTCGGGATAAACCGGCCCGACGGCGCGTAAACGCCTTAAGGCCTGCGCCATCAAGCGCCTGCTGATACTCTACCATACTGCGTCCAAACACTACTCTTGCGGCAAGTGATAGCAGGCCATGCATAATAAACGGTAAAGTGTGCACTGCTTTTTAACCCGTGTCCGGTAACAGGTTGTTATCCATGACCGACCCGGCTTGGGTGTATGTAATCTGTTAACGGATTTGTATCAGGTCGGCACATCGCAAGGGTTTTGAGGCGTGTTATTCAATTCAGGTATCTTCTTCCTGTTTTTTGGCATCTTCTTTTGCCTGTACTGGATGCTGCGCCAGCGCCTGCACTGGCAAAACACGCTCATCCTCGCAGGCTCATACCTTTTCTATGGCTGGTGGGATGAGCGCTTCCTGATCCTCATTGCCTTGTCCACAGCCTGTGACTTCATTTGTGGTCTTGGCGCCGCCGGCCCGCGCTATCAAAAACAGCATTTGCAAAAAGCCGCCGGACTCTTGCTTGGGGTTACGCTGATCGCGACGCTATCCAGTTTTTCGACAAGCTGGATCTATCTCACCGGCATCCTCGTGCTTATCCCGGCAGGCTATCTCCTGTTCAGGGCACTGGACAAATTGTCAGGGCCGCAAAGGCGCAAGGCCTATCTCATGACATCCATCATTTTGAATCTTGGCCTGCTTGGGATATTCAAGTATTTCGGTTTCTTCACGGAAAGTTTCATCGACGCCTTTGCCACGCTCGGCCTTGCAATCAACGAGCCGCTGATCCAGATCATCCTGCCGGTCGGTATCTCCTTCTACACCTTTCAGACCCTCTCCTATACGATAGATATCTATCGCAAGGACATGCAGCCTACAGAGCGACTGATTGACTTCGCAGCCTATGTTGCGTTCTTCCCGCAACTTGTGGCCGGGCCCATTGAGCGTGCCCGCAACCTCCTGCCGCAATTTGAAAAGCAGCGGGAATGGGATGCTGACAAGGTAACGAGCGGTGCCCTTCTGTTTACCTGGGGGCTGTTCAAGAAGATCGTCATCGCCGACAATATCGCACCGATTGCCAACGCCGCCTTTGCCAGCCCGGCCGACACAGAGCCGGTGCTGATGCTGATCGGGATCATTGCTTTTGCGTTCCAGATTTACTGTGATTTTTCGGGGTATTCCGATATGGCGCGTGGCCTTGCCCGCATGATCGGGTTCGATCTGATGCTGAATTTCAACCTGCCCTATCTGTCACGTACACCATCAGAATTCTGGCGACGCTGGCATATTTCCCTGTCCAGCTGGCTACGCGATTATCTGTATGTGCCACTCGGCGGCAACCGAAACGGCAAACTGCTGACCTATCGCAACCTTTTCCTGACAATGCTGCTGGGCGGATTATGGCATGGGGCAGCATGGACATTTATCGTCTGGGGGGCTTTTCATGGTATTATTCTGGCCGTGTACCGCTTTTTCTCAATAGACACATGGCTCGCCCGATATCAGGGCCTGTCCGCCAGGGCTGTGGGCATCAATCTTGTGGCATGGCTTGTGATGACTGTTCTCACGCTCATCGGCTGGACCTTTTTCAGGGCCGAAACGCTGGGGGATGCTTTCAGCGCCATGGCAGTTGCAAGCACCGCCTTTGGCAGCGGTGCCGTTTTCAGCGAGCTTGACCGCTTGCCGGAAGCGGCGGAACTGCTGTTCTATCTCTGGCCGCTACTGCTGGTACAAACCATCCAGGCAATGAGCGGCAGGCTCGAATTTCTGCCAGACCTGATAAAACCTGCCTCGCGCGGGAGCATATCCTTGCGCCAGTTCGCCGGGCTTAACGCCCTGCTCTTTCTGGTTTGCAGCATCTTTTTCCTGTCCGCTGATGGCGGACAGCAATTCATCTATTTTGATTTCTGAGGCCATGGCGAACATTTCACGCATAAGTATCTTCGGTATCCTGGGCTTGGCTTATGCGCTGGTCTTCGCGGAGGTCTTTCTGCGACTGCTAGCACCGCAAGCCATTATTCCGCGTTACGTCACGGCGGCACCTTATGGCATCCGCATGAATATCCCGGGTGCAGAATATCACCAGGTAACACCGGAAACGCGCGTCTCTATCCGTATCAACGATCAGGGCCTGCGTGCCGAACAAACTTATCCGCTTGAAAAAACGACAGGCATTTCACGCGTTGCCCTGTTCGGGGACAGCTACTTCATGGGATATGAAGCAGACCTGACGGACAGCTTCGCCTGGCAACTGGAGCAGGCTTTGCGCGCAAAGCGCTGCCCGGTGGAGGTGCTGAATTTTGCCGTTTCCGGATTTGGCACTGCCGAAATGCTCAAGACACTGGAAGAAAAAGGACTTGCCTACTCGCCTGATGTCGTCATCTTTCAGTGGCACCACACAGATCCGGCAGACAATTTGCGCGCCGACCTTTATGACCTGGACGCAGGCAGATTGCAGGCAAACAGTAATACCTATGTGCCTGCCATCCGTACTCGGCAGATACTCAATACTATCCCGCTTTATACCATGGTGAGCGAAAACAGCCACCTGTACGCTGCTGCACGCGAGCGCGCCTCAACCTTTATCAAGAATGCCCTGACAGGCGGTGCTCTGGTCCGAACCTCTGTGACATCACCTCAAAGCCAGACAACGCCACTCGATCAGCCGGACAGACCGGATGCGAGCCCTCTGGATGTGGCGCTGCTTGAATACGCCGAAGATGTTTCCAACACGAACGACGCCGAATTTTTCGTTGTGGACATTCCATCGTTTCACGACCGCACCTCGTTCAGTTCTGCCTTCCGCCTGCTGCCGGATGATCTCACAGCCAGCGAAAGTTATATTTCTCCCATTTCCTCCTTCCGGGAAGCAGCGTCACCTGAAAGCAAGCTCTACTGGGAAGAAGGCCATTATCATCTGACCCCCGACGGAAACCGTTTGCTGGCAGAGACTGTTGCCGCAAGGCTGGTGGCGCAGTCAGCCACGCAACTGAACTGCACGCCACCTCAATAAGTCCTTGCCATCTGCCGCCCTGCCCCTTAGCCCTTGCGCTCTGGAGCAACAGCTACATCAGGATTGGTTATGACAGACTCAGCGCTGCTGGATGGCATCACGCGCATCGCACACGAAGCCGGCAAGATCATCCATGACATCTATCAGACAAATTTCGACGTTGATACCAAATCAGACGGCTCTGCCGTGACGCAAGCTGACAAACTTGCCGAAGCCTTCATTCTGGAAGGTCTTGCAGCATTGGCACCTGAGATTCCGGTGCTGGCAGAGGAAGCGGCCTCGGAGGGCAACATCCCTGATCTCGGCCATGAATTCTTCCTGGTCGATCCGCTGGATGGCACTCGCGAATTCGTCAACCGGACCGGCGAGTTTACCGTCAACATCGCGCTGATCCGCGATGGCAGACCGGTCATGGGCATCGTCTATGCGCCCGGCTGTGACAAGCTGTTTTCAGGATTGCTGGGGACAGGCGCTTACCTGCGCATGGTGGCACCTGACGAGAAGCTGTCGGATGACACTCCTGCGCAATCAATCACTGCAAAACGAGTTGATACGGACAATCTCATCGCCGTTGCCAGCCGTAGCCATCGCTCACCAGAAACAGAAGACCTGTTGCGTGATCTCGGCGCAAAGGATTTTACGCCTGCCGGATCATCTCTGAAGTTCTGTCTGATGGCCGAAGGAAAGGCGGATGTGTATCCGCGACTGGGCCGCACAATGGAGTGGGATACAGGCGCTGGCCAAGCGGTGCTGGAAGCGGCGGGCGGCATTGTCAACGTACTCGACGGCAAGAAAGAAACGGGGGCCCTGACATACAACAAGGCAACACGCGGCTTTGACAATCCGCATTTCATTGCCTGGGGTAAACGCGATTAGAGTTGTGCCGAGCGACTGACAGGTGACCTGTCTTATTGACGCACCCACAAATCATACACTGGTGAAAGCTGCTCAGCCTTTGGGGCTTTCCGGTATTGCGTATAAAGAACAGGTTGGGCAGACACACGGGCTTCATCTGTTTTTGTGTCGATGGCAATGCGTGGTGACAGCACAAACTGCGCTGTCTCTTTTGCCGTCAGGTAAGGCGCGGAGAGAAGCGATAAATCGCCTCCACTGACAAGTGCGACAGCTCTTTGCTGCCTGTGCAGTTCTGCCGCGAGCGAAAGCCCTTCGCCCATGAGTAACGCCTGATCAGCTGCGGAAAGCTGAACGCCTTTTGTCAGCACTATCGGATCTAGCTGCCGCTCCAGAATGAGTTTCGCGTAATGCGGCTCACTGGCAAAAGAGAAGCCGAGCATCTCTGCCTGTTCGAGCGGCTGCGCCCTGTACTGATCTGTCAGGGACTTGCTACCCTGCACAACCGCCAGCCCTAGAAGGCAGAATGATACCACTGACAGGCTCAAGGTGCCTGACAGGGCAGCGCGGGGGGCGAACAGTATTTCGTTTCGCTCGTGAGAGCTTGTATGACCGAAAGTTGCGATCAACAGGACCAGCAGGAAAACAGGTAACGCGTCAAACCCTATAAGCGCAGAAGCAACGCCACCCGCCACCATCAGGACCATGAGCAGCGCAGCAATCATCAAACTGTTTGCAGGACGGGTGAGGATAGCAACCGCCGCTATCACTACCGCCAACAGGTGCGGCAGACTTGTGGGCACCAACACAGCATTTACCATCAGGTCCTGAAGCCGCATCTGTAACAGACCGTGGCCCAGCAACATCTGACATAACAGTTCCGTACATGCCGCCAGAATCAGAAAAACAGCAGAGGTCATCAATATAAACACAAGCCCGCGACGCTGCTGCAACATCAAAGCGGCAACAAGGCCAACAAGCGTTACAGCGAACAGCGGCAAGGCAGACATATAAAGGATCCACAAGCCTGTTCCGGCGACCAAACCCTCTGCCTGTGCGCAACGCAACATGGCCCTGTGCGGACAAGCCCAGGTGATAAGACCAAGCCAGAGAAAAGTCGCCAGTGCCAAAGCCGATGGCGCTGCCAAAGCTCCTTGCGCCGGAACAAGAACCGTCATGCTGACAAACAGGCTCCAGATTATAGCTGGCAGAAGCGGCAACCGCATGGTCGCGCCATAAGCAAGCGGCAAGATCATGACGATTGCCATCAATCCTTGCGCTCTCAACAGTGTCTCCCCCGGCGTGCCACCAAAAGCCGATGACATGTTGACAAATATGAGGTGCAGGAAACTGCCGTCTGCTAACGCCTGTGATACGACTGCCAATGAGTCTGGTCCGACCATGACAGCACGCGCATCAAGCCAAAGTGACAGCACATCCATCGGCGCATCACTGACCAGCAGGGATGGCGCAGCAAAAACCAGAAAGAACAATGGCGCGGCTATAGCCGCAACTAGTGCCGTCCCGACGACAGGTCCTGTCCTGAAATAAAACAGGGCTGCAAGGCTAGAAATCAGCCCGGATAGCGCCGATGGCGCGTCTTGCGCGTAAACACTGGACTCATGGCTCTGCTGCGTTGGGTCTTGCGACATGCTCTCTATACTCCTGACACGCAATATGAAAGAAACGTGCCAGCGGAAGCAGGGCATGAAAGTGACCGAAACCAGAAAAGAAGAAATCAGAAAAAAGGCACGCGCTGAGGGGTTTGACGCTGTTGGCTTTGCCACCGCCACCTTGCCAGCAGAAGTGGCGCAAGGATTATCTGCCTGGCTTGCAGCAGGTCACTATGGCAGCATGACCTGGATGGAAGACCGGCAATCTCAGCGGGTTTCACCAGACGCCCTGTGGCCCGACGCAAAATCAGTCATCATGCTGGGCCTGAATTACGGGCCTGATGATAACCCGCTACAGAAACTGACCCTGAAAGATCAGGCTAATATATCGGTTTACGCTCAGAATAAAGACTATCACGATATTATCAAAAAGCGCCTCAAGCGCATCGGGCGCTGGCTTTGTGAGGTACATGATTGCGAGGTGAAAGTCTTTGTGGATACTGCGCCCGTGATGGAAAAGCCACTGGCAGCAAAAGCTGGCATTGGCTGGCAAGGCAAGCACACGAACCTTGTTTCAAGAGACTATGGTTCATGGCTATTCCTCGGCGCGATATTTACGACTTTGGAGTTGCAGGCGGACATGCCGGAAGAAGATCACTGTGGCAGTTGCACAAGCTGTCTGGATATCTGTCCGACTGACGCCTTTCCGGGGCCTTACCAACTGGATGCACGGCGCTGTATCTCCTACCTGACGATTGAGCATAAGGGCCACATCCCGCCTGAGTATCGCAAGGCCATCGGTAACCGCATTTATGGCTGTGATGATTGTCTTGCTGTGTGTCCCTGGAACAAGTTTGCACAGCAAACAGAGGAAATTGCTTTTCACCCAAGAGAGACATTGAAAGCACCACTACTGACAGAACTTGCCGGGCTTGATGACACTGCCTTCCGGGAATTGTTTCGTGCGTCGCCGGTAAAACGCATCGGGCGTGACCGCTTCATCAGAAACGTGCTGATCGCTATCGGCAACAGCGAAAATACGGAACTCGCGCGTAGCGCCGAAGCATTATTGCGTGATGAGTCGGCACTGGTGCGAGAAGCTGCGCAATGGGCGATCACCGAATTGCAAAACAATGAAGAGGAGATTTGACCGTGCTGCAAATGCGCCCGGGATGTGAATGTTGCGACAAGGACCTTCCGCCAAACGCTACTGATGCAATGATCTGTTCATTTGAATGCACTTTCTGCCGGAAGTGTGTTGACGAAAAACTTGAAGGTATCTGTCCGAATTGCGGGGGCGGATTTTCGCAACGGCCCACGCGCGCTCCGCACCTGTTAGAGACATTTCCTGCGGTGACGGAAAGAACACTCAGCCCTGAAAACTGTGGCGGGCATTGAAAAAGCCCAGTCGAGAAAATGATGAAACAGGTCAGCCGGGTTTCAAGGGGGAGAGAATACCGACCGACCTGCCTTTTCATCTGATGTCAGATGAATAACCAACTGCAAGTAGCAGCAGTTGCCTTACGATCTTAAACGAGACTGCCTGCGCTGATCGTCGCTGCACCGGAACTGGTCACTTCATCATCTTCCTCGGAGGTATTGACGATCCATAAAGCGTGCAGAACGCCCGGAATGAAACCACAGACTGTCAGGGCGAGATTGATAACAAGATCAAGACCACCACCACGGCGGAAGGCTACGATGACAGGCGGCAGAATTAGAGCAAATATAATCTGTATAACTTTTCCCAGCATTATCAGTCTCCTTTGACAGTCGTACACGTGATGGGGAGAGAGCCACGCGTACAGGTTCCAATCCCTGTGAAATGAGGGACGACCCTCAATGACTGACACCAGGAGACTTGCCGATAAGCGGGCTGCCCGGCCCGTTGTGACAAGCTGATGATTTCCCGAGGCTGCCTCTGCCTGTCTGTGGAATCATCCTGTGATTAGAAAAGTAACGCGCGATGAGCGACTTACCTGTGATGTAAATCACATCAGCGCGTTATTACTGCCACTAGCAACTATCTGCTACCGGAGGAGCGTAATCGGTCAAGCCACAAGGGAACCTGTTCAGCTGCCGGACCATAAAAGGCAGTATCAAAGAGATAGGCATTTTCGGAAGGCTTGAGATTGATTTCCATACAGGGAATACCAAGCGACCGTGCCTCGCTGACAAACCCTGCCGCAGGATAGACGGACCCTGAAGTACCGATGGAGACGAATTGATCTGCCACGGCTATCGCTTCGGCGATCTCATCCATCAGCATGGGCATTTCACCAAACCAGACGATATGAGGGCGGAGCGTTCCTAACGCGCGGCATACCGGGCATTCTGTTTTCAATGACAGGTCATGCAGCCACGCCCTTACATCCCCGCAAGCTGTGCAGCACACTTTCGTCAACTCGCCATGCATGTGCAAGACAGACTTGCTGCCACCGCGCTCATGCAAGTCATCAACATTCTGGGTCACAAGCGTCAGAGAGCCACCGGCCTCAGCCATCGCTTCTTCCAGTTGCGCCAGCGCCTTATGGGCAGGGTTGGGCTTCACTTCTTTGAGCCCTGCACGGCGCAAGTTGTAAAACTCATGCACCAGCGCAGGATTGGCAGCGTAGCCCTCAGGTGTGGCAACCTCGCGATAATCATACTTCGCCCAGATACCACCACTATCCCGAAAGGTCGGCACGCCAGAGTCTGCACTGATCCCGGCCCCTGTCAGCACAACGATATTTGATGAAAGGTTCATGCGGCACCGTATCAGGATGACAGGACGTGGCAAACCACGCATAATTGCCCCCATGAAACGCGTCCTGTTTGTCTGCCTTGGAAATATCTGCCGCTCCCCTGCTGCCGAAGGGGTTTTCCGCGCGAAGGCTGCAGAAGCCGAGTTTCAGGTATATTGCGACTCCGCTGGTACAGGCGCCTGGCATGTGGGCAAGGCGCCGGATGCCAGAATGCAGGCCACTGCCCGGCGACGCGGCATAGACATCTCGCAATTAAGTGCCCGGCAGGTTGATCTCGCTGATTTCTATGAGTTTGATTATCTGGTCGCAATGGATCTCGACAATCATCACTCATTGCTGGCGATGGCACCGGCCAACCGTGAATGTGATATTCGGCTATTCCTTGATTTTGCCAGCGGGCCGGAGCGCGAAGTACCTGACCCTTACTATGGTGGTACGGACGGTTTTGAGCACGTTTTCGATCTGATCGAAGACGCGGCAAACGGCTTTCTTGAGCATCTGGAAAACGAGGATGACGACTAACATCACGGACCAGAACCACTTGCTCTGTCTTGGCTTTGGTTACACAGCCAGCTATGTCGCACCGCTTGTTCAGGCACAAGGCTGGCACCTCAGCGGCACGACGCGCGCCAGCGACAAAGCGGCGTCATTACGTGACAAGAGCATCAATCCGGTTCTGTGGCCTGAAGCGGATGAAGCCCCTGAAACAGATTTTTCCACGGTAACGGACGTTCTGGTTTCCATCAGTCCCAATGAGCGTGGCTGCCCTGCTCTTGATATGCTGCTAAAAATTCGTACCCGGATGCCAAACTTGCGCAGTGTGATCTATTTCTCTTCAACCGGTGTTTGCGGCGACCATCAGGGGGCCTGGATTGATGAAGGTACCCCGCCCGTCTCTACTCTTCGTCGTGGCCAGCAGAGACTGAAGGCTGAAGAATCGTGGCAGGCATTTGGCAAGGCAGAAGGGATCCCCGTTATTATCCTGAGGCTATCCGGCATCTATGGGCCCGGGCGCAATGCTTTTGTCATGCTGAAACGTCAGGGCACATCAGCACGGCGCGTTTTCAAGGAAGGGCAGGTTTTCAACCGCATTCATGTGGCAGATATCGCTGCCATCACGAGTCTCGTCTTTACGCGCATTGCGCAGGGTGACCCGCCGCCGCACGATGTCTACAATCTCGCAGATGACGAACCGGCACCGCCGCAGGACCTCATCGAATATGCTGCGAAGCAAATGGGTCGGCCAGTGCCTCCCATGGTTCCCATAGAGAAAGCAGACCTCACGGATATGGCGCGCAGCTTTTACGCGGAGAACAAGCGCATCAGGAATAACCGGGTAAAACAGGACCTTGATTATGCACTGTTATACCCGAACTGGCGCAGCGGACTGGACGCTCTCGCCAGCACAGATGGTATCTGAAAAGCCCCCACGCCCGCTTTCTCCAGGACCTGTCATCATATAAAGGTTTCTTTATATGATGTTGCCTTTGGCCCGTAGCTGGTCTATGTCCCAGCGAGAAAATCAAAGGAAAGGCTTGCAGATGAGCTCGCAGGATTACGTCGTCAAAGACATCGCCCTTGCCGATTTTGGCAATAAGGAAATCGAAATTGCAGAAACCGAAATGCCGGGCCTCATGGCAACCCGCGAGGAGTATGGCAAGGAACAGCCCCTGAAAGGCGCGCGTATCGCGGGCTCCCTGCATATGACAATCCAGACGGCGGTGCTGATCCAGACTCTCGAAGCGCTTGGCGCAGAAGTCCGTTGGGCCAGCTGCAACATCTACTCTACGCAGGACCATGCGGCGGCAGCGATTGCAGCCAGTGGCACGCCGGTTTTCGCGACCAAGGGCGAGACGCTTGAAGAATATTGGGATTATGCTGACCGCTTGTGGGAATGGCCAGACGGATCCCTCGCCAACATGATCCTTGATGATGGCGGCGACGCGACACTCCTGATCCTGCTCGGGGCTGAAGCAGAAAAAGACCCGTCTCTGCTTGATAATCCGTCCAATGAAGAAGAGACGGCGCTTTTCAACACGATCAAACGCCGCCTTGCAAAAGACCCGGATTTCTACTCCCGTGTCCGCGCTTCCATCAAAGGCGTGACCGAGGAAACAACTACGGGTGTGCTGCGCCTTTACCAGCGTGAGAAACGCGGTGAATTGCCATTCCCGGCGATCAACGTGAATGACAGTGTCACCAAGTCCAAATTTGACAACAAATATGGCTGTCGTGAAAGCCTTACTGATGGCATTCGCCGCGCGACAGATGTCATGATGGCAGGGAAGGTTGCCCTCGTCGCCGGTTATGGTGATGTGGGCAAAGGCTCTGCTGAATCCCTGCGCGGTGCCGGTGCGCGCGTGATGGTCACCGAGATTGACCCGATCTGCGCCCTGCAAGCTGCCATGGATGGCTATGAAGTTGTCACCATGGAGACAGGTATTCCGCGGGCAGACATTGTTGTTACAGCAACGGGCAACAAGGACATCCTGACCGTAGATCACATGCGTGAGCTGAAAGACATGGCGATCGTCGGCAATATCGGCCACTTCGACAATGAAATTCAGGTCGAGGCGTTGAAGAATTTCAAATGGTCGAACATCAAGGACCAGGTTGATATGGTGACGTTCCCGGACGGCAAACGGATGCTGCTCCTGTCCGAAGGTCGCCTGCTCAATCTCGGTAATGCAACCGGTCACCCGTCTTTCGTGATGTCTGCTTCCTTCACCAATCAGACACTGGCGCAGATCGAGCTCTTCACCAAAGGCGATAATTACGACAACAAGGTCTATGTGTTGCCGAAGCATCTGGATGAAAAAGTTGCCGCACTGCATCTGGAAAAAGTTGGTGCACAGCTTTCAAAACTGACCGACGAACAGGCTGATTACATCGGTGTGCCGGTGAACGGTCCCTACAAGTCTGACCATTACCGCTACTAATTTCTTGCTGCCAAGCGCATTGAATGAATTTTGAAAACGCCTGCCGGATTAAATTCCGGCAGGCGTTGTTCGTTCCGGTGAAAGTCGTATATCTTAGGAATGATTTCTCCGGCTGACCTCTTGCATCCCACACCAGCCGGGCTTTATTGCCCGCCGGGGGATTTTTATATCGACCCGGTTCGTGCCGTTGACCGGGCTGTCATTACCCATGGCCATGCAGACCATGCGCGTGCTGGCCATGGCTCCGTGCTGGCAACGCCGGAAACCATTGCCATCATGGCCTCGCGCTACGGAGAGGACTTCACCGGAACGCGGCAACCACTGAAATATAATGACGACATTTCCCACCGTGGTGTGCAGATCAGTTTTGCACCGGCTGGCCATGTGCTCGGTTCCGCACAGGTGGTCGTTCAGCATCAGGGCCTCACCATCGTCTGCACTGGCGACTATAAGCGCCGCGAAGACCCGACCTGCCCGCCATTCGAGATTGTGCCCTGTCACGTCTTTATCAGTGAAGCGACCTTTGGCCTGCCGGTTTTCCAGCACCCTCATACACGCGACGAGATTGCCAAATTGCTGGTGTCGGTTGAGCGTAACCCGGACAGGGCGCATCTGGTCGGCGCCTACTCCCTTGGCAAGGCTCAGCGCATTATCGCGCTGCTTCGATTGATGGGATATGACGCACCAATTTACATCCATGGCGCGATGCAGAAACTCTGCGATTTGTACAAGGAGTTTGGTGTAGAACTCGGGGAACTGAAACCGGCCACCATCCGCGAGAAAGGCCGCGCGGGCGGAGACAAACAGGATTTTGCCGGAAAGATCGTCGTCTGCCCGCCATCTGCCATGAATGACAAATGGTCCCAGCGCTTTCCGTCTCCCGTTGCCTGTTTTGCCTCCGGCTGGATGCGCGTGCGCCAACGCGCCAAGCAACGGGGGGTGGAGCTGCCCCTGATTATTTCTGACCACGCAGACTGGGAAGAACTGACAACGACCATCCGCGAAGTGAACCCGGAAGAACTGTGGGTCACCCATGGCCGCGAAGAAGCGCTGGTGCGCTGGGCGGAACTGGAAGGCTTGCGCGCAAAGCCTCTCTCCCTTGTCGGGTATGAGGACGAAAATGAATAGGTTCGCGGCCCTCCTCGACCAGTTAGTCCTGACACCATCACGCAATGGCAAACTGCGATTGCTGACGGACTATTTCACAGAAGTGCCAGACCCTGAAAGAGGCTGGGCCGTTGCTGCGATTACGCGCGACCTTGAGATCAAAAGTTTCAAACCGGCCATGCTGCGCGAGATGATTTACGAGCGGATGGACGCGCAGTTATTTGATCTGTCTTATGATTATGTGGGCGACCTCGCTGAAACTGTTTCACTTGTCTGGCCGGGACAGCATGGCGCGAATTATCAGCCCGGCCTCTCGGAAGTGGTTGATACTCTTGCCACGGCTAAACGCGCAGAAGCACCCAAACTGGTCGAAGGCTGGCTCAATGCGCTTGATCCATCAGGACGCTGGGCGCTTATCAAGCTCATCACCGGGGGCTTGCGGATCGGCGTTGCCTCGCGGCTGGTGAAACAGGCGCTCGCCGCCTTTGGCGACAAGCCAATCCAGGAAATCGAGGAGCTCTGGCACGGGCTTGAACCACCCTATACGGAGCTGTTTTCCTGGCTGGAGGGCACGGCTGACAAACCGGTCAATGCGATGAAAGCCCCGTTCCGCCCGGTGATGCTGGCGCATCCTGTGGAAGACAAGGACAAGGAGCGAATTGATCTGGCGGACCATGTTGCCGAATGGAAGTGGGACGGCATCCGCGTGCAGGCGGTTAGTGATGATGGCGTCAAGCGTCTTTATTCGCGCACTGGCGATGATATCTCCGGTGCGTTCCCGGACATTCTGGCGGCGATGACTTTTGATGCGGCGATAGATGGCGAATTACTGGTGTTTGATCCCGAGGCGGATGGCTTTCAGGTGCGGCCTTTCAATGATCTGCAACAACGCCTCAACCGCAAGACAGTGACCAGGAAACTGCTTGCCAGCCACCCGGTTTTCATCCGTGCTTATGACCTGCTTTGGATTGAAGGCGAGGATCTGCGGGCGCTGCCTTTTGCCGAGCGTCGCAAACGGTTGGAAGCACTGATAGAAGATACGCTAGCACGTCCTCAGCAGGAGGGAAGTGCAAGGTTTGACCTCTCCGAACAAGTCGCTGTTTTGGACTGGGCGCATCTGGAAAAACTACGTGCCGAACCACCGCTCGCGGCTATCGAAGGTCTTATGCTGAAGAAAAGAGTAGCGCCATATGTTCCGGGTCGCCCCAAAGGCGAATGGTGGAAGTGGAAGCGCGAGCCTTATCTCGTTGATGTGGTCCTGATGTACGCCCAGCGCGGGCATGGCAAGCGCTCCAGTTTTTACTCTGACTATACCTTCGGTGTCTGGCGTTCAGGCGACGATGGTGACGAACTGGTCCCTGTCGGCAAGGCCTATTCCGGGTTTACGGATGAAGAATTGAAACGCATTGACAAATTCGTCCGTGATAACACGGTTGACCGGTTCGGGCCGGTGCGCGCGGTGACCATGGGGCCAGACGATGGACTGGTGCTGGAGGTTGCTTTTGAGGGTCTCAATCGCTCTACCCGTCATAAATCCGGTGTCGCCATGCGCTTCCCCCGGATCAGCCGCCTGCGCTGGGACAAACCCGCAAAAGAGGCCGACCGAATTGAGATGCTGGAAGGGATGCTGGCATAGACCCTCAATCAGGAAGCAAACTTCCTAAACCCGCTCACTTTCGTCAGAAACCCTTGCGCTTCTCTCTCGAATTTTAACCCGGCACCGCCAAACAAATCCTTCAAGTCTTCCTTGCAGTAACTGTCATAATACGGCTCATGGAAAGCGCGGGGGAAATTTTCCAGAAGCACATCCACGCCTTCAAGGTTGCCATACTGGATTGTGTCCAGATGCAAGTACAAGCCGCCGGGTTTCAGGACACGGGCGATCTCGTCAGCGACCTCCCGACGAATTTTTGGTGGCAATTCATGGAACAGATACACCGTCGTCAGAATATCCACGCTGTTATCCGCCAGTGGAATGTCTTCCGCCTTGCCCTCCAGCCAGGAGATACCGGACCAGCGGGCGCAGGTCTCGCGCGCCCGGGCAAGGTAATCAGGGGAGAGGTCAATAGCGATTGCGGGTAGACCCTCAAAATTATCTTTTACGTGAGACAGCAGCCGCCCGGTGCCACATGCCAGGTCCACAAACGTCGTTTCCGCGTCTGGCTGGCCCTTGCCACGCAACCGCACAAGTTCGTCCCGGATGAAAGGCAGGGCCTGCCGGCGCATGGCATCTGCTGCGCCGGTGAAAAGTGTTTCCACCTGCATGTCATAAACGCGCGCAGACTCCTCTGACAGCCAGCCATCACTCTGGAAATGGAAATTCTGCAGGTAATAACGCGGATATTTTTTTTCAGCGGCAACGTCCCTCACTTCCGAATGGCCATGACGATGCGCGCGGGCAGAAACCTCGCGCGCCTCACGCATATAATCCCGGCTACCCGACATTAACTTGCGCCAGTGCGGCAGGCCGCGCAGATCATGCGGCATCTTGTAGATGCCAGCGTCAATCGCGCGCCACTCGTCCCGAAATAATTTTCGGAATGATCCGACCAGCGCCTTCTGGTCATAGACCCCGAAGCGACTGGGCGATGGCACATTCCCGGGGCTGGTAACCGGACCGATGACATGACGGCCCGCCATATAATGCGCAGTGAAAAAACCGATCCGAGCCATCTGCCGCGCCGCATATGCTGCACGGCGCGCGCCAGAAGCGAAGGTATTCCCCATGAACGGATTGGCCATTTCTCAGCCTTTCGTGAAAATGCCTGCCACTTCAATATGGGGCGAAAACAGGAACTGGTCCACTGGCTGGACGGCCTCCAGACTGTATCCACCCCCCACCAGTATGGCTGCATCACGGGCAAAGGTTTTCGGATTGCAGGAGACGGATATTATTTTTTGCACATTGCTCCGGGCCAGTTGCTGTGCCTGCGCCTCTGCCCCGGCGCGCGGCGGATCAATGATAACTGCGTCATACGTGTTCAGCTCTGGCGGCATCAGCGGCTGGTGAAACAGATCACGCATTTCCGTCGTCACAGGCTGACCGGACAATTTGCGGGCCTGATTGATTGCCTGGATCGCGCTTGCATCGGACTCAACTGCATGGACGCTCGCACCTTCAGCGAGGGCAGCAAAAGTGAATGTGCCGCAGCCGGAAAAAAGGTCTGCAATTTTTTTTGCGCCGCGCGTGCCGGACCTGACAATTTCCTGCAAGGCCACTTCGCCTTGTTTCGTTGCCTGCAGAAAAGAACGCGGCGGCAGCGGCACAGGCGTTTCTGCGAGTGAAATGACAGGCTGCTCACCTTGCCAGAAAACGTCGCCATTGATGGTCAGGCGCTTGATTGGCGTATCCGGCAAGAGGGCCGCGAGATGTTGCCGCTGCTGCAAACTCAAATCCTCATCATGCAACGGGCCACTGATGTCCGTATCGAGACCATTATCGACGGCTGTAATGTGCACCGATAATTTCAAGCCCGGATGCGCTTCAAACAAGGAGCGCAGGACCTTCACAATATGTTGCCGAGCATCAAACAGGGCTGGCAACAGGATCAGGCATTCTTTCAGGCCAATCAGCCTGTGCGTCTGGCGTTCATGAAAACCGCAGACAATCTCCCCAGCCTGACGCTCAATGGCGAAACTCGCCCGGCGGCGACTTTCCAGCGGGGAGGTTTTGAGCGGCAGGACTTCCACTTCCGTCAGCCTGGCCTGCGAGAGGGATTTGTGAACTTTCTCCAGCTTCCAGCTTGTATAGTCAGCTGTTGGCAAATGCTGCAGGGCACAGCCACCGCAACGATCTCCGTGCGGTCCAAAATGCATACATTGCGGCTCTTCCCTGTTTGCTGATACCTCCAGTATTTCCAGCAGTTTTACTCTCTGTCCCTGCACAGAGATTTTTGCCTTTTCGCCCGGCAGAACAAAGGGAACATGAACTGTTTTGCCCGCAATGTCGGCCACGCCATCGCCTGCACCACCCAGTGCGCCGATTGAGACGATTTCTTCTCTCGATGGCGGACTGCTCTGCCGCCTGCCCTTACGCTTATGCCTAGTTGGTCGCGCCAATTAAAAACTCCGTATTGCCATCACCGCCCTTGATCGGGCTCTCGATCAGACCAAAAGTCCGCCAGTTCTGCATTTCAAGCCATCGGGCAATATCCTGTGCGACACCGACAGTGTTCGCCTCGGTTGGTTTGACGATACCGCCTTTGCCTATTTCACGCCGCCCCACTTCAAATTGTGGCTTTATCAACGCCAATAGCTGTGCCAGCGGCGCGCATAAGGCAAGTGCTGGCGGCAAGGCCTTCTTCAGGCTGATAAAACTGACATCACAAACGAGCACCTCAATCGGCTCCGGCACAAGGGCGAGTGATAAATCCTTCACATGCGTGCGCTCCAGATTGACCACGCGCGCGTCTCCGGCAATATCCGGATGTAATTGTCCGTGCCCCACATCCACGGCGTACACTTTAGCGGCCCCTGCCCGCAGCAATACGTCCGTGAAGCCGCCCGTGGACGCGCCAAGATCTAGGCAGGTTTTATCCACTATCTGTATGTCAAACGTGCGCAAGGCGGCTTCCAGCTTGAGACCACCCCGCGAGACATACTCAAATGCCTGTCCCTCGAACACCACTTCATCTGCTGCCCCAACGCTCTGGGAAGGTTTGGTCGCGGCCACACCATTCAAGCGCACACGCCCGGCCTTGATTGCCGCCTGCGCCCGCGCCCGGCTGTCGCAATGGTCCTTTTCCACAAGATAAACGTCAAGACGCGTCATATTTTGACCTTCATCAGCTCGACTGAGCCCAATTTCAGTAACATACCACGGACAGAAAAGGGGCCCATAGATCGGGCCCCTTTATTTGCAGCTTCACAAAAAATCTTTTCAGATTTTGGCCTTGTCGGCGCTTTCCCGCCGCGCCTTTTCCAATTCGCCCGCCTCATCAGTATTCAAGGCTTCGGCGGCCTCTTTGGCTTTTCTTTTGACTGGCCCATTCTCGGCAAATTCGTGTTGTGCTTTTTGGTACTTGCGGGCCGCTTTATAATTTCCTTCACCCTGTATGTCAGGGCTGTCACTTAAACGCTCGGTCATTAAGCTTCTCCATCATTTCTGCAATGAAGAAACGTCATGCTCATTGGATGGTTCCGGCGGCAACCTTCAAATGGGCATCAGAAATCATTGCGATAGATATCCTCGGCCATCTGGCGGCGACGTCGTGCACGGAAGATGATATAAAGACCAATCAGGATAACGATGGAAAAGATGATAATCATCGTCCAGTCTTTCGCACCGTCAACAGACCGCTCCTGTGGCATTGGCGCAGGCACTTCCGTCCCGGTGGTTGTTTCGTCAACCACCTCAGGCTCGTCAGGCATATCCGCTTCGGGCTCCTCGGTAGTATCTTCTTCAACAGGAGTGTCGCTATCTTCAGAAAGATCCGCATCTGGTGTTTCTTCTACCGGCGTCTCATCAGACAGTTCGGCAGTGTCGTCCGCCGCCTCTTCGGCTCGGCCCGCTATGTCGTTATAAATCTCCGTGCCCTGCTCGATGATTTCATCAAGGGCACCAGTTTCATTGGCGACCCCGGCAGCACCACCGGCACCGGCGATGGCACCACCAGCGCCCATATTGTCGTTTGCGCCTACTTCCCGGCGCACTTCCCGATCGCGCTGGGCATCGCGGTAAATATCAACATTGCCGCGCGTGTCTTCCGAGATGGCCTGATCCAGAGCTTCAAGCGTCTCACTATCCCCGATGCCGGTTTGTTCAAGACCGAAATCATGTTGGAACAGGATCAAAGCCTGCGACGTCTTGCGACCAAACACCCCATCAGGCGTACCGGCCGGATATCCGAGCTGGACAAGTTTCTCCTGCAAATCCTTGACGTCGGGTCCAGTTGAGCCTGGCTGAATACCGGCTGCCACGACAGGAACGCCGGGAGACTCTTCACCATCCTCAACAAGTATCTGATCCGGGTTATCAAACAGCGCCAGCACACGCTGGGTCCAGGCGACGCGATCTTCCTCGCCATGGGCATGGCGGCTTGAATTGGGATTACCCAGATTGACGCCGCGCGAGACGGCGCGGGCGTTATTCTGGTCGGCGAACGTGCCAAGATTGACAAACGCGAAGTAAGCTGCCGCCACCTGAACCGAGACTTTCAGATCCTTGCTCAGAATGTCCGGATTGTTGACGAGATCAATCCCCGCTATTTCACCATAACGGCGATAATTGTCCTTGCCGGTCAACTGGAAGAAACCGCGTCCGCGGTATTTCCAGCCATCACCCGGAGATGTGTTGCCAAGGCTTTCACGCGCATAAACGTGGTTGGCGATCGCTTCCGGATTACGCGCAAGGCGCTGCGCTTCCTCTTCTGTCACACGGCTGGGGAAGGTGGCGCGCAAGCCGCGCGCGCTGTAATTCAGGTTTTCCTCGGCATACCGCAGGAAGCCTGTTTCGATCAGGCCCTGACCAAGGAAGTGCGCGATGCGCAGCGGTGTGTTGATTTCATACCGTTTTAGCGTGTCGTATGAGCGCAAAATAGCTGCGATATAGCGCGCTTGCGTGGAGAACGGGTTCCACATCGGTGCGCCGGGCAGCATTTTGATCAAGGCATTCAGATCAACCTGGTTGATATCATCAATCTTGTAAAACTTGGCCATCTGTCTCAATTCCCCACTGGTTAATGGCACCTTAACAGAAGGTTGAGGGGGGGTTAATAGATTAACCGACCTCACACGCATTCTTGTCTTTGCGTGTGACATTTGGGGCTGTTAAGAGACCTCAATCACTGTTCAGGGAGACTTTTCATGCGCCACCTCGCCATTTCAGCAGTTTTTTTGGGGCTTATGACGGCTCAACCGGCCCTCTCCCAGGATTATATTACACCACGGGTTGAAAATGAGGCCCGGGAATTGATTGAAAAGAGCCTTGATAGCACAATCGGCTACGAGGTGGTTGAAAGCCTGACCACGGAAGTGGGGCCGCGTCTTGCCGGGTCAGAGGCCGAGGAGCGGGCCCGGGAGTGGGGTGTCGCCAAATTCAGAGAACTGGGCTTCAAGAATGTGCGCGTTGAGCCGTTTGAAATCCCTTATTGGGAGCGCAGCTTCGAAGATGCTGAAATCGTCTCCCCTTTCCCGCAGAAACTGAGAATTACGGCGCTGGGTGGCAGCGTCGGCACGCCCGATGAAGGCGTTGAGGCAGAAATCGTTCGTTTCGAGACGCTGCAGGCGTTGCGCGATGCCCCCATGACAGGGCTGGAAGGCAAAATCGTATTCGTTGACGAGTACATGACGCGCACGCAAGACGGCTCCGGATATGGCGTTGCGGTACAAAAACGCTCTGGCGCTGCCAATGAAGCGGGCAAGCGCGGCGCTGTGGCAGCACTGATCCGATCTGTAGGTACGAGCCAGCACCGTTTCCCGCATACGGGCCAGATGCGGTATGACGCAGATGTGCCGAAAGTGCCTATCGCCGCGCTTTCTGCGCCAGATGCCGACCAGTTGCAGCGGGCGCTTGAGCGCGATGACTCTGTGACTGTCTGGCTGGCCATTGATGTCCAGTCTCCCGGGATGCGCCCGTCTGGCAATGTGATTGCCGAGATTCAAGGCAAGAGTGACGAGATTGTCGTGATTGGCGGGCACCTCGACAGCTGGGACCTTGGCACCGGCGCTGTTGATGATGGCGCGGGTGTTGGCATCACGGTCGGGGCGGGCAAGATGATTATCGACCATATCCGCGAAACAGGCCGCCGCCCGGAGCGCACGATCCGTGTCGTCATGTTTGGGGCCGAGGAAGTCGGCCTTTATGGCGCGCGGGCCTATGCCGAGGAATATGCGGACGACCTCGACAAGCATATTGTCGGGGCCGAGTCTGATTTCGGGGCCGGACGCATCTGGCGCTTCGAGACACGCTTTGGCGAAGACAAGCTGGATCGCGCCGCTGAAATGGTGAAAGTGCTGGCACCGCTTGGCATCGGGCCGGGGGGCAACATGGCCTCTGGTGGACCCGACATGGGACCAATCCGGCAGCGTGGTGTGCCGGTTGTGACGCTGAAGCAGAATGGCTGGGATTATTTTGATCTGCACCACACGCCGGACGACACGCTCGACAAGATCGACCCGGACGATATTGCCCAGAATGTTGCTGCTTATGCCGCCTTCGTCTGGATGGCCGCCAACATGGAAGGCGACTTCCGTGCGGAAGAACCTGATGAAACGCTAGCCAGCGAGTAGGCTGGGCTCGGTTATAAATCTGTCGCTGACAAGAAACTGTCACGCATAAGGCGTATTCCCATGACACGGAATGGTGAGGGATTTTGAGATGAGACACTTTGCGAAACTGATGCTGGCTTCGTCGCTTCTGGCTGTTGCTGCCTGTGCAAGCACGCAAACGCAGGCACCTGTTGAAGAACAGCCTCTGGTTGACAAAACGCAGAAGCGCATCACGCCGATGCCATCCGCCATGCTGGATACAGGCAAGACGATCACGCGGATTGCTTTTGGCTCCTGCCTGAAACAGGAGGACGATCAGTCGATCTGGAACACGGTTGCCCGTTCAGAACCTGATGTTTTTCTGTTCATCGGCGATAATGTGTATGGGGACAATTATTCCGGGGAGCCCGGCCTGCCGGAGCTGCATGATGCCTATGCAAAACTTGCTGAAAGCGCGCCTTTTGCGACTCTGCGCCAACAGACGCCGTTGCTCGTTACCTGGGACGACCATGATTATGGCTTGAACGATAATGGTGCCAGCTTTCAGTACCGGGAAGATGCAGAGGCCCTGTTCGAGGAAGTTTGGGCCATCCCTGAAGACAGCCCCGTACGGGCACGCCCCGGCATTTATGACTCGCGGATGATCGGCAGCGAAGACGGCAAACGCGTTCAGATTCTTATGCTGGACACACGGTTCTTTCGCTCGGACCTGAAAGAAACCAATGAGCGTAACGCACCGGGCAAGGAGCGTTATTTGCCGGATACAGACCCCGACAAGACAATGCTGGGGGACGAACAATGGCTGTGGCTGACCCAGGAGTTGCGCAAGCCGGCAGACTTGCGGATTATTGCCTCTTCCATTCAGGTAATCGCTGACGGGCATGGCTGGGAAGCCTGGCGCACGCTGCCGAAAGAACGTGAAAAACTCTATGCCACGATCAGCGCGACGGGTGCGGAGAATGTCATTTTTGTCTCCGGTGACCGTCATGCAGGTGGTATCTATCGCCGCAATCTGGTCACCACCTACCCGCTTTACGAAATCACATCATCGTCTCTGAATGCACCGCTCAGCGCCTGGCGCGATGTGACAGCGCCTGACTTCAGGCAGGAAGCCGGACCACACCGGATTGGCGACATGTTCTATGATGCCAATTTCGGTGTGATTGATATCGACTGGGAAAAAGAAGTCGTCTTACTGCGCCTTACGGATGAAAATGGCGAGACTGTCAGGGAGCGAAAAATCCCGCTGAGCGAATTAAGACCGGCTTACTGACGGGAAACTTCTGCTTCCACCGAGGCATCAGCCATCGCCGCCTCTGACCCCGACGTTTCTGCCAGTTGCTTTAGCTGCTGCAACCCGCGCTCATATGTCGGGGCCAGCATTTCATCCATGAACAGGCCATAATATGTGTGGATCGGCTTGAGCAGGAACGGTTTGCCACGGCGCATCTCGCCATTGTACTGCCAGTAAATCCGTGTGCCACCTTTCTGTTCGTCTTCTATGAGAACGAAGGCGCCATAGCCATCCCCCCAACCGCCAAGATCCAGACGTGTTTCGATCATGCGGGGCGGTTCGTAGAAAACGACTGTCTGCGCACCTTCGCCGATTGCCGGATGATCAGATTCCCAGACCATGCGCTGCCCCCGATCCTTGCCGGTGACGTCATATATGGCGTCAGGGTCGAATGCATTCCACGGGGACCAGTCGTCCCAGTTATTGAAATCAGCGACCAGATCGAAAACCTGCTCGCGGGGTGCATCGATGAGGATGTTGCGCGTCAACGAGACTTCATCATCAAGGAAGAACCCTGCAACATATATGACAGCTGCAAAACCCGCGGTGCCGGTCATGATCCTCTGAAGCAATTTCATCTCTCTCGTCCTCTTCCCCTTGCGTCTGTTATCTCGCGAAAACGGGCCGGAAGCAAACCCCTCATGCATGGTATTTCAACAACGCCTGACGCATTAAAAAAGGTGGTCATTGACCACCTTTTTTTCAATAGAGCGCTCTTGGGAAGGCCTGATTGTTTATTCTGCAGTCTTTTTCTTGAAATCCTGCTTCTCGGTGATCCGCGCTGCACGCCCTGTACGACCGCGCAGGTAGTACAGTTTGGCACGGCGCACGCGACCACGGCGGACCACATCAACCTTGTCTACCAGCGGGGAATAAATCGGGAATACACGCTCAACACCTTCACCGAAGGAAATCTTGCGGACGGTGAATGTCTCATTCAGGCCCTTGCCGCCACGGGCGATGCAGACACCTTCAAACGCCTGAAGACGTTCGCGTGTACCTTCGCGCACTTTCACGCTGACACGCAGCGTATCTCCGGCATCAAACTCGGGCACTTCCTTGCCGAGTTCTGCCATATGTTCCTGTTCAAGTTCTTCGATGATATTCACTGGTCTTCTTCCTTCATCTTTTCTGCCGGATTGGACCCCGCTTCGTCTTTCAGCAGATC